>CAZWWR010000333.1:0-2669 GCA_964637265.1 uncultured Jannaschia sp.
CCGCGCTCCGCGTCCGCCCCGGCCGCGGGCGCCTGGGCTGCGGCCGCGAGCCACAGGGCCAGCGCCCCGGCGGCCGCCTCACTGCGCATCGATCGTGATCGTCTCGGTGACGGGGGCCGTCTCGGGCCGCAGGATGTAGGAGTATCCGAGGAGCCCCACCGCGCCGAGGACGGCGAGGATCGCGCTCCATTTGAGCAGTCGCAGCATGTGCTTGCCCGCCTCGTCCCGTTGCCTGTCGTCGCTCGCCCGTCGCCCGCCCGTCGCCCATCGGCCCGGGGGCCCGTCGCCCGCCGCCTCGTCCGCCGCCTCGTCCGTCGCCTCCGCACCCGGCTCTCCGGCCGGTCGCGCCCGTTCACAATGGCCGCTGTGCGGGGGGTTTGCAATCGACGGGCAGGGGCGCCATGCCGTCCCGCAGGGGGGAGTGGCCATGCTGCGTCTATCGCGTCCGGTGGTGCTGGTGGGCATGATGGGCAGCGGCAAGACGGCCGTGGGTCAGGCGCTCGCCGCGCGGCTCGGCGTGCCGTTCCGCGATTCCGACGCCGAGATCGAGGCCGCCGCCCGGATGCGCATCCCCGAGATCTTCGCCCGCGACGGCGAGGCCTTCTTCCGCGACCGGGAGGCCGAGGTGCTCCGCCGCCTGCTGGCCGAGGGGCCGCAGGTCGTGGCCACCGGCGGCGGGGCGTTCCTGCGGCCGGCCAACCGCGCGGAGATCGACGCGCGGGGCGTCTCGGTCTGGCTGCGCGCGCCCGCGTCGCTCCTCTGGTCGCGCGTCCGGGGCCGGCCCGGGCGCCCCCTGCTCGACGTCCCCGACCCCCGCGGCCGGCTCGAGGAGCTGACGGAGGCGCGGGCGCCCGACTACGCCCGCGCCCGCCTTGTGGTGGACGCGGAGCCGCACTACGCGATCGCCGACATGGTGGATCGGGTCGAGGCCGCGCTGCGCGGCGCGGGGGTGCTGGATGGCTGAGCGGGTGCACGTGCCGCTGGGGGAGCGGGCCTACGACGTGCTGGTGGGCCCGGGGCTCACGGGCGAGGCCGGCGCGCGGATCGGGCCGCTCCTGCGCCGCCGGCGGGTCTTCGTGCTGACGGAAGCCCGCGTGGCGGCGCTGCATCTGGGCCGCCTCCGCGAGGGCCTCGGCGGGATCGAGGCCCCGGCGCTCGAGCTTCCTCCGGGCGAGGCCACCAAGTCCTGGGAGCAGCTCCAGCGCTGCGTCGAGTGGCTGCTCGACGCCCGCTGCGAGCGGGGCGACGTGGTCGTGGCGCTGGGCGGCGGCGTGATCGGCGACCTCGCCGGTTTCGCGGCGGCCGTGCTCCGGCGCGGCGTCCGCTTCGTTCAGATCCCCACGACCCTGCTCGCCCAGGTCGACAGCTCCGTGGGCGGCAAGACGGGGATCAACACGCGCCACGGCAAGAACCTCGTGGGCGCCTTCCACCAGCCGAGCCTCGTGCTCGCGGATACCGACCTCCTCGACACGCTGCCCCGCCGCGACGCGCTGGCGGGCTACGGCGAGGTGGCTAAGTACGGGCTGCTGGGCGACGCGGCCTTCTTCGCGTGGCTCGAGGCGAACGCCGCCGATCTCCTCGAGGGGCGGGACGCGGCGCGCATCCACGCGGTCCGCCGCTCCGTGGAGATGAAGGCCGGGATCGTGGCCCGGGACGAGACCGAGGCCGGCGACCGCGCGCTCCTCAACCTCGGGCACACCTTCGCCCACGCGCTCGAGGCGGCGACGGGCTACTCCGACCGCCTGCTCCACGGCGAGGCCGTCGCGGTCGGGTGCCAGCTCGCCTTCGACCTGAGCGCCCGGCTGGGCCTCTGCCCGCAGGAGGCCCCGAGCCGGGTGGGCGCGCATCTCTCCGGCCTCGGCCTGCCCGTCCGCCTCTCCGAGATCGGGGGCCTGCCCGACGCCGATGCGCTTCTGGGCCTCATGGCGCAGGACAAGAAGGTCGTCGACGGGCGCCTCCGCTTCGTGCTCGCCCGCGACATCGGGCGGGCCTTCGTCGCCGAGGAGGTGCCGCACGAGGCCGTCTGCGAGGTGCTCCGGGCCTCCGCCTGATCCCCGCGACCATCTTTCGCATCGCCCCTTGCGGCCGCAAATACCTGCGAGGCAATCGTTTCCCCGCGATGCGTCAAGTTGGTATGCCACAGTATGCCGAATTCGGTTGATCCGTTGCGGGGCCTGATGCACACGGTCGGGGAACGCTCATCCCGGCCGGAGGACCGCCCATGCCCATCACCGTCGGAACCGACACCGCCAAGACGCGCCGCGACCTGACGAGCGGCGCGCAGACGGTCGCCTACTATTCCATCGACGCCGCGACCGGCGCCGGTCTGGGCGACTTCTCGAAGCTCCCGGCCGCGCTGAAGGTCGTGCTCGAGAACCTGCTCCGCTTCGAGGACGGCGGCCGCACCGTGTCGACCGACGACATCCGGGCCTTCGCGGAATGGGCCGAGAAGGGGGGCAAGAACCCCCGCGAGATCGCCTACCGCCCGGCGCGCGTGCTGATGCAGGACTTCACCGGCGTCCCGGCCGTGGTCGACCTCGCCGCGATGCGCGACGGGATCGTGGGCCTCGGCGGCGACGCGCAGAAGATCAATCCGCTCAACCCCGTCGACCTCGTGATCGACCACTCGGTGATGATCGACGAGTTCGGCAACCCGCGCGCGTTCCAGA
>CAZWWR010000334.1:0-2661 GCA_964637265.1 uncultured Jannaschia sp.
GTCACCGGCGGCGAGGTCGTGCGCCTCGGCGGCCTCGGCCTCGCCCAGACGGGGCTCGCCTGCGCCGTGGCGCTGATCGCGGCGCTGGCCGTCGTGCCGCTCACCGGGCTGCCGCTCGACCTCGTGACGGTCGCCTTCGCGCCGGGCGGGGTGGAGGCGATGGCCGCCGTGGCGCTGGCGCTCGGGCTCGACCCGCTCTTCGTCGGGCTCCACCACCTGACGCGGATCTTCCTCCTGATCGGCGCGCTCCCCTTCGTCGCCCGCCGCGCCGGTCCGGCGCGGGAGCCGGGCGGGGAGCGGCGCTAGGTCCCGTCGGGAGGCTCTCGCCCGGGTGGGCCGGCGGCTTGCGGCGCTGCCTCACGGCCCCCGTCTCCGGGATCGCAGCCGCCCACGCCCCATGCGGGACCCGGACGGGAGGATCGGGTTCCACGTCGGGCCACCGGATCACCCGACGGCGGGGCCGCCCCGATCCGTTCGGCCACGTCCCCAGCGCCCCCACTTTTTCAGCGGGAGGAACCGCCCTCATGGATATGTGCCGGGTCGGGGTGATCGTCGGCCACCGCCGCAGCCGCCGGGAGGATGGGGCAGGGTGCGAACGCGCCCCCCGATCGACGGACGATCGTCCGGGCCGGGCGGCCCGCCGGCCCGTCAGGCGCGGTTCAGCACGCCGAAGATCCGGTCCATGTGGTCGCTGAGGTAGATCCGGAGCCACGGCGCGAAGCGGTCCGGGTGCCGGAACGCCTCGGCCCTCAGATCCCACAGGTCGGCCCAGCGGATCTCGGCGACCTCCTCGGGGTTCGGCACCACGACGAGGTCGTCCGGCGCGTCGGCGAGGAACACGTCCACGACCTCGTGCTCGATCATGCCGCCGCCCACCTCGGCGCGGTACTCCACGACCGCGGCCGGCCTGAGCGACAGCCCCTCGATGCCCAGTTCCTCGCGCAGGCGGCGCCGGGCGGCGTCGGCCATCTCCTCGCCCCAGTGGGGGTGGGTGCAGACGGTGTTCCCCCAGAGCCCGGCGCAGTGGTACTTGCTCGCCGCCCGGCGCTGCAGCAGCACGGTGTTGCCGCGCATCACGAAGACCGAGATGGCCGGGTGGCGCAGGCCGCGGCGGTGGACCTCCAGCTTGTCGACCGGGGCGAGCGCCCCGGCGTTCCAGGCCGGAATGAGGCTCATGCGCGCGCCATTCTGGGTACCTCGCGGCGCGGCACGGCCGGCACCAGTCCGAGCAGATGAGCCACGTTCTTCACCCCGATCTTGATGTGCGCCAAGGGCCGTGCGTGCACGAGCTCCTTGTTCATATACGCCTCGAAGGTGAGGCGCTGCACGTCGACATCATGACACAGGGTGACGAACCGCTCCCGCCGCTCGTCGGACTTGTAGTAGGCGTCCTGCATGGCGCCGAGGATCTTGAAGACGGCCTTGTGCTCCTTGAGGAAGGCGCGGCGCGCGTGGGCGAGATGCTTCGCCTTGCCGGTGGCGAGCACCTTCTCGCAGGCCTGCGCCGCCACCCGGCCGCCGAACATCGCGTAGAAGATGCCCTCGCCCGAGGAGGGGGCCACCACGCCCGCGGCATCCCCCGCGAGCACCACGTCGCGCCCGTTGTCCCACCGCTCGAGCGGCTTGAGCGGGATCGGCGCCCCCTCGCGGCGCACCGTCTCGCAGCCCGCCAGCCCCGAGCGCGCGCGCAGGTCGGCCGTCGCGGCCTTCAGGTCCGCCCCCGGCTCGGCCGTGCCCATGCCGATGCTCGCCGTCTTCCCGTGCGGGAACACCCAGCCGTAGAAGTCGGGCGAGATCCGCCCGTCATAGACGACGTCGCAGCGGTCGGGGTGGTACTCGCCGACCGGCCCGGGGGCGCGGACGATCTCGTGATAGGCGATCACGTAGGGGATCTCGCGGCCCCCCTCGACCTCGGCCCGGCCCACGCCCGACCGCGCGCCGTCCGCCCCGATCACCAGCCGGCAGGGCACGGCGCGCTCCTCGCCCGTCTCCTTGTCGCGGTAGATCACCTTGGGGCCCGCCTCGTCGCGCTCGACCCGCAGGAAGGTGCCGGTGTGACGCTCGGCGCCGGCCTCCGCGGCGCGGGCGCGCAGGAACTCGTCGAAGGGGCCGCGGTCGACCATGCCGACGAAGCCGTCCTCGATCGGGATGTCGACGCGCCGCCCCGTCGGCGAGATCATCCGCGCCGTGGTGATCCGCGCGACGAGCTGATCCTCGGGGATGCGGTAGTCCTTGATGGCGCGCGGCGGGATCGCGCCGCCGCAGGGCTTGATGCGGCCCGCCTTGTCGATCAGGGCCACCTTGCGGCCCGCGCGGGCCAGATCCTCGGCGGCGGTGGCGCCCGAAGGCCCGCCCCCCACGACGACGACATCGAGCATGGTCATTCTCCCGGGACGAGCTGCGGGACCGGCGCGCGGCCTCCGCGTGGAACGAGGCGGAGCGCGAGCGCCGCGGCGAAGAGGAAGAGCGCGGCCTCCGCGAGGAACACCGCGCCGAAGCCGGTCGCGTCCCCGAACACGGGCCGCGCCAGATCGGCCATGAGCGCGCCGGCGAGCCCGCCGAACCCCGCGGCCACGGCCTGCGCGGCGCCCCAGAGCCCCATCCGGGTGCCCTCGCGCCGCTCCCGCCCGCGGCCCGCCAGCGCCATCATCGAGCCGATGG
>CAZWWR010000335.1:0-2651 GCA_964637265.1 uncultured Jannaschia sp.
GTCAACGGCATGGGCGGGGCGGAGTACATCGCCTCGCTGCTCGTCTACTACACCGGCGAGACGCAGGAGGTGGCGGGCACCGTCCTCTACGAGAACGAGGCCTTCCCGGGCGGCTGGATCTCCATGGCCCCGCCGCTCGACGACGGCTGGGTGGAGTTCGACGACGGCGCGCCGAACGACCTCGTGTCGATGTCGAAGGACGTCTCCGCCTTCCTCATGTGGACGGCCGAGCCGAAGCTCGTCGCGCGCAAGCAGATGGGCCTCGTCGCCGTGATCATGCTGACGCTGCTGACGGTGCTCCTCTACCTCACGAACAAGCGCATCTGGGCGCCGCACAAGAAGGCGGCCATCAAGCTGCGCGAGCAGGGCCGCACGCCCGCCGAGTGAGCTCCCCCGCCGGGCCCCGGGTCTCCGCGACCCCGGGCCCGGCGCCTGCCCCGTTTCGTACATTCCGGGTTCGGGGCCTCCGAGAGTTGCCCCGGAATGGGGCTACCCCAGGTAATCCCGCAGCGCCTCGGGCGGATCGGCGAGCACCCCGCCCGCATCCTCCGGCGCGGCCACCCGCCCGTCCGCCACCACGCAGATCCGCTCCGCGATCCGCGCGACGTCCTCAGGGTGGTGACTCACCATCAGCACCGCCATCCCACGCGTGGCGGCCGTCTCCCGGACCAGCTCCAGCATCTCCGCCCGGAGCCGCGGCCCGAGGGCCGACACCGCCTCGTCCAGCAGCAGCCACGGCCGTTCCCGGAGCAGCGCCCGCGCGAGCGCCGCCCGGCTCCGCTGCCCGCCCGACAGGTCCCGCGGGAGGCGGTCGGCGAACCCCTCCAGCCCGACCTGCGCGAGAGCCCGCAGGCAGGCGTCGCGCTCCTCGTCCGAGAGCCGCGCGTCGGGCCGCAGGCCCAGCGCGACGTTCGTGATCACGTCGAGATGCGGGAAGAGGTTGTTGTCCTGGAAGATGATCGAGACGGGCCGCGCGCCGGGGGGCAGGTCCGTGATCACGGCCTCGCCCACGCGGATCCGTCCGGCTTCGGGGGCGAGGAAGCCCGCCACGGCGTCGAGCAGCGTGGACTTGCCCGACCCGGACGCGCCCATCACCGCCGTGACGCCCGAGGCGGGCACGAGGACGTCGGCATGGAGCGTGAACGCCCCCCGCCGCAGCGCGAGCCCGTCGAGCCCGAGATCAGCGCGCGCCACGGCCGGGCCTCTCGAACAGCCAGAAGAGCCCCAGCGACAGCGCCACGAGGAGCGTCGCCGCGGCGCGGGCCTCCTCCATCCGGTAGCTCCCCATGAGCTGATAGACGGCGAGCGGCAGCGTCGCCTGATCGGGGGCGGCGAAGAGGGCGATCACGCCCAAATCGCCCGCCGCGAGTGCCGCCGTGAGCCCCGCCGCGAAGCCGAGAGGACCCCGCAGCCGCGGCAGCGCCACGAGCCGCAGCCAGGCGAGCCCGCCCATGCCGAGCGACGCGGCGAGGCGCGCCCAGTCGGCCTGCAGCTCCCGCAGCGCGGGAAGCACGGCGCGGAGCGCGAAGGGCAGCGCGAGCAGCACGTTGACGAGGAGCGTCACCGGAAGCGCGAGCGCGACCGGGTTGGCGACGGGCAGGAGCAGCAGGTAGAGCCCGGTGCCCAGCACGAGGGGCGAGGCGACCACCGTCAGCATCACCAGCGCCTCCACCGCGCCCCCCGCCCGGCTCCGCGTGATCGCGAAGCCGAGCGCGAGGACCGTGGCGGAGGCGATCACCGCCGCCGACAGCGCGAGCACGAGCGACCGCGCAGCCGCCGCCCAGACCGGACCGGGAAGGGAGGCCACCCGCAGCGCCCCGTCGCCCAGCACGAGGGCCATGGGCGCGAGGAGGAAGAGCGCGGCGAGCGCGATCCACGCGCCGTCGAGCAGCCGCGCGCCCCGGCCGCCCGCGTCCCACCGCTCGGCGACCCGATCGAGCCCCGCGCCCATTCCGGACGGCAGCGCGAGGCGGAGCGTCAGCAGGGCCGCGACGGCCCCGAGCGCGAGCTGGATGCCCCCGAGCAGGGCGGCGCGGCCGAGGTCGAAGTCGAAGCGGAAGGCCTGGTAGATGGCGAGCTCCACCGTGGTCGCCCGGGGGCCGCCGCCGAGTGCGAGGGCGACCGCGAAGGAGGTCGTGCAGATCAGCAGGATCACGAGGAAGACGCCCGGGCAGACCGCCCGAAGCATCGGCCATTCGAGGTGTCGGAACACGTCCCGCGGGCCGAGGCCCAGCGAGGCGGCGAGGCGCAGCCGCTCCGAGGGGATGGTGGCCCAGCCCTGGAGGATCAGCCGCGTGGCGAGGGGCAGGTTGAAGAACACGTGCGCGAGGATCACGCCCTGCGGTCCATAGATCGCGGGCGCCTCCCAGCCGAGGGCGGCGAAGGCGGTGGCGATCGGCCCTGAGCGCCCGAAGAGCGCGACGAGGCCCAGCACGGCGACGATCACCGGCAGGATGAAGGGCGCCCCCAGCAGCAGGACGAGCAGCCCGCGCCCGGGGAAGCGCCGCCGCGCCAGCGCCCGCGCGACCGGGACGGCGAGGAGGACGGAGAGGGCGGCGGAGACCGCGGCCTGCCACAGCGTGAAGCGCAGCGCGGCCCAGTCGCCCGGGCGCAGCGTCGCCTCGCCCCCCGTCTCCCAGCCCCGCCAGGCG
>CAZWWR010000336.1:0-2581 GCA_964637265.1 uncultured Jannaschia sp.
TCCCCGGAGTGCCTCCCGCGTGGAAAGCTCCGGGCAGGGTCTGGGCCGATGCCGCATGCGTCTTTCGGGGCCGTGGTCAACCCCTGCCGGTTCCGACGCTTCGCCGATGTCATGGGGCGGCTCGCCAAGACGGACAGCATCGACGCGGAAGTCCTGGCCCGGTTCGGCGCGACGATGCGACCGGACCCTGTTGCGCAGATCGCCGGTTGGTCGGGGTTTCCGCTTCCCCGGGCGGACTGATCCCATGGCCTTGGTGACGGGCATGCCGAGGGCGGTGAAGCGGTAGGGCGCGGCGATTCCGACATGGGTCTCCGCGACCCGACGATCGAGGTCCCGCGCCATGAGCCGCCGACCCATCGGCTTCATGCAGGGCATCTTCGTCTCCGCGCGGCTTCGGCGGCGATGGCCGCTCCATCCTCTCCGGATCGCGCGGCCAAGATGGCGTGACGCCCGCAGCGCCTCGTCGCGCGCCGCCGTGCTTGCGGGCGTTCCATTCGCCCTCGCCTTCGACCTCGATGCCGGTGCCGTCGATCGGCAGGTGCAGCGGGCCGTTCGAGCCCCGGTGCGGGATGTCCACGGCCGGGGTTCTCTGCCGGCGGCGGAGCGTGCCGAAGTCGGGCCCGCTCCAGTCCAGGCCGATCGGCCGCAGCAGGCTCTCCACGAACCCGGTCGACTGCCGAAGCGCCATGCCGAAACCCGCTCTTCCGCGTCGGACGGCTCTGGATCGCCGCGTCGCCGTGGCTCCGTCGGCGGCCACGCTTCCCGGTGGGCCTACCCTCCCCAGGCCGTCGCGGGATCGAGCCAGATCGCGAGCGAGCCGCGCCGCTCGAGCGCCTCGTCGCAGCCCCGCCGGTTCAGGGTCTCGTGGGTCGGGGGTGTCGGCTCGCTCACGCCCCCCGGCCGTCACGCTGCATCCGCAACGTGAATCCCCCCCCGCCAGCCCCCTTTGCGCAACAGAGCCGTCCTGCGCGCGGGCGACACGCCCGTGGTCCGGCTCCTCGACCGGCTCGGCCACTCGCTCAAGGATCTCATCGCCTGGCTCGAGGAGGGGCGTGCGGGCCCGCGCTCGCTCATCGAGAGCCTTGCCATCACCACCCCCGGCGGGTGGCTCACCTTCGACATCTTCGGCGCGCCGGCGGCGTTCGAGCCCACGCTGATCCAGGATCGCACCCAGGCCGGCCCCGCCGCCGCCCGCGCCCGAGGCCGCAAGGGCGAGCGCCGCCACTCGCTCGACGCCGACCGCCGGCTCTCGTGGTGCGCCTCTACGAGAACCGCCAAATGCCCATCAGCCCTTATCTGCGCCACGATGGGGATCTCCAAGCCCACCCTCTACGCCCACCTCCACGCCGCCAACGGGGTCAGCGAAGAGCCGCCGGCCAGATAAGGATCTCAGAACGGCGCCGGACAGCGGCGCCGGTCGCAGTTCACATCCCCATCATCGGGGCGGTACGACGCTTCCCTGCGGGCTGTCCGCCTGGCAGTCCGATGGGATCGGTGTCCGAGGAGGGATCCCATGGGTCACGACCGGTTCGGCTGCGCGCTCACCACCCGGTCTCCCGAGGCCGTCGCGGCCTGGGATGCCATGGCGCTCTCGTTCCTCGCGCATGGGGCGGACGCCCCGGTGCATCTCGCCGCCGCGCTGGAGGCCGATCCGGACCTCGCGGCGGCCCATGCGGCCAAGGGGCTCTTCTCCCTCATGCTGGGTCGGCGCGAGCTCGTCGAGGTCGCCCGCGGGGCGCTCGACGCCGCGCGCCGGTCGGTCGGCGCGAACCCCGTCTCGCCGCGGGAGGCGGGCTACCTCGAGGCGCTGGGCGCCTGGCTCGACGGCCATCCCGCCGCCGCGGTGGACCGGATCGAGGCGGTGCTCCGGCGCGAACCGAACGACGCGCTTGCGCTCAAGATCGGCCACGCCATCCGATTCGTCCTCGGCGACGCCTGCGGGATGCGCGCCTCGATCGAGGCCGCCCTGCCGGCCTATGGCGCGGATCATCCGGCCCGGGGCTACGTGCTGGGCTGCCATGCCTTCGCCCTGGAGGAGACGGGGGAGCACTCATTGGCCGAGGCGCGGGGCCGGGCCGGGCTCGAGGCGGCGGCCGACGACGCCTGGGGGCTCCATGCGGTCGCCCATGTCCACGACATGCGCGGGAACGCCGCGGCGGGGCTCGCCTGGCTCGACGGGCGCGAGGCGGCCTGGGCGCATTGCAACAACTTCCGCTACCATGTCTGGTGGCACCGGGCCCTCATGCTGCTCGACCTCGGGCGCTCGGGCGAGGCTCTGGCCCTCTACGACGCCGAGATCCGGGCCGAGCGGACGGACGACTATCGCGACCTCTCCAACGCCGCCTCGCTGCTGATGCGGCTCGAGCTCGACGGGGTGGCGGTGGGCGATCGCTGGGAGGAGCTCGCCGACCTCGCCGAGCGACGCTCCGGCGACGGCTGCCTCGTCTTCGCCGACCTGCACTACATGCTCGCCCTGATCGGCGGGCGGCGGGAGGGGGCCGCGGCGACGCTGCTGGCGCGCATCAGTCGGGACGCCGCGGCCGACGACCGGATGGCGCGGCCGGGCCTGCCCGCCGCGGCG
>CAZWWR010000337.1:0-2581 GCA_964637265.1 uncultured Jannaschia sp.
GCGTTCCGCGCGGGCGAGGCGGTCGTCACCGACCGGCCGGACTTCGTCACCGCGGACAAGGCGCATGTCGAGCGCGGCCTCGCGGCGATGCGGCAGGCGGCGGTGCAGTAGGGCAGGGCGCGCGCAGCGGCAGCGAAGGAGCAGGCGATGGCCAGGCGCAAGGTGTTCGGGATCGGCTTCCAGAAGACCGGCACGACGACGCTCGGGGTGATCCTCGAGCGGCAGGGCTACCGGGTGGCGGGCTACCACCAGTTCCGCAACCTCGCCGCCCGGCCCGAGGTCGGCATGGCCGAGATCGAGGCGCAGGCGCTCGACCTCGCCGCCCGCTATGACGCCGCCAAGGACACGCCGTGGCCGGTGCTCTACCGGAGCCTCGATGCCGCCTTCCCGGGCTCGAGGTTCATCCACGTCACCCGCGACCCCGAGGCCTGGATCGCCTCCGCCGTGAAGGACTTCGACGGCTGGCCCAACGCGCTGCACCAGGCGATCTACGGCGTGCCCCATCCGAAGGGGCACGAGGACGTCTGGCTCGCGCGCTACGAGCGCCACAACCGCGAGGTGGCCGAGTACTTCGCCCATCGCCCCGACGACTGCCTGTTCCTGCGCCTCGAGGAGGTCACCTTCGAGGCGGTCTGCGACTTTCTCGGCGAGCCGCCCGCGGGCGAGGGGGCGCCGCGGGCCAACACGCGCCTGAAGAAGCGGCTGAAGATGGCCTGGTGGCGCCTCGGCCGGCGCTTCTGAGAGATCCGCGGCGGCCGCGCGACGCTCCGTTCGGACTTAACGTTGCCGTGACGCCTTGTCTGGATATTGCGGGGCGGCGGGTCTATCGCTCGCCCGGCCGTCCGCCCGGGATGCGCGGACGGCGGCTCCCCCGGGGCGCGTGAAGGTGGCGGCATGGTTCAGATCGATGCGGGCGGGACGGGCGTGATCGGCCGGCTCCGCAGCCTCTCCCGGGCCGACGGCCTCAAGGCCCGCGCCGCCCGCAGCTCGTTCTGGACCGGGATCGAGATGGTGGGCCAGAACGGCCTCAAGCTCGCCTCGAACCTGATCCTGACGCGGCTCCTGTTCCCCGAGGCGTTCGGCATCATGGCCATCGTGCAGGTGTTCCTGACCGGGCTGCAGCTCCTGTCGGACACCGGCATCCGCACCTCGATCATCCACAACCCGCGCGCCGACGAGCCGGACTTCCTCAACACCGCCTGGACCATCCAGGTCGGCCGCGGGGTGATCCTGTGGCTCTTGACCTGCGCCCTGGCGGTGCCGGTGGCGCAGCTCTACGACGAGCCGCTCCTGGCGCAGCTGCTGCCGGTGGCGGGGCTGACCGCGATCATCCGCGCCTTCCAGCCGACCAAGGTGTTCAGCGCCAGCCGCCACATGATGATCGGCCGGGTGATCACGCTGAACCTCGTGGCGCAGGTGGTGGGCATCGTCATCATCGCCGCCTTCGCCTGGTACCTGCGCTCGGTCTGGGCGCTGGTGCTGGGCGGTCTCCTGGGCTCGGTGGCGCGGCAGCTCCTGATGCGCTACGGCCTGCCGGGCCTGCGCAACACCTTCCACTGGGATGCCGCGACGGCGCGCGAGCTCTTCCACTTCGGCAAGTTCGTGCTCCTCGGCACCGCCTTCGGCTTCGTCGTCAACCACGCCGACAAGGCCATCCTCGGCGCCTTCATCCCGCTCGACCTGCTCGGCGTCTACACCATCGGGGCGCTGTTCGCGATGCTGGCGCTCGGCATCGCGCAGTCGCTGAACGCGCGGGTGGCGATGCCGCTCTACCGCATGCGGCCGCCGTCCGAGAGCGAGGCCAACCGGCGCAACATCTTCCGCGTGCGCCGGCTGCTGATCGGCACGGCGCTCCTCGGCAACGCCGTGCTGGGGGTCTCGGGGCCGTACCTGATCGACACCCTCTACGACCCCCGCTACGCGCTCGCCGGGCCGATCCTGGTGGTGATGACGGCGGTGTTCGTGCCGGCGATCGTCTTCGTCGGCGCCGGCACCATGCTGCTGGTCCGGGGCGATTCGCGCCGGCACATGATCCTGATGGGCGCGGTCGCCGCCTCGCAGACCGCCTTCATGCTCCTCGGCGCCTGGCAGGTCGGCATCTTCGGCGCCATCCTGGCGCCGGGGCTGGCGCTCCTCGTCACCTCGCCGCTCCGCATGGCCTACGCCCGCCGCTACGAAGCGTGGGACGCCTGGGGCGAGTTCGGGTTCCTGACGGTCGGGCTCGCGGTGGGCGCGCTGACCTGTTGGCTGCACTTCGACCGCATCGCGGTGCTCTTCGGCCTCTGAGACCGGGGGGCGGGGAGCCCGGTCGGCCGGGGCTCACTTGTACTCGATGAGCCGGGCGCGGTTGCCGCCCAGGCGGCGCAGCGCGTAGGTCAGCGCGCCCTGCGCCTCGGGGATCTTGCCCAAGGTCAGGAACGTCGCCCGCGTCCAGCCCTCGCGCCGCGCCAGGCGGACGACCTGCGCCGGGTAGGCGAGGAGGAGGGCCAGCGCCCAGGGCGTGAGGAGCGCGCCCGCGAGCGCCGCCACCGGCAGCGCCAGCCCCCAGATCAGCGCCCGGCGGGTCTGCGCCACGCCGTGG
>CAZWWR010000338.1:0-2572 GCA_964637265.1 uncultured Jannaschia sp.
CCCGGCCTCGCCCTGCACCACACCGGGCCCGCGCGCCGGAGGTTCCCGCACCGACCGGCCCCCCCGGCGGCGGCAGATCCCGGGTCGAGCCCGGGACGGTCGGGCCCCGCCATCGGCCGCGCCGTCCGGCCGCGGCCGCCCCATCCCCGACTGGGTTGTCCCGGCCCGGCCCCGCTACGGCAGGACGGCCATGCTCCTGTCCACCGCGTCCATCATCGCCCCCCGGCGGACATGGGCGAGCAGGTCGCCGGGCGTCTCCGCCACCCGCTTGAGCCCGGCCAGATGCGCCGCGCGCCGCGCCGGATCCCGCTCCTCGATCACCTGCTTGTTCTTGTGGGTATGGGTCAGCACGTATTCCTCGGCGATGGCGCGGCGCTGCTCGGAGTAGTGGTCGAGCAGCGCGTCCATGTCCGCCCCGTCGCGCAGCACCGCGATCAGCTTCTGGGCCAGGTTCACCGCGTCGTGGATCCCGCCGTTCATGCCCATGCCGCCCAGCGGGTTGTTGATGTGCGCGGCGTCGCCCACGATGGCCGCCCGGCCCACGCGGTAGCGCTCCGCCACCCGCTGATGCACCCGGTAGATCGTCCGGTGCGCGATCTGGTAGGCCCCCTCATGTGGCGCGATGCCCTGCAGCTTCGCCTCGATCCACGCGTCCGAGAGGATCACCTCCGGGTCCGCGTCGTCCTCCACCGGGATCAGCACGCGCCACAGGTCGCGCGTCTGGAGCAGCACGAACCACTCCTCGGAATCGGCCGTGTAGGTGACGGGCGCGAGCCCGGGGAGCTTCTCGGCGAAGTCCACGGGGGTGGAGGCCACCACCCACTGCTCCGGGTAGGTGAACCCCTCGAAGGCGATCCCGAGGCTGCGGCGCACCGCGCTCGAGGCCCCGTCCGCGCCGACGAGGAACGCGCCCCGCTCCCTCCGCGTCTCGCCGTCCCGCTCCAGCACGAGCGTCACGCCGTCGGCGTCCTGCTCCACGCCCGCCGCGCCCCAGCCGAAGGACGTCTCCGCCAGCGGCTCCGCCTCGAGCGCGGCCCGCGCCGCGCGCGTGAGCTTCCACTGCTCGCACTGCAGCCGGTACGGATAGCCCGTCTGCCCCGCGAGGCAGCCCATGTCGAAGGTCGCCGCCTCGCCGGTCGCCCGGTCCCGCCACTGGTAGCGCGGCGCCACCAGCCCCTGCTCGACCAGCGTGTCGGCGAGGCCGAGCCGCGCCAGCATGTCGAGCGTCGGCGGGTGGAAGGTGGAGGCGCGCAGGTCGGTGGGCAGGTCCGGCTCCGCCTCGAAGAGCGCCACGGGCACCCCCGCCCGCGCCAGCGTCAGCCCCGCTACCAGCCCCGCGGGCCCCATCCCCGCGATCAGCACCCTGTCCGCCACGATCGCCCCTCCCCATCGAGTTCCGCCCGGATGATAGGCCGCGGCGTGCCCGCGCACAGGCGCGGGGCGCGCGGCGGGGCCGGGGGGAGCCGGGAACGGGAGGGGGGGCGAAATGTGCAATCCGGGTTCCGCCCCTCCGGAAGTTGCCCCCGAATGTCCGAAACCAAGGAGAGACCCCGATGATCCGACACGCGCTTCTCGCAGCCGCAGCATCGCTTATGGCCGCCGCGCCGGCGCTGGCCCAGGTGGCCGCGCTCGGCTCCACCCAGCGGGGCGGCACCAGCCAGATCGGCCGCGCCCTCGCCGCCGCCGTCTCCGAGAACTCCGGCATCCAGATGCGCCCGCAGGAGCTCGCCAACACCGCCGACTACATGCCGCTCGTGGACGCGGGCGAGCTCGAGTTCGGCATCTCCAACGTCGTCCAGCTGTTCTACGCGGTGAACGGCACCGGCATGTCGGAGGGTCGCCCGCTGCCGAACCTGCAGATGGTCGCCACGCTCATGCCGTTCCGCAACAGCTACGTCGTGCGCCGCGACAGCGACGTGCAGGGCGTCGAGGACCTCGCCGGCCTGCGCGCGCCCGTCTTCCCGGACGGCGCGCTCGGCGACTACGTGACCCGCGGCTACCTCGCCACCGAGGGCATGACCGTGGAGGACGTGCAGGGCGTTCAGGTGCCCAACTTCCCGCGCATGTGGGACAGCTTCGCCGAAGGCTCGACGGACGTGACCATCGTCGTCGTCGGCGCCGCCAACAGCCGCGAGTTCGACGCCTCCTTCGGCATCCGCTACATCGGCTACGACGACAGCGAGGAGGCGCTGGCCGGGCTGCAGGAATGGCTGCCCCAGAGCTACTTCGAGGTGGTGGACGAGAGCGCGGGCATCCCCGGCATCGACGGGCCGACCAACGTCGTGGCCTACGACTACACACTCTTCGCCTCCGCCGACGCGCCCGAGGAGATGGTCTACGTGGCGGTCAAGGCGCTCCACGACGCGACGCCCGGCCTGCTGGAGACCGGCGGACCCGTCTGGAGCGGCTTCTCGCAGGAGGTGATGAGCAAGGACGTCGGCGTCGAGTACCACCCCGGCGCGATCCGCTTCTACGAGGAGGCGGGGCTCTGGAACAGGTGACGCGCCCCGGGCGGGGGCCCGGAGTGGCCGCCGCCCCGACGTGCCGGGCCCATGGGAGACGGGCTCGAGGG
>CAZWWR010000339.1:0-2555 GCA_964637265.1 uncultured Jannaschia sp.
CGCGGCGGCGGTGCCCGAGCGGTCCGGGATCGCATCCGGGCGACATGTCGGGCCCCGCCGGTGGGGCCGGATTGACCTCGCCCCCCGCCCGCTCCAATCGGACGGGAAGGAGGGCGTGAGATGCGCGGGTTCGATCCGAAGTGGCGGGACGTGCCGGACTTCGTCAACGGCATCACCTGGGAGATCTGGGAGGGGCGGCGGATCGACTCGCTCGCGACGCGCTACGCGCCGGGTCTGATCGTCCGCTCGCCGGCCTCGGTGCTGACCGACAACACGCAGGTGATCGGCGCCACGATGGCGACGCTGGCCGAGTTCCCCGACCGCGAGCTGCTCGGCGAGGACGTGATCTGGTGCGAGGACCGGACGCGCACCGACGACGCCTTCGAGGCGTTCGTCTCCTCGCACCGCCTCGTCTGCACGGCGACCCATACCGGGGCCGGCGCCTACGGGGCGCCCACCGGGCGGCGGCTCCAGTACCGGATCATCGCCGACTGCGCGATCCGGGCCGACCGGGTGGACGACGAGTGGCTGGTCCGGGACCAGGGGGCGGTGGTCCGCCAGATGGGGCGCGAGCCCCGGGAGTGGACCGCCGACCTGATCCGCCGGGAGGGCGGCGGGGAGGCCTGCGTGCGCCCGATGACGCCCGCGCGCGACCGGCCGGGCCCCTATCGCGGCAGCGGCAACGACGACCCGTGGGGCGCCCGCCTGGCCGACGCGGTGGGGCGCATCATGGCGGGCGACATGGCCACGATCGCCGCGGAGTGGGACCGCGGATGCGCGCTGTCCTACTCGGGCGGCGAGACGGGGCACGGCCGGGCCACGGCGGACCGCTGGTGGATGGCGCTGCGGGCGGCCTTCCCCTCGGCCGCGTTCCGGGTCGAGCACCGGATCGGGCGGGAGGATCCGCGGATGCCGCCGCGCGCGGCGATCCGCTGGTCGCTCCACGGGCGGCACGACGGCTGGGGCGCCTTCGGCCGACCGAGCGGGGCGGAGGTCTACGTGATGGGGATGACCCATGCGGAGTTCGGGCTCTGGGGGCTGCGCCGGGAGTGGACGCTGATCGACGAGACGGCGATCTGGAAGCAGATCCTGCTCCACACCGGGGAGTGGGAGGGCTCCGCCGAAGCCGGCTGACGTATGGTCATCGCGGGCCGCGGGACGGGGCGCGGGACGGGGCGCGCCCGTTCCCGCCGGTTTCGCGCTATGTCTCCGGGCGCGACCGGCAAGCAGGGGAGGCGGCGATGCCGCAGGACGGAACGACGCGGAACGGCGGAGAGGGCGGCGGGGCGGCGGCCCGCAGCAACCTGGCGACGCTGCTCTGGACGCTGCTCGTGCTGGGGCTCGCGGTGGCCGCCTGGAGGCTCTCCTCGGTCCTCCTGCTGGGCTTCGCGGGCGTGCTGCTGGCGGTGCTCTTCCGCAACCTCGCCTCCCTCGTCGCCCGCTACACCGGGGTCCCGATCTGGGTCGGGCTGACGGTGGCGATCGGCGCGGTGGCGGGCCTCATCGCCCTGCTGACGGTGACGATCGGGCCGCAGCTCGCGGGCCAGTTCGTCCTGCTCGCCGGGCAGGCGCCCGAGACCCTGGAGACGGTGGAGCGGGAGCTGCGGACCACCACGAGCTGGGGGTCGTGGTTCTTCGAGCGGCTGGAGCAGGAGCAGCCCAGCGAGCGCTGGAACATCCTCGGCACGGTGACGGGGACGGTCTCCACGCTGCTGTCGCTGGGGACGAACCTCGTGATCCTGCTCTCGGTGGCCGTGTTCCTCGCGGTGGACCCGCCGCTCTACCGCCGGGGCCTGCTGCACCTCGTGCCGCCGCGGCGGCGGGAGCGGGGCGGGGAGGTGCTCGACGCGCTGGCCTTCTCGCTGTGGCGCTGGCTGCTCGGGCAGGGCCTCTCGATGGCCTTCGTCGGCCTGCTGATCCTGGTGGGGCTCTGGGCGATCGGGGTGCCGCTCGCCTTCGCGCTGGCGACCATCGCGGCGCTGACGAACTTCGTGCCCTTCGTCGGCCCCGTGCTCGGCGCGGTGCCGGCCCTGCTGGTGGCGGTGCCCGAGGGGATGCATGCCGTGGCGCTCACCGGGGCGCTGTTCCTCGTGGTGCAGCAGTTCGACGGCAACGTGTTCACCCCCATGATCCAGAAGCAGGCGACCTCGCTGCCGCCGGTGCTCATCATCCTCGGCGTCACGGCGGCGGGGATCCTGTTCGGCCTGGCGGGCGTGTTCCTCGCCACGCCGCTGCTCCTCGTGATCGTGGTGCTGGTGCGGATGCTCTACGTCGAGGACGTCCTGGGCGACGAGGAGGCGCTGGGCCCCGAGGAGGCGGCGGTCGAGGGCGAGGTGGAGACGCCCGCGGCGGAGTTCTCCGAGGGCGTCGACCCCACCCCGTCCGAGGAGTCGGATTCGGGCGGGTCGGACTCGGGCGGGTCGGAGGCGGGCGGGTCGGATTCGAGCGGCACGGGGACGCCGGACGCGCGCCGCGCCGGCTGAGCGGCGGCCGCGAGCTCCTCCGGCGCGGGCGCGGGATGCGCCTCCAGCAGCCGGGCGAGCGCCGCGCGGCAG
>CAZWWR010000340.1:0-2542 GCA_964637265.1 uncultured Jannaschia sp.
GCCCTGAGCCCCGGGCGTCGACCGGACCCGGGGAGACGCCGCCCGCCCCGAGCATCGCGACGCACTCCGCCGGCATGGCGGCCGCGCGCGAGGCGGCGGCCCGTCCCGACGCGACGATGCGCGGATCGGTCCCTTCCCCCTCCCGCCCGCGGGGGCTATGTGCCGCCCGAGCACGAGGAGCGCCAATGGCCGAGCCCCAGCCCGCGAGCAGCGTCGCGACCGAGCTGCCCTACGAGACGCCCGGACCCGTGGAGTCGGATCACGGCGACGTCATCTCGTCGGTCGAGGACATCCTCGAGGACGCCCGGCTTGGACGCATGTTCATTCTCGTCGATCACGAGGACCGGGAGAACGAGGGCGACCTCGTGATCCCGGCGCAGATGGCGACGCCCGAGGCGGTGAACTTCATGGCCACCCACGGGCGCGGGCTGATCTGCCTCGCGCTCGAGGGGCAGCGGGTGGACGAGCTCGGCCTGCCGCTGATGGCCTCGCAGAACGCCTCCCGCCACGAGACCGCGTTCACCGTGTCGATCGAGGCGCGCGAGGGCGTCTCGACCGGCATCTCCGCCCACGACCGCGCCCGCACGATCCAGGTCGCGATCGACCCCGCGAAGGGCCCTCAGGACATCGCGACGCCGGGCCACGTCTTTCCGCTCCGCGCGCGGGACGGGGGCGTCCTCGTCCGGGCCGGGCATACCGAGGCCGCCTGCGACATCGCGCGGCTGGCCGGGCTCCGGCCCGCCGGGGTGATCTGCGAGATCATGAAGGACGACGGCGAGATGGCCCGCCTGCCGGACCTGATCGCCTTCGCCCAGCGGCACGGCATCAAGATCGGCACGATCAGCGACCTGATCCGCTACCGCCGCCGCCACGACAACCTCGTTCGCCAGACGGTCGAGCGCACCGTCTCCTCGCGGCATGGCGGCGAATGGACGATGCGGGTGTTCTCGGACGTGACGCAGGGCGCCGAGCACATCGTCATGACGAAGGGCGAGATCCCGGGCGAGGAGCCGGTGCTGGTGCGGATGCACGCGCTCAACCCGATGGAGGACGTGCTGGGCATCGGCGCGTCCGACCTCGCCGGCGCGATGGAGGCCATCGCCGCCGAGGGGCGCGGCGTCGTGGTCCTGCTGCGGGACACGAACATGAAGATGGACCCGGGCGAGGGCGTGTCGCCCCAGAGGCTGCGCGCCTACGGCCTCGGCGCCGAGATCCTCGCCGCGCTCGACGTCCACCGGATCGAGCTGCTCACGAATTCGGGGCGGCCGCGCGTGGTGGGGCTCGAGGCCTACGGGCTGACGATCACGGGCACGCGCCCCATCCCGGGGCCGCGCTGAGATGGCCGGCCATTCCGACAACGTCCTGCCTCTGCCCTCCTTCGAGGAGCGCCCGCGCCTCATGATCGCCATCGCGCCCTATTACGGCGCCGTGGCCGAGGCCCAGCTCCGCGGGGCGCGCGCGGTGCTCGACGCGGCGGGCGCGGAGGGGGAGGTGATCGAGCTTCCCGGCAGCCTCGAGATCGCCCCCGCCATCGCCATCGCGCACCGGCAGGCGGAATTCGACGGCTACGTGGCGCTCGGCTGCGTGATCCGGGGCGCCACGTCCCACTACGATGTGGTCGTCAGCGAGAGCGCGCGGGCCCTGACCCAGCTCGGCCTCATTGGCGCCGCGATCGGCAACGGGATCATCACCGTGGAGACGATGGAGCAGGCCGAGGAGCGGGCCGATCCGGAGCGGCTCGACACCGCCGGCGGAGCGGCCGCGGCGGCGCTGCACCTGATCGCGCTGCGCCAGCAGCTCGTGCGCGAACCAAAGGGCGTCGGCTTCCGCCCGGGGAGCTTTCGGCACGATGCCGCCGGCAAGTCGGGGCCGACCGTTGCGTGACCCCTCGTCCACCGTTGACCGGCCCTGGAGGCGCGCCTAGATGCGCCGCCCAGCCCGGAGGACGAGATGCTCGACAGCCCCGTTGGCGGGTCCCGTGACGGGACGCGCCCCTTTGCCCACATGAGCGGTGAGACCCTTCCCGACGCGCCCCGGATGACCGCCGAGGAGCGGCGGCAGATGCGCCGGCGCATGAAGTCGGCCGCCCGCCTCTACGCCGTGCAGGCGCTCTACCAGATGGAGGCGATGGGCCAGACGGCGGACCGGGTCCGCGCCGAGTTCGAGACCCACCGCTTCGGCATGGCGCACGACCTGGGCAGCCTCGCGGAGGGCGACGTCGACCTGTTCCGCCACCTCGTGGCCGAGGCCGTGAACCATCAGGCCCGCATCGACCAGATGACCGACCGCGCCCTCGTCGCGCGCTGGCCGATCGCCCGGATCGACCCGGTGCTGCGCGCGCTGTTCCGCGCCGCGGGCGCCGAGATCGTGGCCGAGGGGACGCCGCCCAAGGTCGTGATCACCGAGTTCGTCGAGGTCGCCCGCGCCTTCTTCCCCGAGGGCCGCGAGCCGGGCTTCGTGAACGGGGTGCTCGACCACATGGCCCGCGAGGCCCGCCCCGACGCGTTCTGACGCGGCGCGGGCCCGGCGCCGCCTGCGGAGG
>CAZWWR010000341.1:0-2540 GCA_964637265.1 uncultured Jannaschia sp.
CCGCGGCGGGGGCGGACGGCGCGGCCCGGGCGGCGGTCGCGTGACGCGGGTGCCTTCGAACGACGTCTCCGATGCGCCGGTGACACGCCTCGGCCGACCTGTGCGGCCGCCGGCGGGCCGGGGACGCGCGCGAAGGGGCGCGTGAGGCGGAACCGCTGGTCGTCGGCGCCTCGCCCTGCGCCGCCCGGGCGACCTCCGGAGCGGATCTTGGAACGACCAACGGAACCCGGGTCCGCCAACGAGACGCGGCCAGCCGTGCCGGGGCAGAACCGCGGGTGACGCTTCCTCGGGTCGCTCGTGATCCGGGCGCGACGAGCGGACGGGTCCGCCGGGGCGTGCCGGACGGCTTGCCGGTCAGCTGTCGAGGAAGGTGCGGACGGCGGCCTCGAACTCGCGCGGGCGCTCGGCGTGGAGCCAGTGGCCGGCATCCGGGATGCGGGCGATCCGGGCCCGGGGGAAGAGCGCGCGGATGCCGTCCCGGTGCTCGGGCCGGACGTAGTCGGACTCGGCCCCGGCGAGGAACAGCGCGGGCCCGTCGAAGCGACCCTCCGCTCCCGGCCAACCCACGATGCGCTCCATCTCCCGCTCGATCGTGTCGAGGTTCAGCGTCCAGGCGCCGGCCTTCACGTCGAGCGACTGCAGGAGGAAGGCCCGCGTGGTCGGGTCGGGCACCGCGTCGGCGAGCCGGGCGTCGGCCTCCGACCGGCGCGAGACGGCGGCCGGATCCACCGCGCGCATCGCCTCGATCAGGTGGCCCTGGCTGTGGCCGTAGCCCACCGGCGCGATGTCGGCCACCACCAGCCGCCGCACGCGCTCCGGATGGGACAGCGCGAGGATCATCGCGGCCTTGCCCCCCATCGAATGGCCCAGCACGTCCGCCGGGCCATCGCCGAGCGCCCCGGCGAGATCGGCGGCGAGGTCGTCGTAGCCATGCGTGTCGGTGAAGGGGCTGGCGCCGTGGTTGCGCATGTCGACGGCGGTGACGGGGCGCGCGTCCGACAGCCGCTTGGCGATCACGCCCCAGTTGCGGGCCGAGCCGAACAGCCCGTGGGCGATCAGGAGCGGCGTCCCCGGCGCGCCCTCCCCGTGCCGCACCGCGTGGAGGGCCACTCCGCTCATGCGTTGGCCGCGGCGGACTCGAGGTGGCGGGCGTAGCGGCCCACGGCCTTGGCGTAGCGCTCCTCCAGCGGGCCCAGCGCGAGCTGCACGGCCTTCAGGGCGAGCTTGGAGGCGATGGAGCGGGCCGTGGCCTCGGTGACGACGTGCAGCCGCGTGGCGGCGGGGCCGGTCGCCTCCAGCCGCGCGTCGAGCGAGACGTCGATCCCGCCGAGCGTGCCTTCGAGCCGCAGGTGCCCGGGCACCTCCTGCGCGACGAGGCGCATGTCTATGGCGATCGACTTGCCCTTCATGTCCGCCGTGCCCTGCCAGCGCGTGCCCGGCCCGATGGGGCCCTCGGGGCTCCGCCGCAGCGGGGCGTCGAGGCGCTCGTTCATCCGGCGCTCCCAGTCGGGGAGGTCGGAGAGGCGCGACCAGACCGCGTCGATCGGGGCCGCGACGTCCTCGGTGGCGGTCAGCTTCATGTCGGTGTCTCCGTTCGGTGCGCCCCGTCCGGCCCGCGCCGCCCGGTGCGCGCGCCCTCTAGGCCGCGGGGGGCGGGCGCGTCAATCGAGGTCGTCCGCGAGCCACCGGTCGAGGAGGAACCGGGCGATGGCGCCGGGGCGGGCGCCGGAGACGGAGGGGTGCAGGCCCGCCTGCGCGCGCATCGCCTCGGCCCGGGTGAGCCAGAGCGCGTCGTCGAGCTCGTCCGGGTCGAGGTCGATCTCGTCGGTGGTGGCGTGGCCCCAGGCGCCCAGCATCAGCGAGGCGGGGAAGGGCCAGGGCTGCGAGGCGAGGTAGCCCACCGCGCCGACCTGCACGCCCGTCTCCTCGAACACCTCGCGCCGCACCGCGGCCTCGAGCGTCTCGCCCGGCTCCATGAAGCCCGCGAGGAGCGAGTAGAACCCCTCCGGCCAGCCGTGCGAGCGGCCGAGCAGGACGCGGTCGCCGCGGGTGATCAGCATGATGACGACGGCGTCCGTCCTGGGGAAGTGAACCCGGCCGCAGCTCGGGCAGCCGCGCTGCCAGCCGGCCTTCCCGGGCACCGTCGGCGTGCCGCAATTGGGGCAGAAGCCGTGCGTGCGGTGCCATTCGAGCATGCCGCGGGCGGTGGCGGCCAGCTCCGCGTCGAAGGGGGCGAGGCGGGTCATGTTGGCGCGCAGATCCGCGAAGGCCGTGCCCTCGGGTAGGTCGGGGAGCGTCTGCTCGGAGGCGTCGCGGAAGGCACCGACCGTGTCGCCGGGCCCGTCGACGTCGAGCGCGGAGACGTCGCGGGCGAACACGGCGCGGCCCTCGTGGCGGCCGAGGAGGATCGGGTGGCCATGCTCGGGCCAGGCGTGGCCGTCGAGGAGGCGGACGGCCGCGCGGCCCGGGGCGAGGAGCGGCTTGCCCCGCCAGACGGGCAGCGTGCGCGGCGGGAGCGCGGCGAGGGCGTCCGCGTCGCG
>CAZWWR010000342.1:0-2520 GCA_964637265.1 uncultured Jannaschia sp.
CCATCGCGGGGCGCCGCGGCCCCGGCGGCTCCTCGGGCGGCGCGGCCGACGCCGCGACGGGCGCCGGCGAGGCGGCCTCCTGGAACCAGCCATGCCCGCAATTGGTGCATTCGACGTCGCGTCCCTCGGGCGGGATCGCCTCGTCGCGGACCTCGTAGACGGCGCCGCAATCGGGGCAGGTCAGCCGCACGGCGTCACGCCCCCAGCCGACCGCCGCATCCGGGTCGACGGCGCGACCTTGTCCTGCATCGTCCTTTCCCCTCCGTCGGGATCGTGGCACACCCTGGCGGCCGAGGCGGGGATTTGCAACGCCGCGGCGGCCCGGCCCGAGGAGAGGATGGCACGCGCGCAGCACGACACGACCGCGGAGCGCGCCTCTCCCCTGCGCTGGGCCCTCTCGGCCCTCTATCTCGGTCAGGCCTACGCGATGATGGGCCTCATGGGGGTGGTCTTCGTGCCATGGGCGCTCGCCCGGCCACGCGGCGCGCTGGTGGGGGTCCAGACCTGGAACCGCTACGCGCGGTGGAGCGCGCGCTGGATGCTGGGCCTCCATACGGAGGTGCGCGGCCCCGTGCCCACGGGCGAGGTGCTGATCGCGGCCAAGCACCAGTCCTTCCTCGACATCATCATGATCGTCTCGACCGTGCCCCACGCCAAGTTCGTCATGAAGGCCGAGCTCAAGCGCATGCCGGTCCTGGGCTGGTACGCGCTCAGGATGGGCTGCGTGCCGGTGGAGCGCGGGCGCCGGGCGGAGGCCGTCCGGCGCATGGTCGCGGACGTCGAGGCGGGGCGCGCCGATCCGGGGCAGCTCATCATCTACCCCGAGGGCACGCGCATGGCCCCGGGCGAGCATCGGCCCTACAAGGTCGGCGCCGCGGCGCTGTACTCCGCCTCCGGCCTGCCCTGCGTGCCGGCGGCCTGCAATGTGGGCCTCTTCTGGCCCCGCCGCGGCATCCTGCGCCGGGCCGGGACGGCCGTGGTGGAGTTCCTGCCCGAGATCGAGCCGGGCCTGGGGCACGACGCCTTCCTCGCCCGCCTCGAGGCCGAGGTGGAGGGCGGCACCGAGCGGCTCCTGCGCGAGGCCGGCTGGGACGGTTCGCCCGCGCTCCGGCAGGAGGCCGCGCAGTGACCTGGATCGAGGACGAGGCGGCGCTCGCGGCGCTCTACGGCACGCCGGGGCCCAGCTCCACCCGCAAGGTCGCCACGCGGATCACCGTCACCTACCGGCGCTGGATCGAGGCGTCGCGCTTCGCGATTTTGGCGACGGTGGGGGAGGGGGGCGTGGACGCCTCGCCCCGGGGCGACGACGGCCCCGTGGTGCGCGTCGCCGACGAGCGGACGCTGCTGCTGCCCGACTGGCGCGGCAACGACCGCATCGATTCGCTGCGCAACGTCGTGGCGGACGGGCGGGTGTCGCTCCTCTTCATGGCGCCGGGCTCGGGCAACGTCGTGCGGGTGCGCGGCCGGGCCCGGATCGGCATCGCACCCGAGCTGCTGGCGGGATTCGAGCGGGCGGGCCGGCGGCCCCGCTCCGTCCTCGTGATCGCCGTGGAGGCGGTCTACTTCCAATGCGCCCGCGCCGTGGTGCGCTCGGGGCTCTGGACCGCCGAGCCGGTCCCGGTTCTGCCGAGCGCGGGCGAGATGCTTGCGGAGGCCAGCGCGGGGGACGAGGGCGGCGCGGCCTACGACGCCGCCTGGCCGGAACGCGCCGCCCGGACCCTGTGGTAGGGCGGCCGGATGCGCGTCGCGACGGGGTGTTATCGCCTATCGAGCCGCCGCCCTTGCACGCGGAGGCGCGGCGGGCCTATGCGGACGCCGATCTCGTCCCGGGCGCCGTCGCCCGATCATCGGAGGACCCAATGACCCAGCTTCGCCGCATGGGAGCCCGCGCGGCGCTCCTGCTCGCCCTGCCGCTCGCGGCCTGCGCGCCGCCCCAGTCGGGCAACCTCGTCAACGCGAACCAGGCGCAGGTCGCCCAGCGCGTGAACCTCGGCACCATCGTCGGCGTGCAGCAGGTGACGGTCCAGGGCGCCAACCCCGGGGGCGAGCTTGCCGGGACCGCCGGGGGTGCCCTCGTCGGCGGCGCCATCGGCAACCAGATCGGGGACGGGGAGGGTCGCGACATCGCCCAGGCCATCGGCGTGATCGGCGGCGGCATCCTCGGCAACCGGGCCGCGCGCAACGCGACGCTGGAGCAGTCGTTCGAGTGGACGGTGCGTCTCGACAACGGCCAGACGGTCACGGTGATCCAGTCCCGGCCGACCTTCGCCCGCGGCCAGCGCGTGCAGGTGATCCAGGGCCGCGGCGGCCTGACCCGGCTCGCCGCCATCTGACCGGAGCGGCGCCGCCCGGCCCGGGCGGCGCCGGCACCCCTGATCGGGGCTCCGTGTCCCCCGGGGGCCAGGTCGGGCCCTCTCCGCGCTCAGGCCGCGAGGCCCCTCGACCCCATCTCCAGGAACTTGCGGCGGCGGGCGGCGCGCAGCGCATCCGGCGGGATGTCCTCCAGCGCCGCGACGCGCG
>CAZWWR010000343.1:0-2516 GCA_964637265.1 uncultured Jannaschia sp.
CTGGGCCCCCATCCGGCCGGCGAAGTCGGGCGCCGGCAGGCTCGACGCCCCGTCCCGCCCCGGCCGCCGCCCCGTCCGTCGATTGTAGGGCCCGCCGGAGGGCGCGGGCCGCGCGGCGTGCGCGAACGGTTCAGCGAAGCGAATTAGCCGGTCACGTCCCCACGGATCGGCCCGTGGCTTTATCGCGTCGGCATGGATGGTCACGCAAAACCCGCCGGGGGCATCCGGCGCCAGCGTCCGGGTCCGGCGCCCGCCGCCCCGAGCCTAGAGGTTCGGCCGGTTCTCTCCGAGGGCGCCGCCGCGGCTCTCGATCGCGGAGCGGGGCCAGGAGACCTCGGCGATGGCGCCGCCGCGGTCGGGCGGGCGGGGGCCGTAGGGCGGGGTCCCGTTGTCGAACCCCACCGTCGCCCCGGTCCGCTCGAGCAGTGTCTTGGCGATGAACAGCCCCAGCCCCATCCCCTCGTAGGAGGCCTGCCGCCCTCGCGCGCGCGAGCGCAGGAACGGATCGCCCAGCCGGCCCAGCACCTCGGGCGGGTAGCCCGGCCCGTCGTCGATCACGCGCATCTGGACCCGCCCGTCCGACCAGCGCAGGTCGACCCAGATCTGCTTGCGGGCGAAGTCGACGGCGTTCTGGACGAGGTTGCGGAGGCCGTGGACGATCTCGGGGGTGCGCCGGATACGGGGCTGGCGCGGATCGGCATGCGGCTCGGGCTCGACCGACCAGACGATCTCGATGCCGCGCCCCGCATGGGGCTCCGCCGCCTCGCGGACCACCGTCTCGAGCGGTGCGGACCGGACCGAGGCGTCGTCCTTTCCGGCCCGCCCCATGGAGCGGAGGATGTCGCGGCACCGGTCCGCCTGCTCGCGGATGAGCCGCGCGTCCTCCGACAGGTCCTCCCGGTCCGGCAGCGCGTCCTCGATCTCGTCGGCGAGCTCGGAGGAGACGAGCTTGATCGTGGCCAGCGGCGTGCCCAGCTCGTGCGCCGCCGCGGCGACCACGCCGCCCAGGTCATGGAGCTTCTGTTCCCGCGCCAGCGCCGTCTGGGTGGCCAGCAGCGCGGCGGAGACCTGCTCGGTCTCGCGCGTCAGGCGGAAGGCGAAGCCGGCCAGGAACAGCATCCCGATGATGATGGCCAGCCAGGATCCCAGGAGGTGCAGGGGCGACAGCGCCAGCAGCTCGCCGTCCGTCAGCTGCAGCGGCACGTGGTAGACGCCGAGCAGCGACATCGCCAGCACCCCGAGCCCGGCGAGCTTGAGCGTCGAGCGCAGCGAGAGCGTGGTGGCCGAGATCGTCACCGGCGCGATCACGAGAAGGGCGAAGGGGTTGTTCAGTCCGCCCGTGAGGAAGAGCAGCGCGGTGAGCTGGAACAGGTCGAACAGCAGGAAGCCGAACGCCTCGTGCTCCGAGAGGCGCTGGGAGGCGGGGTAGAGCGTCATGGCAAGGAGGTTCGCGATGACCGAGGCGCCGATGGCGAGGAAGCACAGCCCCAGCTCGAGCGAGAGCTCGACCATGAGCGAGGCGCTCACCACCGTAGCCGTCTGCCCCAGCACCGCCAGCCAGCGAAGGTTCACCAGCGTCCGGAGGCGGACGTTGGGCGCCGCCGTCTCGGGGGGGAGGAGGTCGTGATCGGACGCGGGCCGCGGCGGGGGCTGCCGGGCGGCGGTGTCGGCGACCGTCGTGTCGGGCACGTCCTCCATGATGTGCTCTGCATCACCTCGCCACGGACCCGTGTCCATACGGACGCTGGGTCGCGCGACGGGCCATGGGGTCGCAGCCCCCGGCCGGACGGCTGCCGAGGCGCCCGGGTGGGGGCGAAGACGTAAGAAGGTAGCGTTTGACCCCCGTCCCCGCGAAACATAAGAACGCCCGAACGCGTGATCACAGGGGGAGACGACCATGGCCGAACGGCTTGAGGAGATCGGACCGGACAGGTCGCTGCTCCTGGTTGACGACGACGAGCCGTTCCTGCGCCGACTCGAGAGGGCGATGGAGAAGCGTGGCTTCGAGGTACAGGCCGCCGGGTCCGTCGCCGAGGGACTCGCCAAGGCCACCTCGACCCCCGCGGCCTACGCGGTGGTCGACCTCCGCCTCGAGGACGGAAACGGGCTCGACGTGGTCGAGAAGCTGCGCGAGCGGCGCCCCGACAGCAAGATCGTCGTGCTCACGGGCTACGGCGCCATCGCGACCGCGGTCGCGGCGGTGAAGATCGGGGCCACGGACTATCTCTCGAAGCCCGCCGACGCCAACGACATCACCAACGCGCTGCTCGCCCGCGAGGAGGAGCTGCCCCCGCCCCCCGAGAACCCGATGAGCGCCGACCGCGTCCGCTGGGAGCACATCCAGCGGGTCTACGAGCTCTGCGACCGCAACGTCTCCGAGACGGCGCGCCGCCTGAACATGCACCGGCGCACGTTGCAGCGCATCCTGGCCAAGCGCTCCCCCCGGTGACGGCCCCGGGCCGGCCGCCGCGCCGGGGCGGGGCGGCGACTGCGATGGCCGTGGCGGCCGCGCTCGG
>CAZWWR010000344.1:0-2515 GCA_964637265.1 uncultured Jannaschia sp.
CGACCATCTTGATGTCGCCCATCTTCTGGCCCTGGCGCATGGCCTGGGCGTGGGGCGCGAGCGACATGCTCTCCTGGCCGCCGGCGACGACGATGGCCGCGTCGCCGAGCTGGATGTGCTGGGCGCCCAGCGCCACGGCGCGCAATCCGCTCCCGCAGACCTGGTTGAGGCTCCAGGCGGCGGCTTCCTTCGGCAGGCCGGCGTTGATGTGCGCCTGCCGGGCCGGGTTCTGGCCCTGCGCGGCGGTGAGGACCTGACCGAGGATCGTCTCGCCGACCTCGGCCTTGTCGACGCCCGCGCGCTCGACCACTGCCTCGATCACCGTGCGGCCCAGCTCGTGGGCGGGGGTGTTCGCGAAGCTCCCGAGGAAGCTGCCGACGGGCGTGCGCGCGGCGGATGCGATGACGACGTTGGTCATGATGCGGTCCTTCTCCTCCGGCCGGGCGCCGTCGGTGGCGCCGCAGCCCTCGGCGCCGGGGTTAACGCGCAGGGCAGGGGGAGGGAAGGCGCACCATGCCGCAGGCGGGAGGCGCAAGGGTGGGTTGCGTTTCGCGAAAGGCCCCGGGGACGGCGCGGGGGGCGACCGGATGCGCGGGAGTGGGGGCCGCCGGTGGCGGCGGCCCCGCGGGCGCGGTCAGGCGGCGGCGCGCCCCGGCGCGGCGGCCTCGATCTCCTCCACGATGCGGGCTACGAAGGCCGGCAGGTCGTCGGGCTTCCGGCTCGTGACGATCCCGCCGTCGACGGCGACCTCCCGGTCGACCCAGACGGCGCCGGCGTTGCTCATGTCGGTGCGGATCGACGGAAACGACGTCAGCGTGCGCCCGCGCACGACGTCCGCCTCGATCAGCATCCAGGGGCCGTGGCAGATGGCGGCGACGGTCCTTCCGGCGGAGACGAACTCCCTGACCAGCGTCACGGCCGCCTCCTCGGTGCGCAGCTTGTCGGGGTTGATCTGGCCGCCGGGCAGGACGAGGGCGTCGTACTCCTCCATCCGGGCGTCCGCGAGCGCGAGGTCGGCCGGGGCCTCCTCGCCCCAGTCGGTCTCGTCCCAGCCGCGGATGGCCTCGCCGGACGGGGTGGCGACGTGGACGGTGGCGCCTTTGGCGCGCAGCTCGTCGCGCGGAATGGTCAGCTCGGACTGCTCGAAGCCGTCGGTGGCGGCGATCAGGATGCGTGCGGTGTCGATGCTCGGCATGTCGGGTCCTCCTCGGTAGGGTTCGGGGAGGCAACGCCGATGCGGGGAGGGCGCGTTCCGCCCTCCGGACGGATGCGGCCCGACCAGCCCGGTCCGGCGCGGTACGGGTCGGCGGGAGCGGGCGGTTGCGGGCGCGCGGGGTCCCGGGTGTGCGGCGGAGCCCGGCGGGCGGGCGGAGGCTAGGCGTCCGGGCGGTGCTCCAGCCGGATCATCGAGCCCGCGCCCTCGGCCGTGAAGAGTTCCAGAAGGACGGCGTTCTCCACCCGGCCGTCGAGGATCACGGCGGCGCGCACGCCCGCCTCGAGCGCGGCCAGCGCGGTCTCCGTCTTGGGGATCATGCCGCCGGCGATGGTGCCCTCCTCGGTCATCGCGCGCACCTGCGCCGCGGTGAGCGCGGTGACGACCTCCCCGGCCGCGTCCTTCACGCCCTTCACGTCGGTCAGCAGCAGGAGGCGGTCGGCCTGCAGCGCGCCGGCGATGGCGCCCGCGGCCGTGTCGCCGTTGACGTTGAACGTCTCTCCGCGGGTGCCCAGGCCGATGGGCGCGATCACCGGGATCATCTCGGCCTGGAAGAGCTGCCGCAGGAGCGCCGGCCGAACGCGGGTGGGGCGGCCGACGAAGCCGAGATCGGGGTCGTCGGCCTCGCAGGTCATCAGGCTGGCGTCCTTGCCCGACAGGCCCACCGCGCGCCCGCCGGCGGCGTTGAGGGCCTGCACGATGCGCTTGTTGACCTGCCCGGCGAGGACCATCTCCACGATCTCGACCGTGGCGGCGTCGGTCACGCGCTTGCCCCGGACGAAGCGGGATTCGACCCCGAGCCGGGCGAGGAGCTGGTTGATCATCGGCCCGCCGCCGTGGACGACCACCGGGTTGATGCCCACGGTCCGCATGAGCACGACGTCGCGGGCGAAGGAGGCCATGCCCTCGTCGGATCCCATCGCGTGGCCGCCCAGCTTGATGACCACGACCGCGTCCGTGTAGCGCGTGAGGTAGGGCAGCGCCTCGTTGAGGGTGCGGGCGATGGCGGCGGGGTCGCGGGTCATGTCGTGTCTCGGCTTCATGGGTCGGGCGGGCGCCTCTTGCAGATCAGGCCGGGCGCCTCGCGCCAGGTGCGAAAGCCCATCGCCTCGTAGTAGGCGAGCCCGCCCGCATTGCCGGCGGCGATGGGCGCCTCGATCCAGAGAAGGCGGGCGTGGCGGGCGGCGGCGAGCGTCGGGGCGAGCAGGGCGCGCCCGAGGCCCCGCCCGATCGCCGCGGGGCGGATGTGGGTGCCCACGAGGCCCCAGCCGGCGGGCGTGCCGTAGGGGTTGCCCGCGGGCG
>CAZWWR010000345.1:0-2509 GCA_964637265.1 uncultured Jannaschia sp.
CACCGGCCACAGGTCCACGCGGCCCGGCTTCTCCGCGAAGGCGATGTGCGCCGGCGCGGGCCCGGCGCCCCGGCCCGTCGCGGCGAAGGTGGCGTCGACCGCGCGCAGGATCGCCGGGGCGGAGCGGAAGGAATGCAGCAGCGCATGGTCCCGCAGCGGCGGCCCGGCCTCGGGCGCGGCCCCCAGCATCGCCTCGAAGCGCGCGCGCATCTCCTGGAACGCCTCCGGATCGGCCCCCTGGAAGCCGTAGATCGACTGCTTGCGGTCGCCCACCACGAAGAGCGTGCGCCGGACGTCGCGCGCCCCCTCGCCCGCGCCGAACTCCCCGGCCAGCGCCTCGACGATGGACCACTGCGCGCGCGAGGTGTCCTGCGCCTCGTCCACGAGGATGTGGTCGATCCCGCCGTCGAGTTTCCAGAGCACCCATTGCGCCAGGTCGCTCCGCCGGAGCAGGTGCCTCGCCCGCGAGATCAGGTCGTCGTAGTCGAGCCAGCCCCGCGCCTCCTTCGCCGCCGCCAGCTCCTCGCAGAAGCGCGGCGCGAAGGCGTGGAGGGCGAGCGCGTGCTCGAGCGCGCCCAGCGCGGCGATGCGGGCGCGGGTGTCGCGCAGGCGCGCGGCGAGGCGCGCGAAGGCGTCGAGAAGCTCGGGATGTCCGCCGGCCTTGACGACCGCCGGCCAGCGCGGCGAGCGGACCTCCCCCTGCTTGGTCAGCAGGACGGGCGTGAGAAGCTCCAGCCGGTCCCCCGGCGCGGCCAGCACGACCTGCGCCGCGGCCGCGCCCAGATCGGCCGCCGTCTTGCCGCTCACCTCCCCGCAGAGCTCCCCGAACCGCGCGAGCAGGTCGAGATGCTCCGCGTCGATGCAGCCCTCGCGCAGCGACGCCTCGCAATCCGCCGGCCCGATCTCCAGCGCCCGGCGCAGCGCCGCCTCGTCGCGCCCGGCCCCGAAGCCCTCGCGCCGCTTCGCCACCGCGGCCAGCAGTTCCACCGGATCCGCGTCGCTCAGGTGGCGGGCGATGCCGGCCACCATCGCGGGCTCCCGCTCGGCGAGGCGGTCGAAGATCTCGACATGGAGTTTCGCGGCGGCCGTCTCGTCCATCTCCGCGAAGGCGGGCGAGACCCCGGCCTCCAGCGGGAAGCGGCGCAGGAGTGCTGCGCAGAAGGCGTGGATCGTCTGGATCTTGAGGCCGCCCGGCGTCTCGATGGCCTGCGCGAAGAGGGTGCGCGCCCGGCGCAGCCCCTCGGCGTCCACCCGCCCCGGAGGCACCCCGAGCTCGCGCAGCGCGCGACGCAGGTCCCCGTCGGGCGCGAGCGCCCAGCGGCCCAGCGTCGCGAACAGGCGGTTCTGCATCTCGCCCGCAGCCGCCCGGGTGAAGGTGAGGCACAGGATCCGTTCCGGCGGCGAGCCCTCGAGCAGGAGCCACGCCACACGGTTGGTGAGCACCCGCGTCTTGCCCGATCCGGCGTTCGCCGCCAGCCAGACCGATCCACCCGGATCCGCCGCGCCGATCTGGGCCCGGGTCGCGTCGTCCGGCGCCCGGGCGTGGCGGCCCCGCTCGTCGGAGGCCTGCCCGCCGGACGCGTCGACGCCGGACGTCCGACCGTCGGGCGCCCGCGTTCCCGCGCCCGGCGCATCGGGGGCCTGCGGCGTGCCGGCGGTGTCCTTCACGGCGCGTCCGCCCCCACGGGCTCGGCCCGGGCCGGGCGGGTGTCGTCCCACTCCCCGAGCCGCGCGAGATGGTCGTAGGCGCCCTCGTAGGTCACGAACTCCGGCGCGAGGCGGGCGACGTAGCCGGTGGCCGGGTGGGCGTAGCGGCCCAGCAGCTCCCTGAGCCCGGCCGCCACCTCGGCGATCGCGTCGTCGCCCACGGGCACGTCGCGCACCTCGTAGGCGCTGCCGACCTTCAGGTAGGCCGCCGCCGCCACCGGACGGCGGCCCAGCGCCGGGAAGGCGCCCTCCGTCACCATCCAGGCCTCGAGGAGGAGCTGCTTGGCGAAGAAGTCCTGCTGCCGCGGCGAGGGCAGGCTACCGGACTTGTAGTCGTAGAGCGCCACGCCCTCCTCCGTCTCGTCGAACCGGTCGCCGCGCGCGGTGAGCACGAAGGGCGGGTCGCGCAGCTCCAGCCGCCCCTCGCCCTCGAGCACCATCGGCCGGCCCGCGGCGCGGCGGTCGCGCTCGGCGGCGAGGAAGTCGGGCGCCATCCTGTCGAACTTGCCCAGCCAGATTTCGCGTTGCCCCGGCCAGGGCAGCCGCGCCTCCAGCGCCTCCGCCATCGCCGCGCGCAGCCGCCCGGCCGCGTCCCCCTCCAGCGCGCGGTCCGCCTCGCGGGCGAACCCCTCCATCACGTCGTGGAGCACCGTTCCGCGCAGGCGCGGGTCGGGCCCCTGCCGGAGCGGGTCGAGCGGCCGCAGCCCGAGCACGTGCCGGGCGTAGATCGCGTAGGGGTCGCGGATCAGCGTCTCGACCGCCGTCACCGAGAGCTGCCGCGGGCGCGCCTCCACCGGGGGTG
>CAZWWR010000346.1:0-2502 GCA_964637265.1 uncultured Jannaschia sp.
GCCGCGGGGCGCAGCCGGGCCAGCCGCCGCCGCAGCCGGCCCATGGGCCGGGCGGGCAGCGTGGCGGGCCCCAGGGCGTAGGCGAGCGTGGCCTCGGGCAGCGAGACGGGCGGGCAGCGGATCGTCTCGCAGGCCGGCACGACCCGGTCGGCGAAGTAGGAGCGCGCGGTCACGATCCAGCCCGGGCCGACCGAGAGGCCCGGCAGGGCCAGGCGCCCCGCCCCGTCGGAGGGCCCCTCGGAGGATCCGCCCGAGGATCCGTCCCGCACCCGGGCCCGCATCCGCGACGACGCGCCTGGGCCCGCAGGCCGCCCGCCGTCCCGTGGCGCGCGCGCGGATTGCTCGTCGGGGGAAGGGGATGCGCCCATCGAAAACCGCCTTCGGGCCTCGCGCCGCCCCGTCGGACGATCCTGCTTGGGGGGCCGCGCGCCACGGTGCGGCATGCGGCGGGGATGTGCAACATGCTGCGCTGCCGCAGTGCGGCACCCGCTTGCGAATCGCAAGCCCCCCGGAGGGGGGCGGATCCGCCCGGCCCGCCCCGGACCCTCCGCGCCGGACCCGCGGATTCCCTCCGGAGGCGCTTAAACGTTAGACAGCCACCGATAATCCCCGGCCGCTGCCGCTTATTGGCCCTTGCTACGGAACGCTCAGGCCCCTAAAAGCTTATCAACTTGTGTGAGAGTGGTTGTGGCGGCCGCTGTCATGCTGGCGAAACTGCCCGTGTGGAGGCGACTATGCTCAAGAGATTCAAGGCCCTCGTGGCCGCGGCCGCTGCCGCGACCCTGTTCTCCGGGGGCGCTGCCCTCGCCGCGACCGTCGTGACGGCGCCGACCGCAAACATCATGGCCGGCGACATCGTGACGTCGAACCAGTTGCTGAACCCTAACGGTAACATCCAGTTCCAGTACACGGTCCAAGGCGGCGACCTCGAAATCCAGGGTCTGCAGATCCAGGCGATCGGCTCCAACTCCGGGACCGACGTGTCCAATCTCGACCTGACTGTGACCGGTCTGGCCTCCACCGTGGGCCCGTTCGTCCCGAACCTGAACGTGACCGGTCCGATCGGGTCCAGCTTCGTCGAACTGCCCGATCAGGTCCTGTCCGACGGCACCGTCTTCACGATCTTTGTGCAGGACGGCATCGTCAATGCGGTCTCGATCCAGCTGAGCTTCGCGACCGGCGACGTCGCCCCGATCCCGCTCCCGGCCGGTGGCCTCCTGCTGGGCTCGGCCCTGCTGATGGGCGGCCTGGCCGCGCGTCGCCGCAAGGCCGCCGCCTGACCCATCCGGCGAGGTTGGGGGCGGCTGCGCCTCCGGCATAGGCCGACATGATCGAGGCACCGCCGATACCGGCGGTGCCTTTTTCGTTGCGGGGCCGGTCCGGCCGATTCGGGACGGAGGCAGCGGGCACGCCCCGAGCGGAGCCGCCGCCGGGGGCCGTGGCCGATGCCCGGGCCCGGGGCCCCCATCCGGGAGACGATCGCCGCGTCTCGGATCGGGGGCCCTCCCCGTCTGCGCGGCCTGCGCCAGCCTCCCCTCCCCGACCGGTTCCCGAGCGGGCATGAGACGACCCGGAGCGCCGGACGGCCCGGAGCACCGGACGGGACGTGCGGACCGCGCCCTCAGGCTCGACCCGGGAAGGTCGGGCTCCGAACCGGGCGCGCGGAAGGCCGGCTCCTGCGCGATCCGCCATCGGCGGCGCCTGTGCCCTAATCGTAGTAGTCGTAGTAGCCCTCGCCGCGTTCGGGGAAGCGGCATTTGTTGAGGACGACGCCCAGCACCTGGGACTGCGCCGCGGCCTCCCGCTCGCAGGCGTCGATCTGGGCGATCGTGCTCTGCCCCGCGGCCGCCGCGATCAGCACGCAGTCGACCGTCTCGATCAGCCCGAGCACGTCGTCGTTGACGAGGAGCGGCGGGGTGTCGAGCAGCATGACCGTGGGCTCGTAGGTCTCCTCGATGGCCTTGAGCGCGGCCTGCGCGGCGTGGCCGTGCAGCAACTCGGCCGAGCCGCTCCGCATCGCGCCATGCACCGTGCCGACGGCGATGTCGTCGCCGATCCGGACCGCGTGCTCGGCGAAGGACGCCTCGCCTCGCAGCACCGCCTTGAAGTCGCGCCGCGTCGCGATGCCCAGCATGTCGGCGATGGCCGGGCGGCGCAGGTCCATCTCGCAGATCACCACCCGGGTGCCGTCGCGCCGGGCCAGGCTGTAGGCCAGGTTGAGCAGGATCGTGGTCTTGCCGCAGGAGGGCCCCGGCGAGGTGACGGCCAGGCGCCGCCAGCCATTGGCCTGCATCTGCTGCAGGATCCGGGTGCGGAGCTTGTCGATCTCGATCGTCATGCCGCCGCCGACGGCCGGCATGACGCGGTTGCGCTCCAGCCGCTTCCGGTCCGGCTGAAAGGCCTCGATCTCGGCCCAGGCCGCGCTCACGGCATCGGGGGCGGCGGGGGCGGCGGGGGCATCGGGGGCGGCGGGCCGCCGCGCGGGCTGGGCCTGCGCCCTGG
>CAZWWR010000347.1:0-2296 GCA_964637265.1 uncultured Jannaschia sp.
AGGCCGCCCGCCGCGGCGAGGGCGCCGATGGCCGCGGCGATCAGCGCCATGCGCTCGGGCGTCGCGCTGAGCGGGCGGGCGGCGGCGGCCGGGATCACCACGAGCGCGGCGATGAGCAGCACGCCGACGATCTTGATGGCCACGGCGACCGTCACCGCGAGCGCGAGGGTCAGCACCAGCCGCTCGCGCCGCGGGTCGATGCCGCCCGCGTAGGCGAGGTCGGCGTTCAGCGTCGAGGTCAGCAGCGCCGACCAGCGCCACGCGATCAGCCCGACCACCGCCGCCGATCCGAGCCAGATCACCGCGAGGTCGGCCCGCGAGACGGCGAGGATGTCGCCGAACAGGTAGGCCATCAGGTCGATCCGCACGCCCTGGAGGAAGGACACCGCGACGAGGCCGCAGGCCAGCGCGGAATGCGACAGCACGCCGAGCAGGGTGTCCATCCCGAAGCCCCGCTCCCCCAGCTGGCCGATCACCAGCGCCATCGCCAGCGCCACGGCGAGCGCGCCGGTGAACACGGGCAGCGAGAGCGCCAGCGAGAGGGCGACGCCGAGGATGGCCGCATGGGCCGTCGCGTCCCCGAAATACGCCATCCGGCGCCAGACCACGAAGCAGCCCAGGGGGGCGGCGGCCACGGCGACGCCGATGCCGGCGAGGGTGGCGCGGGTCATGAAATCGTCGAGCATCACTCGCCGGCCGCGGCCGCCTCCGGGGTGCGCGGTCGGGGCGGGACGGCGTCGTGATCCGCGTCGTGACGTACGTCGTGACCCTGGTCGTGACGGGGGTCGTGACCGGAGCCGTGACCGGCGCCCTGGCGGGGGCCGTCATGCGGGCCGTGGCAGGGGTCGGGCGCGGGACGGGGGCCGTGGTGGTGATCGTGCTCGTGCCGGTAGAGGGCCAGCGCGCCGCCCGTCCCCGTGCCGAACAGGGCGCGGTACTCGGGCGCCGAGGCGACCACCGCGGGCGCCCCCTCGCAGCAGACATGCCCGTTCAGGCAGATCACCCGGTCCGAGGCGCTCATCACGACGTGCAGCTCGTGGCTGATCATCAGCACGGCGCAGCCGGTCTCGCGGCGCACCGTCTCGACGAGCCGGTAGAAGGCCGCCGAGCCGAGCTGGTCGAGCCCCTGCGTGGCCTCGTCGAGGAGCAGGAGGTTCGGGTCCTCGAGCAGCGCGCGCGCCAGCAGCACGCGCTGGAACTGGCCGCCCGAGAGGCGCGACATCTGCCTCCGCGCCAGCTCCGGGACGCCCGCGCGGGCCAGCGCCGCCTCCCGCGCCGCGCGGGGCGCGCCATGGGGCAGGCAGAGGAACCGCTCCACCGTGAGCGGCAGCGTCGGATCGACGTGGAGGCGCTGGGGCACGTAGCCCAGCCGCAGCCCGGGCGCGCGGCGGATGCGGCCCGCGGCGGGGCGCACGGCGCCGATCACCGCCCGCAGGAGCGACGTCTTGCCCGAGCCGTTCGGGCCGACGATGGTGACGATCTCGCCGGGGTCGACCCGCAGGTCGACGCCCCGGAGGGCGCTGTGATCGCCGTAGCGCAGGTCGAGCCCCTCGACCGAGATGAGGCTCATGCCCCGGCCCGCTCGACGCAGCGGGGGCAGACCCCCTCGGCCTCGACGACCGTGCGCTCGATCCGGAAGCCCGCGTCGCGCGCCGCCTCGCCCAGCGCGCCGCGGGCCGGAGGCGCGACCGCCTCGGCCACGCTGTCGCACAGGCGGCAGATCATGAAGGCCGGCGCGTGGCTGGCGCCCGGGTGGGCGCAGGCGACGAAGGCGCTGAGCCGCTCGATCCGGTGGGCGAAGCCGTGCTCCACGAGGAAGTCGAGCGCACGGTAGGCGACGGGCGGCTGGCTTCCGAAGCCGGCGGCGCCGAGCCGCGCCAGCACGTCGTACGCCCCGAGCGCCCGGTGCTCGGCCAGCAGGATGCGCAGCGCCTCGCGCCGGACGGGGGTGAGGCGGAGGCCGTTCTCCGCGCAGGCCGACTCCGCCGCCGCCAGCGCGGCCTCGACACAGCGGGCGTGGTCGTGTCGGCGGAACCCCGCCGGCACCCCACCGGGCGGGCCCGGGCCTCCGGCGGGAGGCGGGAGTTCGGTTGTCATGTTATCACGTTTCGTCTAACCGCGGTTTCGGTGTTATATCATCACGTGGGGGACCGGATGTCCAGAATGCCCGCAGCGCCGCGCCACGGGGCCGGCGCTCCGCCCGCCTCGAACCGACCGGGCCTGCCCGCCCGTCGCCAGTATGCCCGTCGCCAGTATGCCCGTCGCCAGTATGCCCGTCGCCAGTATGCCCGTCGCC
>CAZWWR010000347.1:2396-2491 GCA_964637265.1 uncultured Jannaschia sp.
AGTCTGCCTGCAATCCGGCGGCCGGGATCGCCGCCGGGGCCGCCGCCTCGCTCGCCTCGGCCGCGCTCCTCGCGGGGGCGGCGCCGGCCTCGGCC
>CAZWWR010000348.1:0-2488 GCA_964637265.1 uncultured Jannaschia sp.
GGCCCTTGGCCCTCGCCGATCCGCCCCCGCTGCGCCGCCCCGGCGCCGGGTGGCTGACCCGCCTCGCCGCCTCGCGCCGGTTCCAGGCCTGGGCGTCCCGCTTCCCGCTGACCCGGCCGGTGGCCGCTCGCGACGGGGCGCGGCTCATGGATCTCGTGGCGGGCTTCGTCCACAGCCAGGTGCTCGCCGCGGTGGTGGAGCTGGAGCTGATCGAGCGCCTCATGGAGGGGCCGGCCACGGCCGCGGCGCTGGCCCGGGGCGCAGGAGTTGCGCCCGAGCGGATGGCGGTGCTGCTAGACGCCGCCGCCGCGCTCGGGCTGGTGACGAAGCGCGTCCGCCGGGGGGAGGCGCTCTACCGCCCCGCCCGGCTCGGGGCGGCGCTGCTCGGGGTGCCGGGCCTGCGGGAGATGATCCGCCACCACGCCGTTCTCTACCGCGACCTGTCGGACCCGGTGGCGTTCCTCAGGGGCGGCGGCGAGACCGAGCTCGCGCGGTTCTGGCCCTACGTGTTCGGCGCGGCCGCCGCCGAGGCGCCCGAGATCGCCGCGCGCTACTCCCGCCTCATGACCGAGAGCCAGGAACTCGTGGCCGAGGAGACGCTGCGCCGCGTCGACCTGCGCGGCGCGCGCGAGGTGCTCGACGTGGGCGGCGGGACGGGCGCATTCCTGCGGGCGCTCGGCGCAACCCATGCCGGGCCCGGGCTCCACCTGTTCGACCTTCCCGCCGTGGTCGCGCCCGCCGAGGATCTGTTCGCCCGGGCCGGGCTCGGCGCGCGGGCCCGCGTGACGCCCGGCTCCTTCCGCGACGACCCGCTGCCCCGAGGCGCCGACGTCGTGACGCTGGTGCGGGTGCTTTACGACCATGCCGACGAGACCGTCGCCGCGCTCCTGCGGTCGGCGCACGCGGCGCTGCCCCCGGGCGGCCGCCTCGTGATCTCGGAACCGATGGCCGGCGGCGACGCACCCGAGCGGGCGGGGGACGCCTATTTCGCGATCTACACGCTCGCCATGGGAACGGGCCGGGCCCGCAGCCCGGCGCGGATCGCGGAGATGCTCGACGCCGCGGGATTCGCCGGCATCCGCGATCGCGGCACCACGCGCCCCTTCGTCACGCGCGTCGTCGAGGCGAGGAAGGCGTAAAGTCTCCGCGACATTCGGGTGTCAAACAAAGTTGACAACTCGGCTGACAGGCGTAGGATACATCTTGCCGCACCGAGCCGGATGCCCGGCAGGTCGCGGCGCCGAGAGGGGGAGACATGCAGACCACAGCCGTCACCATGACAGGTCCGAACGCGATCGCGCTCACGGATCTGCGACTCGCCCCGATGGGCGACGGGGACGCCCTGGTCGCCATCCGCCACTCCGCGATCTCCACCGGCACCGAGCGCCTTCTCTGGGAGGGCCGGATGCCGCCGTTTCCCGGCATGGGCTACCCGCTCGTGCCCGGATACGAGGCCGTCGGCGAGGTGCTCGAGGCCGCCTCTGGAACGGGGCTTCGGGCGGGCGACACCGTGTTCGTGCCGGGGGCCGACTGCTACGAGGGCGCCCGCGGGCTCTTCGGCGCGGCCAGCCGGCGCGTCGTCGCCCGGGCCGACCGACTCGCCCGCGTCGACCCCGGGCTGGGCGCGGAGGGAGCGCTGCTCGCGCTCGCCGCCACCGCGCGTCATGCCGTGGCGGGGCTGGGCCGGGATCTCCCCGACCTCATCGTCGGCCACGGCACGCTGGGCCGTCTGATGGCGCGCATCTGCGTCGCCGCCGGCGGCGCGCCGACCGTCTGGGAGACGGATGCGGGCCGCCGCGAGGGGGCCGCGGGCTACGAGGTGGTCGACCCCGGGGCCGACGAGCGGACGGACTACCGCTGCATCCTCGACGCCTCGGGCGCGTCCGACCTGATCGACACGCTGATCGGCCGCCTCGCCAAGGGCGGCGAGCTGGTGCTCGCGGGCTTCTACCCCGGGCGCGTCGACTTCGCCTTCGCCCCCGCCTTCATGCGCGAGGCGCGGCTGCGGATCGCGGCCGAGTGGACGCCCGCCGATCTCGCCGCAACGCGCGAGCTGGTCGAGGCGGGACTGCTCAGCCTCTCCGGCCTCATCACCCATCAACGGCCCGCGGCCGAGGCGCCGGACGCCTACGCCCGGGCCTTCGACGATCCGGGCTGCCTGAAGATGGTGCTCGACTGGGAGGACGTCGCATGAGCCTGGATGTGCCCAACCTGCGCGCCTACGACGCCAACCTGCGCGAGGAGGCCGCCGAGCCGACGCTGGAGGTGCCCCACGCGGAGCCCACCAAGCACACGCAGATCATCGCGATCTACGGCAAGGGCGGCATCGGCAAGTCCTTCACGCTGGCCAACCTGAGCCACATGATGGCCGAGCAGGGCAAGCGCGTGCTGCTGATCGGCTGCGACCCCAAGTCGGACACGACCTCGCTGCTGTTCGGCGGCAAGGCCTGCCCGACGATCATCGAGACCTCGACCCGCAAGAAGCTGG
>CAZWWR010000349.1:0-2482 GCA_964637265.1 uncultured Jannaschia sp.
CGCCCTGGTCGAGCCAGGCCTGCGCGAGGCAGAGGCCGGTCAGCTCGCCGAACATCTGGCTGATCTCGGGCGCGGTGGTGAAATCGCCCGCGGCGCCCAGCGGGTCGCGCGTGGCGTAGTAGCCGTGGCGCGGGTGGAGCAGCGCCTCGGCCATGTACTCGGCGACGGTGAGCGGCCCGTGGGCACTGATCCGGGCGAGCAGGACGTCCCGCAGGCTCACCCGCGGGGCGCCACGCGCGGCCGGCGGCCGGCCGGGCGGCGGAGCGCCCAGGCCATGGCGGCGAGGCCCACCGCCAGCATCGGCAGGCTGAGGATCTGGCCCATCGTCAGGCCCCACTCGCCCAGGCGCAGGACGTGGCCCGCGGGGTTGTCGGGGGCGATGTACTGCGCGTCCGCCTGCCGGAACAGCTCGACGAAGGCGCGGGCCGCGCCGTAGCCTGCAAGGAACAGCCCGCCCAGCAGGCCCGGCCGCCGGAGCGCCCCCCGCCGCAGGGCGAGCCACCAGAGCACGGCGCCGAGCAGCAGCCCCTCGAGCACCGCCTCGTAGAGCTGCGAGGGGTGACGCGCACAGAGCTCGCCCACGTTGGAACAGGCCTGCGCCGCCGCGCCGGGGAAGACGACCGCCCAGGGCAGGGTGCTGGGCTCGCCCCAGAGCTCCGCGTTCACGAAGTTGGCGAGACGGCCGAGGAAGAGGCCCGGCGGCGTCGCCAGCGCGCCGAGGTCGAAGGCGGAGAGAAGCGGCGCACCGACCCGCAGGCAGTAGATCGTCACGCCCGCAATCACGCCGAGCAGGCCACCGTGGAAGGACATGCCCCCCTGCCAGACGGCCAGGATCTCGAGCGGGTGGGCGAGGTAGTAGGCGGGCTGGTAGAACAGCACGTAGCCCAGCCGGCCGCCGAGGATCACGCCTAGGACGACCCACGTCATCACGTCCTCGGCCTGCGCGGACGTCAGCGGCGCCCGGCCCGCCGCCCAGAGGGACGGGCTGCGCACGAGGCGGCTCACGGCGAGCCAGGCGAGGCCGAGCGCGACGATGTAGGCGAGCGCGTACCAGCGCAGCGCGAAGGTGAAGCCGCCCAGCTCGACGCTGAAGATCTCGGGCGACACGTCGGGAAAGGGCAGGACCAGGGGCGCCATGCGCGGGGGCTTCGCGCGCGGGCCGGAGGCTGTCAACCGGGCGGCGCGGGCTTGAGCGATGGCGGGGGCGGGGCCATATGGGGTGCGACGCATACCGGAGGCCGACATGCAGACCCGCAACCGCTTCATGGACGACATCGGTCAGTTGATGACCAACGCGATGGGCGTGGCGCAGGGCGCGCGCGCCGAGGCCGAGACCGCGATGAAGTCGATGCTCGACCGCTGGATGGCGGACCGGGACTTCGTGACCCGCGAGGAGTTCGACGCCGTGCGCGCGATGGCCCAGAAGGCCCGCGAGGAGAACGAGGCGCTGAAGGCCCGCCTCGACGCGATGGAGGGGGACGCCAAGAGCGCCTGAGCCGAGGCGCGGTGGGGCAGGGTTCCGTCCGGGTGCTCCACCGAGCGGAAGCGGGGCGTGATCCGGACGGGGCCGTGACGGAGCGGTCCGCTGCATCGTGCGTTCTCTGGTTCGGCCTGCGGGCGTGCTGGCCTTCCCGACGGCGCGGACCTGGCTGACGTCGTCCCGGCCGGGATGAGGTGGATCCGTCCGTCATGGAAGGCTTCCGAAGTCGGGCCTGCGGCGCGTGCGGTGGAGGAGCGATCGGTCGCTCTCCCCAGTCGAAGTGGCTGCGGGGGGCGGTGACTCCCAGGGACGCCTGACGATTGCGCGTAGAGCGGATCCGATTGCCTTCGGCCGCGCCGTTGCCACCCGTGTTCGCTCCGTCCTTGAAGGGGCAACGAGGCGAGCCGACCGATTTCCTCGACCGCCATCGGGCGGCGACCGGTGCTCCGAAGGTACTTGCGCATCGCGCGAGTGGCCGAGTTCGACGAGCGATGCGCGCCCTCGCCGCGTCGCCCCCGCCCGCGTGCGCGGGGTGCCACGTTCCGTCCGGGGGGCGGCCGCCCGCTCTTGACTTGCCCCCGCGCGCGCCGGAGGCGTGGGGCGCGTTCTGTTTGAAGGCGAGCGACGGTGCGACTGACCTGCCCCAACTGCAAGGCCCAGTACGAAGTGCCCGAGGAGGACATCTCCCCGGGCGGACGGGACGTGCAGTGCTCGAACTGCGAGACGACGTGGTTCGCCCTCGCGCCGCCCTCGGAGCCCGATCCCTCCGCGGATCGGAGCGCGGCGCCGCGGTTCGCCCCGGCCCCGCGCGAGGAGGCGGAGGCCGAGGACGATCCGCCCCGCCAGCCCGAGATCCCGCGCCCCGATCCGGCGGTGATGAGCGTGCTCCGCGAGGAGCGGGCCTTCGAGGACAAGGCGAGGGAGGACGACCGGCGCTGGGCCGGCCAGCGCGCCGCCGCCGAGGACGGGGCGGACGACGAGGCGCTGGCCGAGCGCCGCCGG
>CAZWWR010000350.1:0-2459 GCA_964637265.1 uncultured Jannaschia sp.
CGTAAGCGCCCGGCGTCACTGCGCGGAGGGGTGGTTCCAGGGCATGAGCTCGTCGAGGCGTGTGATCTTGTGGTCCGGGATGCGGGCCAACGTGTCGGCGAGCCGGGCCTCGGGATCGGCGCCGCGGAGCTTGGCCGTCTCGATCAGGGTGTAGGCGACCGCGGCGGCGCGGCCGCCGGCCTGGGAGCCGACGACGAGGCGGTTGCGCCGCCCCAGCGCGATCGGCCTCATGGCGCGCTCGGCGCTCGCCATCGGGCTCGAACCGATGGCGCCCGATGGCTCGCTGTTCTCCGCCTCGAGGGTGCCGTGCTCGAGGTAGGGTTTGAGCTTGGGCAGGCGGATGAGGGCGTGGCGGATGGCGGCCGCGAGCGGGGTCTTGGCCGACAGGGCGGGCGGCTGGGCGGCAAGCCAGGCCTCGAGGTCGCCCGCGACGGGGCGGGCCTCGGCGTCTCGGAGCCGGACGCGCTCGTGGGGCGGCAGGCCGCGCGCCGCCTTGCTCTGTCGCATAGAGCTCGGCGATGCGCCGGATGGCCTCCTCGGCGATCGCCGAGCCCTGGGAGCGGTGCACGTCGACGAACTTGCGCCGGACATGGGCCAGGCACGCGACCTCGCGGACCGCGCCCTTCCGGTACAGCTCCCGGAAGCCTGCGTAGTCGTCCGCGTGCATCCAGCCGGCGAAGGTCTTCAGATGGCCTTGCGGGTGCTCGCCCTTCCGGTCGGGCGAGAACTGGTACCACGCCGCGGGCGGGGCCGGCCCGCCCCAGGGCCGCTCGTCGCGGACGTAGACCCACATCCGCGCCGTGGTGGTCCGCCCCTTGCCAGGGGCGAGCATGGCCACCGGCGTGTCGTCCGCAAAGAGCGCCCCGCCGCCCAGCGCGTGCGCCCGATGGCGGCGGCGAGCGGCTCCAGCAGCGCCGTCGAGCGCCCGACCCAGTCCGCCAGGGTGGAGCGGTCCAGATCGAGCCCGTCGCGGACGTGGATCCGGCTCTGGCGGTACAATGGGAGGTGATCGCCGTACTTCGAGACGAGGACGTGGGCCAGAAGTCCGGGCCCCGGGCGGCCACGCTCGATGGGGCGCGAGGGCAGCGGGGCCTGCACGAAGCGCTCGCATCCCCCGCAGGCGAAGCGCGGCCGGGTGATGCGGCTCACGACGAAGCGCCCGGGGACGCACTCGAGCTCCTCGGTCACGTCCTGGCCCAGGCGCCGCAGCCGGCCGCCGCAGCGCGCGCAGGCATCCTCGCCGGGCGCGATCTCGACCTCCATGCGCGGCACGCGGTCGGGGACCGGCCGGCGCCGGGGGCGGCGCGCCTCCTCGTCCTCGTCCTCCTCGGGGAGCCGCAGGCGGCCCATGATGGCGCCCGCCGCCACCTCGCTCGTCTCGAGCGCCAGGTGGAGCTGCTCGGCGCTCTCGCCCGAGGCGCCGTAGCGGTGCGTCCGTGCGCCCGCGAGCTGGTGGCGCAGCTTCCCGATCAGGGTGGCCCGCGCCTTCACCTCCGCGATCAGGAGCCGCGCGAGGGCCTTCAGATCGCCGGGGTCGTCGGGCAGCGGCACAGCCTCGTCGAGCATGGCCGACCATAGCATGGCGAGGTGTCGGTGGGGATCCCCAACGAGCTGTCAGGACGACGCTGTCCCGCCTTCAGCGGCCGCCATGGGCGGGCCGGGGCCCTCCAGTCCAGGCCCTCGAGCAGCATCGCCGTCTGCGCCGCGGTCAGCGACACCTTGCCCTCGCTCGCCGAGGGCCACGCGAACCTGCCGCTCTCGAGCCTCTTCGAGAACAGGCACGAGCCGTGGCCGTCGAACCAGATCATCTTGACGAGGTCCCCTCGCCGGCCCCGGAAGATGAACAGGTGCCCGGCATAGGGATCGAGCTCGGGCGTCTTCTCCACCTGCGCTGCCAGCGAGGCGAACCCACGTCGCATGTCGGTGACGCCCGCCGCGAGCCATACCCGCGTGCCCACGGGGACCGGGATCACGGGCCGGACAGCCCGCGGATCAGGCGCGCCAGCGCCTCCGGGTCGTAGGCCCCCGTGATCCGCAGCCGGTGCCCGCCGGCGAGCTCCATGTCGATGCACCCCTCGGGGGCCGGCGCATCCGCCTCCACGGGCTCGCGATCTGGCTCCACACCGGCATCGACGATCTCGACCGAAAGGAACCCCGCATGCTCCTCCACGGCCGCCTCGTCGGGCGCGAAGCGCGGGTCCCGCAGCCAGCTGAAGACCAGGTTCGCGTTGACGTCGTAGCGCCGCGCCACCCCGGATCGGGTCCGGGGCAGGCTCTGGCACGCCGACACCCCAGGCAGCCGCGCCTGCACGCAGATCATCCGCTTCTCGGCGTCCGACCACACCCTGCGTTTGCGTCGTCCGCCCACCCTACGACCTCGGTGGTGTCCAGCACCTCCTAGTGGACACCATCTCCCCATAGTCGCGCTCACGGCAAAGCAGCATCGGCAGACGCTTACG
>CAZWWR010000351.1:0-2443 GCA_964637265.1 uncultured Jannaschia sp.
GGGGGCGGGGGCCGGGGGCCCGGGCGGCGATCCGGGATCCGATCCCGTCCTGGTCTACGGCCCGGCCCCGGACGCATCCCCGTCCGGATCCCGGTCCGACGGCGGGCCGGAGGGGGAGGCGCCGCCGGACGGCGGCGGGGGCCCCGATCCCGGGCCGCGCCGGCGGCTGGACGCGCGCGACCTCTACACCCCCGCCTTCGACGCCGCCCTGGCCGCGGCCGAGGCGCTCGTGGTCCTCGACCCGCTGTCCTTCCCCTGGGAGGGCTACGGGCGGGAGCTCGACGACCTCGTGATCTACCTGGTGCTGCCCGGGGATCTCGCCCCGGCCGACCTTCCGACGATCTTCGCCTCCGCCTTCGACCGGCTCACCTTCTTCGACCGCGTGGTCGCCACCGCGCCCGGGGCCCTTCACGCCCTCGGCCGCCTGCGCCTCGCCGGATGCCAGAAGGTCCTGCTGCGGGACGGGCCCGACCCCGAGACCTGGGCCAGGGACGACTACCTCACCCGCAACGCCGAGGTCGGCACCGCCTGCCAGACGATCTCCGCGCGGGAGGCGGCCCGGTACTGGAGCGAGCGCGGCGCCGCGCTCGGCGCGCGCCAGCCCGACAAGTCGGTCTGCTCGGTCCGCCACAGCGTGGCCGAGAACAAGGTCATGCATGTCGAGCAGATGCGCGCGCTGCGCCCGGCCATCGCGGCGCTGCGCCCGGACCGCGAATGGAGCGTCGTGGAGTTCGGCTGCGGCACGGGGCGGGTCCTCCACGAGTTCCACCGGCTGGGCGCGCGGCTCTTCGGCGTCGACGTCAGCCGCCGGCTGCTGGCGACGTGCCGGCGGAACCTGCCCGAGGCGACCCTCCGGCAGGGCCGCGTCGGGCTCGTGGAGGGCTTTCCGCCCGCGCCCTGCGACGTCGCGGTGTTCTGCACCGTCTTCCACCACCTCGGCGCCGCCGAGAAGCCGGCCGCGCTGCGCCGGGCCGCCGACGCGCTCCGGCCGGGGGGGCACCTGCTGATGCTGGAGGATCACGTGGCCGCCACCGAGGGCGAGGCCGCCATCACGCGGCCCGTCGGCGTGGCCGAGCTGCACGCGATGCTCTCGGAGGCCTCGGGCGGGGCGATGGTGCTCGAGTGGTTCGAGACCGTGCTCTACAGCCACGTGCCCGAGGTGCGCACCGGCCTCGCCGTGTTCCGGAAGGCGGGCGGATGAGCCCGGGGAGCCCGTCCGCGGCGGCCCGGCCCGCCTCCGCCGCCTCCGCTGCCTCCGCCGCCCGGAGGGTCGTCGTCGTCTCGAACGACGTGGTCCCCGGCATGGGCGTCCCGGTCGGCGCGCCGGGGCTGCGGGCGGCGGGGTTGGCCGCGGGGCTGCGGGCGCACGGGTTCGACGCGGTCGTCACCGTGCCCCGCCACCGGGCGCGGGCGGATCGGTCCGGGGCGGGCGGCGCGCCGCCGGTGCCCCGGGGGACGGTCACGCTCTCCTACCGGCATCTCGGCGCGTTCGTGGACACCGTCCGGCCGGCGGCCACGGTGATCTGCAACAGCAACTACATCCACGAGATCGACGGCGCGACGACCGGGGCGCTGATCTACGACTTCTTCGCCCCGAAATACCTCGAGGCCCGTCACGGCGGGGACGACGAGGCGCAGCTCGGGGAGCTCGAGGCGCGCAAGCTCCAGGCGCTGGCGGCCGCCGACGCGGTGATCCTGAACGGCCGCAAGAAGGAGCCCTACGCGCGCGACTGGGTCGGGCGCAGCGCGCGGCGGGACGTGCCCCCCTTCCTCGTCGTGAACATGTGCTACGACTGGCCCCGGGGCCCGGAGCGGGAGGCTTCCGGCGGGGCGGACGGGGGGCCGGACCATGGGCCCGACGGGGGACCGGACGGGGGACCGGACGGGGGGCGAGATGGCGGGCCGGACGGCGGACTGCGCGTGCTGGTGGCCGGCTACTACCAGCGGTGGCTCGACTACGGCGACATGTTCGCCCAGCTCGAGCGCCTGCTCGGGGAGCTGCCGGGGCTGCGCCTCACGCTGCTGCTGCCGCGGCTCGAGCGCGCGACGATCGAGCGGACGCCGGGGCTCGCGAGCTGCATGGCCCACCCGCGCACGCGGCTGCGCGGCCCGATGCTCTTCGAGGACTACGCCGCGATGGTGCGGGAGCACGACCTGTTCGTCGACCTGTTCGGCCGGACCGAGGAGCGGGAGCTGGCGATGGTGACGCGCTCGGCGGTCTCGCTGGGGCTCGGCGTGCCGGTGGTGCATCCGGACTTCACCGAGGTCTCGGAGCTGATCGCGGATTCGGGGGCCGGCTGGCTCCTGGGCGGCGAGCCCGGCGGTCTGCACGACCTGCTCGTGGGGCTCTCGGCGGCGCCGGGGCGCCTCCGGGAGCCCACCGCGGCCGCCCGGGCCCTCGGGCGCGGCGCGCTGAGCCCGGAGGAGGCCGTGGAGCCGCTGG
>CAZWWR010000352.1:0-2438 GCA_964637265.1 uncultured Jannaschia sp.
CGGGCGGGGGGAGCGCGCGGCGCGGGGGGAGAGGGCCGCGCCGCGCGCCCGGTGTCGGCGCCCTAGTGGTGGCGCGTCCACCAATCGCGGAAGGCTTGCTCGGTGCCGCCGCCGCCGTCCTCGTCCCACACCATGACGAGGGCGTCGTTGCGTCCGCGGCTGCCGCCGGTGCCGGCGATCATCATGCGGTCCCCGTCGAAGGAGGTGAACCGCATCGACACCGGCTCGCGGTAGGTGAGCATCTGCTCCTGCAGGATTGAGACGGCGATGCGCTCGCCCATCCGCAGCGACTCGTAGTAGTCGGTGTAGTAGTGGACGCCCGCGAAGTTGCGCCCGATCGAGATGTTGGCGGCCAGCTTGTCGAGCTCGCCCTGGGTGGTGAGGTGGGCGCACTCGGCCTGACGGAGCGACTTGTGGTCGTCGTCGGGGTCCGGCTCGTAGGGATGCGGCAGCATCGCGCCCTCGCCGGTGAGGTGCCGCTCCTTGCCGAACAGGTGCGCCGGGCAGGTTCCGGGCCAGCCGCCATGCTTGTCGACGATGTCGTAGAGCGGGATCTCGCCGGGCGTGCCGGAGACGTGGAACATCTCGAAGAACGCCTTCAGCACCGTCACGCAGGCGCCCGCGACGGTCGCGTGCCCCGCGCCGTAGGCCGGGTGCATCGGCGAGCCCTCGGGGAAGGCCATCGGCAGCAGCGCGTTGGTCTCCTCGGTGAGGGGGCCGAGATGGACGTCGCCGTACTGGCCCTTCCAGAACTCGTTGCGCGCGGCGTTGCGCGCGCAGATCTTGTGGAGCATCCCCGTCCCGGCGAGGTCGGCCGCCATCTCCTCCAGCGCGCCCTTCTGGGGCCCCAGCGAGTCCGCCGCCGCCCCGCCGCGCCACGCGAGCGAGATGGCCGCCGCGACCGCCTCGGGCCGGGAGCGGAGGTGGATGTTGTACTTCTGCCGGCGGACGGCCTTGAGCGCGCGCGTCGCCACCTCCGTCACCAGCGTGAGGACGTGGGGGCCGCCGAAGCTGGCGAAGCCGTCCCGCGTCGGGTGCCCGGCGCCCTCCGGCAGACCGATGTCGAGCGGCTGCCCCGCCCCGAGCAGGAGGAGGCAGGCGTTCAGGTAGGCCTGATAGAGCGCATCGAAGTGGACGTAGGTCGCCAGGTCGCGCGGCGTCGCGATGAAGCGGGCCTCCTCCTCGTAGCGGTCGAAGTGGTCCTTCCGGTTCGAGCCGTTCTGCACGTCGAGCCACGTCTTCCACTCGGTCATGTGGTCGACGCCCTCGAGATGGCCGGCGAAGCGCTGCGGGATGACCTGGATGCCGTAGCGGATGAAGCCGTCCCTGGCCTCCACGGGCCCGTCGCCGACCGACATCGCCTCGGCCATGCCGCGGGGCACGAAGCAGCTCGCCCGGTTGAGCGCGTCGCCATGGACGTCCGCGCCTTCCGGCGAGGTCTCGACGCCGTCGGGCCCGGGGCTGGGCCGCTCGTCGTTGCCGACCAGCATGAACTGGGAGATGTAGGGCCCCGCCTTGGCCCCGGGGGTGGAGCCGCGGAACAGCGCCTCGGCCGAGATCTCGCCGCGGGCGACGCGGCGCCGGCCGGGATGGCCGTGCTGGGCGGCATCCTTGAAGTAGGGCAGGTCCGCGATCATCCCCGCCACGGTCTGGGCGTGCGCGTGCTCACCCCAGGCGGTGAAGGGCACGTCGCGCAGCAGCGCGGCGCCGTAGACCTCGGCCATCTCGGCGGTCAGCTCGTCCGATCCCAGCGCGGGGGCGGGCGGCATGGCGACCTGGTCGGCGTCGGCGCCCTCGAGGTCGAAGTAGTGCCCGGCCAGCGGGCTCTCCCAGGCGCGCGCCGTCTTCGAGCCGCTGGGACGCCAGAACTCGCCCCCGTAGAGATCCGCCTTGAATCGGGCGCCCTTGCCCGCGTCCGGGCCCGCATAGACCCCGGGGAAGGGCGACTCGCCGATCTGGATGGGGTTCGCGGGCTCCTGGTTGAGCACCTCGATATAGGTCGCGATGTCGCCCGCGCGGGCGCGGCCGTACTCGTCGTGCTCCAGCCCCTTCGTGAAGGTGCCGTGCGCCGGGACGAAGTCCGGCGCGTCGCCTGAGCCGGCGGCGGCGTCCGCCTCGCCGTTGTTCGTCTGGGCCACGGGGCCGACCCGATGGCGGGCGACATGCGCGGCGGTGATGCGCACGCGCTCGGCGATCTCGCGCCGGACCTCGCCGTCCGGGACGGGGCCGAGCGCCGAGACGGGCTGCGTGCTCGTGTGGGTGGTGTCGGGCATGGGGGTCTCCTCTCCTCGGCCCGCGGTGTCCGCCGGCCGCGTGCAGGCTGCACCACGCCCCGTGATCCCAGCGTGATCCGATCGACGCGCTTCCGTGAAAACCGCGTGCGGGCGCCCCGGCGGGCGCGGCACCGGCGGCGGCGCGGCCCGCCATGCCGGGCCCGG
>CAZWWR010000353.1:0-2438 GCA_964637265.1 uncultured Jannaschia sp.
GCTCGTGCCGCTGGCGCCCGCCGCGGCGGGGGCGGCGCTCGCCGCCTCGGCCGCGGCGCTCGCCGGGATCAACGCGCGCTTCCTGCGCCGGCTCCTGCGGGAGGGCGGTGCCGGCGTGGCGGCGGCCGGGGTGCCGCTCCTCTGCACGCACTACCTCTGCGCCGGGCTCGGCTACGCCTGGGCGCGCCTCACGCCGGGGCGGTGAGAGGGGCTCGGCAGGTCCCGGTGATCCGCAAGGGTCCGGGGGGGTCCTCCGACTGACCGGCGTGGGCGACCTCTTGGGTGGGCTCGGCGGAACCGCGATGCGTCGATCCGGTGCGCCGGGCCGGGGGCGCCGCCGTGACGGAGGGGCTCGGCGCCTCATCCTGACGGACGGGGGCGGGGCGTCCGCTCGGGGCCACCGTTAGGGGAGCGCCGGTCCGTCGAACCGGAGGCTCGCCTTCGGCGCCGGGCGGAGCGGAGTCACGCAGCGGCGTCGGAGCTCTGGGGAAGGCCCCGCCATCCGCGCGCAGCGACGGGCGGGAGTGGCCATTCAAGGTGCGGCCCCGCCCGTCGGATCGCGGGCGGGACGCGTAAGCGGCGCCCGGGTCCGCGACCCGCGCCCTATGCGGCCCCGCTGAGGGGGGCGTCGGCGGCGCCGCGGGCGGGCTTCGACGTCTCGAACTCCTCGTGGTAGGAGCGCTCCACGTTGACGTGCCAGACGTCGTGGTCGCCGCCGGCGAGGTTGCGGGCGGCGTAGATGGCCGAGAGCATCGAGTGATCCTGGTTGTTGTAGCGGTGCAGCCCGTTGCGGCCCACGGTCTGGAAGTTCTCCAGCCCCCGCAGCCAGCCGCCCACCACCTCCAGCGCCTCCTGGTAGTCGCCGTCATAGACCGGGTACGCCTTCGGCTGGCGGATGATCGCGCCGCCGATCACGTCGCTCTCCTCGGCCAGCCCGAGCTCGGCCAGCTCGCGCGCCGCCAGCGCGCGCAGGTCGTCGTCGGACATCGACCAGAGCCCGTCGTCCCGCTGGCAGAAGTACTCCATGCCGATGGAGGACGTCCGCGCGTCGGGCAGCATGTCGGGCGACCAGGCGCGGAAGTTCTGGATGCGGCCGACCTTCACCTCGGGCGCGTGCACGTAGATCCAGTTGTCGGGGAACGGATCGGGGGTGTCGAGCACGAGCGTCACGATCAGGAAGTCGCGGTAGCGCAGCCGATCGGCCGCGGCGACGACCTCCTCGGGCGGCGGCGGATCGAAGGCGTGGATCAGGTCCCGCAAGGCCATCGAGTTGATCACCTCGCCGGAGCCGACCTCGTGGACGCGGGTGCCGCCGGTGTCGGGATCGGCCGCCTCGATCGCCGTCACCCGCATCCCCTCGCGGCGCAGGCGGGTGACAGGGGCGTTCATCCGCACCGAACCGCCGCGCTCCTCGACGAGCTCGCGCGTGCGCTCCCACATCTGGCCGGGGCCAAGGCGGGGGTACTGGAACTCCTCGATCAGGCTGGAGGTGTCGTTCGCCCCCGAGATCGCGTTCCACACGGCCTTCGAGAGCGAGAGGTTCTTGATCCGCTGCGCGGCCCAGTCGGCGCGGATCTGGCGGGGCGAGATGCCCCAGACCTTCTCGGTGTAGGAGCGGAAGAAGTGCATGTAGAGCCGCCCGCCGAAGCGGTTCATCACCCACTGCTCGAACGTCTCCTCCACCGGGTGGGGCCGGACGCGCCACTTGAGGTAGGAGAGCATGATCCGCAGCGATTCGTAGGCGCCGATGTTCTCGAGCGCGTTCATGATCTTGAGCGGGTAGGAGAAGAACCGGCCGCGGTAGTAGATGCGGCTGAGCCGGGGCACGGTGATGAACTCGTCGCCGAGCACCTCGTGCCACATCTCCTCCACCTCGGGGACCTTCGTGAAGAAGCGGTGGCCGCCGATGTCGAAGCGGTAGCCGTTCGACGTCTCGGTGCGGGCGATGCCGCCGACCATGTCCGAGGCCTCGAACACGGTGGGGACGAAGCCGCCGATGCGCTGGAGCTCGTGCGCCGCGGTGAGCCCCGCGGGACCGCCGCCGATCACGAACACGTCGCGCCGCGCGGACGCGTTCGCGGCCGGGGCGCCGGCGCGCGCGGGGTGCGGCCCGGAATGGAGCCTTGAGACTTGTACGGTCACGGTCGCGATGCTCCGTCGGGCGTTGGCCTGGGCCGGGCGGAACTCCGGCGCAGCCGGGTGTGGCTGGAATCACCGCCAACAGTAAGGCGGGGGCGGCGCAAGACAGCGGTAAACGAATGGTTAACGTAACGTCATCGGCGCGACTCCGCGCGGTTTCCCGCATCGGCGCGGGGGGTTGCCCATCTCGTGCGCAGCGCCGCGAGCGCGGCCTGCCAGCGCGGGGGCAGTGGGCTGGCCAGCGCGGCGGCGAGCTTGAGCCGTCCGTGGCCGGACCCCAGCACGGCGGCCGGGTCGCG
>CAZWWR010000354.1:0-2437 GCA_964637265.1 uncultured Jannaschia sp.
CCGACCCCTGCCGCACCAGCCCCCCGGTCCGGCCGCCCGCGGAAGCCGGGGCGGCGGCGAGAGTCGCGGCGCCCCTGCTCGCCCGTGTCGCCCGAGGCCCCGGACACGAGGCACCGCGCCGCACTCGCCCCGCGACGCCCGGATCCGGAACGGCCCGCCCAGCCTCACGTCACGACGCGCGTCACGACCTGCGTCACGACGTCCATCCCCCCCTCTGCGGCACAAAGGTCGTATGTGTCCGGCCCGCCCGGCGCCTGTAGAAGGGCCCGATGGGGGGATGGATCGCACGCAGCCTGGCCGCGGCCCTCGCCGTCCTCTCCCTCGCGGGGAGCGCGGGGGCGGAGCCGTCGGAGCGGGCCATGCTCGCCTCGCTCGTCACGCCCCCGATGGAGCTCGGCGAGGCGGTCAACGACCGGGGCGTCTACGAGCTCCTGAACTCCGGCGGCGCCCATGCCGGCTACGTCTTCGAGACCGAGCCGCTGGCCCCCCTGCCGGGCTTCGCCGGGGCGCCGGTGAACGTGATGGTCACGCTCGACCTCGACGGCCGGTTCCTCGACGTGAAGCTCCTCGCCCACAACGAGCCCATCTTCGTCTCGGGCCTGCCGGAGCGGCTCTTCCACGAGTTCTTCGAGCAGTACCGGGGTCACTCCATCTCCGACAGCATCGTCGTCGGCTCGCCCTACGGCGGCGGGGGGGAGGGCAGCGCGCTGGTCTATCTCGACGGGGTGACGAAGGCGACGGCGAGCGTGCGGATCGCCCACGAGAGCATCCTCGCCGCGGCCCTCGCCGTCGCCCGCGAGAAGATGGGAGGCGTGTCCGCCGGGCCGCCGGCCTACCCCGATCCGGCGGTCGACGAGGCGCTGAGCTGGGACGACCTCGTCGCGCAGGGGCTCGTCACGCGCCACGTGGTGAGCAACGCGGAGGTGGACGCGGCCTTCGCCGGGACGCTCTGGGCGCGGGACGACCCCGAGGCCCGCGCCGACCCGGACGGCACCTATCTCGACCTGTGGCTGGTCGATCTCGGCCCCCCCTCCATCGCCCGCGCCGTGCTGTCGGAGCGGGGGCTCGAGGCGCTCCGGGCCTTCCAGGCCATCTCCGGCACGGAGGAGCCGATCCTCGTGGTGGAGACGGGCCGGCACGGGCTCGTCTCCGAGGACTTCGTGCGCAACACCTCCCCGGACTGGATCTCGGCGGAGCAGGGGGGCTTCCCGATCGCGCTGCGCGACTCGGACCTGATGATCGAGCTGCACGACGACGTGCCGCTCGAGCTGCACGACGCCGTCGACTGGGGCGCGGGGCTGATCCTGCGCACCGACCGGCGAATGGGCTTCGACCCCTCGCAGCCCTGGACGCTGAAGGTCGAGGCGGTGCGCGAGCACGGCATGTTCCAGCCCGAGGTCGGCTCGGTGACGCTCGAGATCCCGCACGCCACGCCCGAGCGCTTCTACGCCCGGCCCGAGGTGCCCCGCCCGGCGCCGCCCTGGCTCGACGCGCTGCGCAACCGCGCGCCGGACATGGTGGCCGTGGGCGTGCTGCTGAGCGCGATCCTGCTCGCCGTTGGCCCGGGGATGCGCGCCCTCGCCGGGCACCGCCACTACACCGCGATCCGGCTCGGCGTGCTGGCCGTGGTCACGGGGCTCGTGGGCTGGTGGGCGCAGGGACAGCTCTCGATCGTGACGCCGCTGGCCACGCTGCGCGCGGCGCTGGAGGGCGGGAGCTTCGCCTTCCTCCTCTACGATCCCGTGGGGCTGATGATCTGGGCCGTGGCGCTGCTGGGCCTCGTCGCCTGGGGCCGGGGCCTGTTCTGCGGCTGGCTCTGCCCGTTCGGGGCGCTGCAGGAGTTCGCCTCCCATCTCGGCCGCATCCTCCGCCTGCCCCAGATCGAGCCGTCGCCCTGGTGGGACGCCCGCCTGCGCTACCTCAAGTACGGCGTGCTGGCCGGGCTCGTGGGGATCGCCGCGCTGGTGCCCGCGTGGCTCGACACGGCCGCGGAGGTCGAGCCGTTCAAGACGGCGATCACCACCTTCTTCGTGCGGGAGTGGTACTACGTCGCCTACGCGGCGGGGCTCCTGCTGCTCTCGATGGTGCTCTTCAAGGGCTTCTGCCGCTACCTCTGCCCGCTCGGCGCGCTGCTGGCGCTGGGGGGCGTCCTGCGCCGGCGCGACTGGATCGAGCGCAGGGTGGAATGCGGCTCCCCCTGCCAGCTCTGCAAGGTGAAGTGCGGCTACGGGGCCATCGCCCGGAGCGGCGAGGTCGACTACGCGGAGTGCTTCGGCTGCCTCGACTGCGTGTCGATCCACGACGACGAGAAGGCCTGCGTCGCCCTGATCCTCGCCGCCCGCAGGCGCCCCGGACAGGGCCGCGCCGCCGCTCCGGGCGCGGCTTCCCCCATGCCGGCGTCCCGCGGCCCGGCCTCCCCCGTGCCGGCGCTCGCGCC
>CAZWWR010000355.1:0-2433 GCA_964637265.1 uncultured Jannaschia sp.
CGCGCTGCTCGATGTCGATCACGGCACCTATCCCTTCGTCACCTCCTCGAACGTCGTGGCCGGCCAGGCCGCGGCCGGGACGGGGCTGGGCCCCGCGGCCATCGGCTTCGTGCTGGGCATCGTGAAGGCCTACACCACGCGCGTCGGGGAGGGCCCCTTTCCCACCGAGCTCGACGACGCCGACGGCGAGCGGCTGGGCACCCGCGGCCACGAGTTCGGCACCACCACCGGGCGCAAGCGCCGCTGCGGCTGGTTCGACGCCGCCCTTGTGCGCCAGACCTGCGCGATCTCCGGCGTGACCGGGATCGCGCTCACCAAGCTCGACGTGCTCGACGGGTTCGAGCGGCTGCGCATCTGCACGGGCTACGAGCTCGCCGGCGAGCGGCTCGACCACCTTCCCGCCACGGCGGCCGCGCAGGCCGCCTGCGTGCCCGTCTACGAGGAGATGCCGGGCTGGGACGCCTCGACCGAGGGCGCCCGCTCCTGGGCCGACCTGCCGGCCGAGGCCGTCAAGTACGTCCGCCGCATCGAGGAGCTGATCCGCTGCCCCGTGGCCTTGCTCTCCACCTCTCCCGAGCGCGACGACACCATCCTCGTGACCGACCCGTTCTCCGCCTGAGCACGGGTCGCGCCGGGTTCCCCGGCCGGACCCCGGACCCCGTCACGGCCCCCTCGCGCAGCCGTGACGGGCGGCGCGCGGGGCCGGGGCTACCATCGGATCATGACGCGCCCTGCTCCCTCCACCCGCCTCCGCGCCGCGCTCGCCGCTGCCGCCCTCCTCGTCGCCCCCGCTTCGCTCGCGGCGGGCCCCGTCGCGTTCGACGGCGGCTGGCGCGAGCAGGGCTTCCCGTTCCGCCCGTCGAACGACTACGCCCTGCGCGGCAACTCCCTCGAGGTCGCCTCCGACGGAACCGTCTCGCTCCTCTGGGCGCCGGTCGCGGCGGGGATGCGCGGCGCGCGGGCGGCCTCCTGGGCGTGGTCCGTGGAGCGCGGCGTGCCGCCCACCGATCTCGGACGCCGCGGAGGCGACGACCGCAACCTCGCCCTCTACTTCGCCTTCGCCGATCCCGAGACCGCCCGCCGCGCCGACCTCTCGCGCGGCGCACGGCTGCTGCGGGAGCCGGGCACGCGCGTTCTCGTCTACGTCTGGGGCGGCGGCGCCCCGCGCGGGACGGTGCTGCGCTCGCCCTATCTGGACGGCCTGCGCACCGTCGTCCTCCGGCCCGCCGGGACGGGCGCGCATCGCGAGCGGGTCGACCTCGCCGCCGACCACCGCCGCGCCTTCGGCACCGAGCCGGGCGTGCTGCTCGGGATGGGCGTGAGCGCCGACAGCGACGACACCGACAGCGAGATCCGCGCCGTCGTCTCGGACCTCGTCCTCCGCTGAGGGGGCCGGTCGCGGCCCCGCCTCCGGCCCGCCCCACTTTCCCCCATCGCCGGGCGGGGGGGGGAGCCGGCCCGCGGACACCCCGGGAGACGCCGGCCGCCCGGCCATGCCCCCCGCCTCCCCCGCCCGGGACGCGCCGTCCGGCACCATCGCGCGGCCCTGTCCGGCGACCGGTCCCTCGCCGTCACCGGGGCCGGTTGCCCCCCCGTCGCGCTCCGCTAGGGTCGCGCCGGTTCGAGAGCGGGGAGGCGACGATGGAACTCAGGGGCAGGGTGGCGGTGGTCACGGGCGGGGCCTCCGGGCTGGGGGCCGCGGCGGCGCGCGCCGCCGCGGCCAGGCGCTCGCCACCGAGATCGGCGGCAGCTACCACGCCTTCGACGTCACCGACGCGGGCGCCTGCGCCGCGGCGCTCGAGGAGGTCGCCCGCGAGCAGGGCGGCCTGCACCTCGCCGTGTGCTGCGCCGGCATCGCCCCCGCGGCGCGCACGGTCGGCCGCGACGGCGCCGCGCACGACCCGGCGCTCTTCGCCCGCGTGATCGCGGTGAACCTGCTCGGGAGCTTCAACGTGGCCTCGGCGGCCGCGGCGGTGATGGCCCGCGGCGCCCCCCACGGGGAGGACGGCGAGCGAGGCGCCATCGTGCTCACCGCCTCGATCGCCGCCTGGGAGGGCCAGATCGGACAGACGGCCTACGCCGCCTCGAAGGGCGGCGTGGCTGGGCTCGTCCTGCCGATGGCGCGGGACTTGGCGACGAGCGGCATCCGCGTCGCGGCGATCGCGCCTGGGCTGTTCCTGACGCCGATGCTCGAAGGGCTGCCCGAGGAGGTGCGCACGAGCCTCGGCGCGCAGGTGCCCTACCCGCCCCGCCTCGGACGCCCCGAGGAGTTCGCCCGGCTGGTCCTCGAGATCGCCCGGAACCCGATGATCAACGGCAGCACGCTGCGCATCGACGGCGCGATCCGGCTCCGGCCCCGCTGACGGCCGCGGGCCCGCTTGCCGCCGATTGCCCGGCCCCGCGCCGGGCCCCGGCGGGAGGGCCCCCGGTGCC
>CAZWWR010000356.1:0-2414 GCA_964637265.1 uncultured Jannaschia sp.
CGGCTCCCGCGTGAGGATCGCGTCGCACAGCCCGCCCGCCTCGCGCGCGTTGCCGAGGATCCGCCCCGCCGCGAGCGAGCGGGCCACGTCGTCCCAGCCCTCGGGCTCCACCGGGCGCACCACGGCCGGGGCCCCGTCGAGCCCCAGCGCCACGCCCGCCGTGAGCCCGCCCCCGCCGCAGCACACGAGCACCTCGCCCACGCCGTCGGGCATCTCCTCGGCGATCTCGCGCCCGCACGTCCCCTGCCCCGCGATCACGCGGGCGTCGTCGAAGGGCTTCACTAGGCTCAGGCCCCGCTCGGCGGCCAGCTGCGCCCCCAGCGCGTCGCGATCCTCCGCCCCGCGCCGGTAGAGCACGACCTCCGCCCCGTAGGCGGCGGTGCGGGCGCGCTTCACCACGGGCGCGTCGTCGGGCATCACGATCACCGCGGGCGCGCCGTGCAGCGCCGCCGCATGGGCCACGCCCTGCGCGTGGTTGCCCGAGGAGAACGCGATCACGCCGCGCGCGCGGGCGGCCCCGTCCATGCCCGCCAGGGCGTTGAACGCGCCGCGGAACTTGAAGCTCCCGGTGACCTGCAGGCACTCCGCCTTCACCCAGACGCGCCGCCCCGCCTCCCGGTCGAGGAGCGGCGCGTTGAGGAGCGGGGTGCGCCTCGCGCGGCCCCGGATGCGCGCGACCGCCTCCGCCACGTCCGCCGGGCCGGGCGGCCGGGCGAAGGGCGCCTCCCAGATCGTCAGAGCAGCATCGTCCATTCGTTCAGCGCCTCCAGCGCCTCCCGCTCGTCGAGGAACGGCACGTGGCCCCGCCCCGGCACCTCGGCATAGATCATGTCGGGCCGCCGCCTGCGCATCTCCGCGGCCGTCTCCGCGCTCAGCAGATCGCTGTTCGCGCCGCGGATCAGCGCGAGCGGCAGGCCCTCGAGCAGGTCGAAGAGCGGCCAGAGGTCGGGGCCCTTCGCCGCCTCCCCCTCCTCGCCCAGCGTCTCGAGCACGGCGTCCCGCAGGCGCGGGTCGTAGTTGATGGCGAGCCCCTCCTCGGCGTCGACGTAGTGGTGGTCCACCTCCTCGCGCCAGCGGCTCTCCGGAACGCCCTCGAACCCGGCCATCAGCCCGGCCCGCATCGCCACCGCCTCCTCGCGCGTGGCGGCCTCGGGCGGCTGGCCCACGTAGGCGCGGATCGCGTCGAGGCCCGCCCGCTCGATCACGGGGCCGATGTCGTTGAGGCAGACGCCCGCCAGCCTGTCCTTCGCCGCGGCCGCCAGCGCCATCGCGATCAGCCCGCCGCGCGACGTGCCCAGGATCGCCACCTGCCCCAGCCCCAGATGCGCGAGCAGCTCCAGCACGTCGCGCGCCTCCACCGGCACGCTGTAGTCGCGCCAGTCGGGGCTCCGCGCCGAGCGTCCGCGCCCGCGGCTGTCGAGCCGGATCACGCGGTGCGCCTCCGCGAGGTAGGGCAGCACGTACTCGAAATCGGTCGAGTTGCGCGTCAGCCCGGCGAGGCACAGGATCGGCGGGCCGGAGGCCTCGGTGCCGGTGTCCTCGTAGTGCAGGCGGACGTCGTCGGATGTCTTGAAGGAGGGCATCACAGGCTCGCGGCGAGGTCGGGGATGGAAGTGAGGTCCTGCGCGATGCGGTCGGGCCGCCAGGGCAGCCGCTCCACGGGCGCGCCCTGCCGGTTCACCCAGACCGTCCGGAAGCCGTACCCGGCGGCGGCGGCCGCGTCCCAGCCGTTCGACGACACGAACAGGACCTCGCCGGGCTCCACGTCGAAGCTCCGGCCGACGAGGTCGTAGACGGCGCGGGCCGGCTTGAACACGCCGACGCTCTCCACGCTCAGCACGTGGTCGAGCAGCCCCGCGATGCCCGCCGAGCCGCAGGCGTCGGCCAGCATGTCCGGCGTGCCGTTCGACAGGATCCCGCGCGGGAGGCCGGCGTTCTTCAGGTCGGCCAGCATGTCGATGACCTCCTCGTACGGGGTCAGCTCCCGGTAGAGCTGCATCAGGCGCTCGCGCAGGTCCGGATCGTCGAGGCCCTGCGCCTCCATCGCCCAGTCGAGCCCCTCGCCCGTCACCTGCCAGAAATCGGCATGGGCCCCGGCCAGGGCCCGGATCCATGTGTACTGGAGCTGCCGGTCGCGCCAGTCGGCGGCGAGGCGCGGCCAGATCTCGGCGAGGTCCGGACGGTCCTCCGAGGCCGCGCGGCGCGCGGCGGCCGTGACGTCGAAGAGCGTGCCGTAGGCGTCGAACACGCAGGCGCGGATCGGCATGTCGGGTCTCCCGTGCTCCCTGGCCGGGCCTTGCGTCGCACGCGCCCGGTCGGGCGGCAAGCGCGCCGCGGCCGTGCCGGGGCGAACCGGCGGGGCCGGCGCGGGAACGGGCTGCCGGACGGACGGTTGTCGGGACGCCGCGAGGCGG
>CAZWWR010000357.1:0-2402 GCA_964637265.1 uncultured Jannaschia sp.
CCGCTCGCGGGTTGCGGGGGGAGGCGCAACGCCCGCGTTAGCGCGCCTGCCGGCCCACGCGACGCAGCCCGGTCCGAAGGATCATGCTCCGTCGTGTCCATGCTGCCTCGCGAACGTGCCCCGTCGCATCGCCGATCGGCCGCGTGCGGCCCCCGCCCGCCGCCGGGTTTCGATGCGAAGCACCGGCCGGCCGGGCAGGGCAGGGGGCCGCCCCACCGCCGGGTCCGCTCCCCGGCGCCGATGCCGTTTTCCCGGCTCCCGCTGTCCCGGCCTGCCCGCGCGTCGGGGCGGCGAGAATGACGCGGGATCGGGTCGGCACGCTCTCCTGGCCCTGCGAACCGCATCCGCGTCCCGCCCGCCGCCGGGCAAACCCGGCCCCCGATCCGCCCCTCGACGCGGACGCGGTCTCTCCGGCTCCCGCGGTCCCGGCCCGCCCGCAGGTCGGGACGGCGAGGATGACCCCGGGATCAAGCCGGGACGACCTCCGGACCCCTCGATCCGGGTTCGCGACCCGCCCGCCGCCGGGCCGTCACTCCGCGACCTTCTCGAGGTCGCCCGGCGTCCAGCCGCTCTCCAGCCAGCCCTCGCTCGGGCCGTAGAGCCGGAACAGCGGGAAGTACGGCTCCGTCGTCGGGATCCAGTTGCTCTCGAGGCCCTCGGGCGCCTCGGGGCCGAACCAGATGTCGTGGGACCCGTCGTCGTTCACCTGCATGGTGTCGGCGTCGCGCGAGGACAGCCCGACGGGCTCGGCGCCCCGGATGAAGCTCTTCGTCTCCATCGAGCAGACGATCACGGACCGGAAATCGTCCGCCGGCGTGTCGGCCGGGACGTTGAGCCTGTAGGTCCGGGTGTGGTCGTACGGCTCGCCAGCGGCGTCGCGCAGCCCGGTGAGGCAGAACGTGCCGCCGCCCAGACTCTTCGGGAGGTACGCGATCCCAGAGTAAGAGCCCCCGTCCCGGTCGTCGATCAGGACCCCTGCGGCGCCACCGCGCCGGAGCCCGGCAGGACCGCGAGCGCGGCGGTCCGCGCGATCGTCTTCGCCGACCCGGGCATGGGTCCTCCCCTTTCCCTTGCGTGGGCCTCCAGCGGGCCCCGCACCGGGCTCCCACGGCCCCGGGCGACGCGGTCCGCCGGCGGCCCGCCCGTCCGTTGGCCCACCCCGACGCCCGGCGCCACACACCCGCGTCGGGAGCGGCCCGGTCCATCCCGGCGCACCCGCCCGCACGACGCCGCCGGGGCCACCGTCGGGGCGCCCGCCCCGCCAGGCCGCGCTACTCGCTCAGGCCGCGGTTCCGGAGCTCCTGCGGGATCGAGAACAGCCCCGAGCCGAGGCTCACGTCGGTCGCCATGTCGCCCAGGATCACCGTCGTCTGGGTGCCCGTGTCGTCGGTGATCACCCACTGTCGCAGCGTCACCGGCCCGTCGGTCAGCACCAGCCGGATGTTGCCGTATTGCGGGTTCTGCGGATCCTGCAGCGTGATCGAGGTCGAGCTCCCGTCCGCCCCGTGCGCGACCACCATCCCCGAGCGGCCCAGATCCACCCGCTCCGAGAGGATGAGGTTCAGCGGCGTCTGCCGGAGCGGGTACTGCTCGGGGCGCGTGTTGCTCACCGGGTCGAACACGGCGACCTGCCCGCCGCCAGCGATCACCAGCCCGCGGTTGGGCGGATCGTAGTCGAACCGCGCCCGCCCGGGCCGGCGCAACCGCAGGTCGCCCGTGGAGATGGTGCCGTCGGCGTTGATCTGCGTGAACTCCGCCCGCGCGGTGCGGAACGAGTTCAGGTAGCGGTCGATCTCCGCCACCGGAATGGTGCGGGCCTGCGCCGGCATCGCGGGAAGCACGGCGGCGCCGGCGAGCAGCGTGAGCGCGGTGCGGCGGGTGAGGGGCATGGGGGCCTCCTGTGGTGCGGTCGTGATGGCCGCCCCGATATAGGGGAGGGGCGTGCCCGCTTGCGAGGGCTATGCGATAGCGCCGGCCCGCCAGGGGATGGACGGGACGCCCGCCCGGCCCCTCAGCGGGGTTCGGGCACGAGGATCTCGCGCTTGCCCACCTGGTTGGAGGCGGAGACCACGCCCTCGGTCTCCATCCGCTCCACGAGCCGCGCCGCCTTGTTGTAGCCGATGCCCAGCTTGCGCTGGATGTAGGAGGTCGAGCACTTGCGATCCTGCGCCACGATGGCCACCGCCTGGTCGTAGAGCGCGTCGTCGCCCGACAGGCCCGGCCCGCCCGGTCCGCCCGACCCCCCGGCGAGGCCCAGCACCGCGTCGATGTCCGGCGCGGCCTCCTCGTCGGGCCCGTCGAGCACCGAGGCCGCGTAGTCCGGCGGCCCGTAGGACTTAAGGTGCGAGACGATCTCCTCGACCTCCTCGTCCGAGCAGAACGGCCCGTGGACGCGAGTGATG
>CAZWWR010000358.1:0-2396 GCA_964637265.1 uncultured Jannaschia sp.
CCGCAGGGTCCGCCCGCGAGGTCAGATCAGAATGGGGCTGGGACACCGCTTACGACTATTCTCATGCACTCCCCATAATTGCTGTCCCTCGTATGCAACCGCTTCGCAATCCCGGCGCTCGCCTGATCATAGACGAGTATTTTGAAAGGATCCGCCGGCCGAGATGGCTGTGAGGGTTATGAGGCCAAGGAGCGGGCGCATCCCTTCTGGGGGCGCAACGTGCGCCGGGCTCCGTCACCGCGCCAGGATATCGGAGCTCCCCGTCGGGAGTGGACGGAGAGATGGCATCCCCGCCGGACCAGTCTTCGAGATGGCGAAGTCGAGGCGAGGCGTTGAAACCGTCCGACGAGGCCTTGAGCTCATGCTTGGGTACGCCCTGGTGAAACCGTCGGCTAGATGCGCAACACGCCCGCCCTAGAGGCGCGAGATGATCCTGCTCCAGGATCGGATGCCCTTGTGGAAGCTCGCGACGTCGTACTTCTCGTTCGGCGAGTGGATCCGGTCGTCGCCCCGGGCGAAACCGGTGAGCAGGGAATCCATGCCGAGGATCGTCTTGAAGTAGCCTGCGATCGGGATGGAGCCGCCCGCCCCCGAGAAGACCGCCTCCTCCCCCCATTCCTCGCCGAGGGCCTCGCGCGCTGCCTCGAAGGCGGGGTCCGACGTGTCCATCGCCGAGGCCGGCGCGGCGCCGTGGGAGGCGAACTCGACCCGGCAGTCGCGCGGAACCTGCGCCGTCACCCAGTCGCGGAAGGCCTCGCGGATCCGCTCCGGGTTCTGTCCGCCGACGAGCCGGAAGGAGACCTTCGCGGTGGCCTGCGCGGGGAGGACCGTCTTGAAGCCCGGCCCGGCATAGCCGGACGCGATGCCGTTGATCTCGGCCGTCGGCCTTGACCAGAGCATCTCGAGTCCGCTGCGTCCGGCCTCACCGGCGGGAACCGCGAGCCCGACTTGCCCGAGGAACGCCTCCTCGTCGAAGCCGAGGTTCGACCAGCCCTGCAGGACGTCCGGCGTCGGCTGCCCCACGCCGTCGTAGAAGTCGGGGATCTGCACCGCGCCCTGCGTGTCGTGGAGCCCTCCGAGGATGCGTGAGAGCACGCGGGCCGGATTCATCGCGATCCCGCCGTACCCTCCGGAATGAAGGTCGCGGGTCGGGCCCTGGATCGTCACCTCCTCGCCGACCAGGCCGCGGAGCTGGGTGATGATGGTCGGCGTCCGGTCGGAGAACAGCCCGGTATCGCAGATCAGGGCGAGGTCGGCCTTCAGTTCCTCCGCGTTGGCCTCGAGGAACGGGACGAGGGAGGGCGACCCGGATTCCTCCTCGCCCTCGAGCAGGATCGTCAGGCGGAAGGACAGTTGCCGGGCTTCGGCGAGCCACGCACGAAGCGCCTCGACGAAGGTCATGAGCTGGCCCTTGTCGTCCGAGGCCCCCCGCGCCCGGATCACGCGGCCGCCCGGCGTGGCCTCGACGGCGGGTTCGAAGGGCGGGCGGTCCCATAAGTCCAGCGGGTCGACGGGTTGCACGTCGTAGTGACCGTAGAAGAGGATGTGGCGCGCGCCTTCGCCCGGCGCCTCTCCGCCATGGGCGACGACCATGGGGCGCCCGGTGGTCGGTCGCACGTCGGCGTCCAGGCCCAACCCCTTGAGCTCGGACGCCAACCACGCGGCCGCTGCCTCGCAGTCGCCGGCATGGGCGGGGTCGGTCGAGATGGAAGGGATCCGGAGAAGCTCGAACAGCCGCTCGAGCGAAGCCTCGAATTCAGCGTCGATCCGGGCGAGGACGGGGGCGAGGCCGGGGGCGGCGGATGTATCGGGCATGGGGACCTCGGGGCAGGGGCGGCAGTTGATCCAGCGCAATGTTCGCGCGACGTTATGTGACCTAGAACCCCTGCACCACCGGCACTAGGTCCGGGCTCTGACGTATGAGGGGGAACGGATGGATTACGCCCACGCGCTGGACGCCGCACTCGACGCGCTGCATCGCGAGGGGCGCTACCGGACGTTCATCGACATCGAGCGCCGGCGGGGTGCTTTTCCCCACGCGGTCTGGACGCGGCCCGACGGGACCGAGGCCGAGATCACGGTGTGGTGCGGCAACGACTATCTCGGGATGGGCCAGCATCCGGCGGTGCTCGGGGCCATGCACGAGGCGGTGGACGCGGCCGGCGCAGGCTCCGGCGGGACGCGCAACATCTCGGGCACGACGGTCTATCACAAGCGGCTGGAGGCGGAGCTGGCCGACCTGCACGGCAAGGAGGCGGCGCTGCTGTTCACCTCCGCCTACATCGCCAACGACGCGACGCTGTCGACCCTGCCCAAGCTCTTCCCCGGGCTGATCATCTACTCCGACGCGCTCAACCACGCCTCGATGATCGAGGGCGTGCGCCGCAACGGCGGCG
>CAZWWR010000359.1:0-2393 GCA_964637265.1 uncultured Jannaschia sp.
CCCGCCTCGCCCGGCTCGTCGCGGCCGAGGGGGTGCCGGCCCTCGTGATCGACACCGGCCCCCGCCCCGCCCCGATGCTGCGCGAACTCGCCGCCGGCATGGGCGCGGCGCACCTGCCGATGCCCCGGGCCGAGCCCGCCCGCCTCACCCGTGCCGTCGAGGCCGCGCTGTGAGCGCCCGGTGAACTGGGAGCGGGAACGGGCAAGCTGGCCGCATTCGGAGGCCAGCCGCTTCGTCGTCGCGGGGCCGCATCGCTGGCACGTGCAGCAGATGGGCGAGGGCGCGGACCTCGTCCTGCTCCACGGCTCGGGCGCCTCCACCCATTCCTGGCGGGGGCTGATGCCGCTGCTGGCGCGGGAGCACCGGGTGACGGCGATGGACCTGCCTGGCATGGGCTTCACCCGCAGGGGCAAGTCGGGCCGGTCGGGCCTGCCCGAGACGGCGGAGGATCTGCGCGCGCTGCTGGACGCGCTCGGCATCGCGTCGCCCCGCGCGCTGATCGGGCACTCGGCGGGCGCGGTGATCGCGTCGCGGCTGGCGCTCGACGGGATGGGGGGCGAAGTGGTCTCGATCAACGGCGCCTTCGACGCGTTCGAGGGCCTCGCGGGCGTGCTCTTCCCGGTGCTGGCGAAGCTGCTCGCCGTCAACCCGCTCACCGTCCCGCTCTTCACGATGGGCACCCGGGACCCGTCCCGCGCCCGCCGCCTCCTCGAGGGCACGGGCAGCACGCTCGACGACGAGGGCGTGGCCCTCTACCACCGCCTGATCCGCGATCCGCAGCATGTCGACGGCGCGCTGGCGCAGATGGCCGCCTGGCGCCACGTGGGCCTGCGGGGCGAGCTGGCGGCGGGGCTCGACCGGCCGATGCTCCTGCTCTCGGGCGACAACGACCGGACGGTTCCGCCGCGCATCTCCGCCGACCTGGCCGCGCGGTTGCGCGCCTCGGGGCGGCCGGTGCGCGAACGGTGCCTCGAGGGGCTGGGGCACCTGATGCACGAGGAGGCGCCCGAGCGCGTCGCCGGGGAGATCGGGGCGTTCCTGGGGGACGGCTGACGGGGCGGCGGGGCGGGAGCGCGGGCGGGTTGCCCCGCGGAATCCGGTTCCATCGCCTCGACGCGTTCTACGTCGATCCGACAGGCGTTTCAGGCCGGCCGCAACCGGGCGGCCCATGCGCTCCGGACGGGCCTTGGGGCGAGTGCGACGTTCACGTGGAGGGCTGGCGCGCTTCCGGCCCGTTCCCGTGAAACACGGCCAACGTAGTTTCGGTCGGGATCTTTCTGGGGGGGGCGACCGTGGTCGACCGCGCATGGCCGGACCTCGCTGCGGGGGCCGCCGAATCGGAAACCACGGTTGGGCCCGCGTCCCGACGGCGCCGCCGTGCCGGCAGAGGGACTCGAACCCCCGACCCCGAGATTACAAATCACGTGCTCTACCAGCTGAGCTATGCCGGCCGCGGCGCCGTTCGACGGGTAGTCCGGACGGCCGGCGCGGGCAAGCGCCTCGCCGCGCCGGAGCCGGATCGCTTCCCGTGGGATGCGCGCGGGCCGCGCGGATGACCGCCGTACGGCCGGGGAAGGCTGGCGGGCCCCTGCCCTCTCGGGGCCCGGGTCCGCGCGGGAGGGGCTCAGCGCATGCCGAGCGCTTCCTTGTAGAGGTCGAGCACGGCCTCCTCCTCGGCGATGTCGTCCGGCTCGCGGCGGCGGAGCGCCACGACCTTGCGGAGGACCTTCGTGTCGTATCCGCGGCCCTTGGCCTCGGCGTAGACCTCCTTGATCTGCTCCGCGATGTCCTTCTTCTCGCCCTCGAGGCTCTCGACCCGCTCGACGATCTGGCGCAGCTCCTCCGCCGTCACGTCGTAGCTGCCGGCGTCCTTCTCGACCACGCGCAACTCCGTCATTGTCCCTGCCTCCGTCGTATCGTTGAAGGTACTGGCTATGCGAAGGCCGGGCGTCCGGGCAACGGGCCGGGCGGCGGATCGTACGGGGACCGGGGAGAGGTGTGACATGGACGTCTGGACGGCGCTGATCTGGGGCGGGGCGCTCATGGCGGCGCTCGGCGTCGTGGGACTGCTGTGGTGCGTGCTGGTGGCGGCGCGCGCGAAGCGCGAGGGGCTGCAGGGGGAGGCGATGCAGGAGCGGCTGCGGCGGCTGGTGGCGATCAACCTCGGCTCCCTCGCCGTGTCCGCGCTGGGCCTGATGATGGTCGCCATCGGGGCGATCATGGGGTGAGCGCCGCCCCCGGCGGGGCAGCGGGCGCTCCGGCCCGAGGGCGCCCGGCAGGACCCGGGCCCGTTCACCCGGCTTGACCGGCCGGGCCGGGGAAGGGCCGCGGGCTGCGGTTCCGTGAGGCGCCCCCGAAGCCGTCGGGGCGGGGATCGGTGGCACGGCCAGGCG
>CAZWWR010000360.1:0-2377 GCA_964637265.1 uncultured Jannaschia sp.
GGCTTCACGATCACCGCCCCGCCCGGGCCGGCGAACCGCGGGGACAGGGCGCGCGGCCCCGACCCTGCGGCGATCCCCCTCGCCGCTCCCCGGGCCGGGCCCGGAGCCGCGCCGCACGCGCTCCACGGGCCGTCCCATGAGTCTGCTCCCCCCGCGCGGCTCATCGCCGTCCCCGCGGATGGCCCTCGGGCCAGATGAGCAGGTTGCCCACCTCGTCCACCACGGCGACGTGGCCGGGCAGGACGAGCGCCGTCGAGTCCATCTCCGTGACGATGGCCGGTCCGGGCAGCTCGTTGCCGGGGGCGAGCCTGCCGCGGTCGTAGATCTGGGCCTCGTGCCACGCCCCGCCCTCGAAGATCCGGGTCGCCTGCACGCGGGCCGCCGAGGCGTCGGTTCCGCCGCGGGGGCGGGCCGGGTTCACGAAGGCCTTCTCGGCGCCCTGGACCACGGCACGCAGGCCCACGATCTCGTGCGGGGCGTCGAGCGCGAAGGTGAAGAGCTGCTCGTGCTCGGCGTCGAAGCGGCGCACGGCCTCGGCGAGCGTGAAGCCGTCCGGCTTCATGTCCACGGTGAGCTTCATGCCCTGCCCTCGGTAGCGCAGGTCGATCTGGTAGAGCGCCTCCTGCCCGGCGGCGGGCACGCCCTCGGCGGTGAGCGTCTCGGCGGCCTGCGCGGCGAGATCCCGCAGCATCCCGGCGATCTCGGCCTCCGAGGTCTCGGAGACGGGCGTCACGTAGGTCTGCGACGCCTCGTTGCGCAGCCGCGTCGTCGCGTCCCCGTAGGCGCAGAGCACGCCCGGGCCGGGCGGCACGATGGCGGGCCAGGCGTCGACGAGACGGGCCAGCGCGTTGGCGTGGAGCGGCCCGGCGCCGCCGAAGCCGATCAGCGCGAAGTCGCGCGGGTCGTAGCCCTGCTCCACCGAGACGAGGCGGAGCGCGCCGACCATGTTCTCGTTGACGATGCGGACGATCCCCTCGGCGGCCTCCTCGACCCCGAGCCCCATCGCCCCGGCCACGGTGCCGACGGCCTTCGCGGCGAGTTCGCGGCTGATCTCCATGTCGCCGCCGAGGCGGGCGTCGGAGGGCAGGTAGCCCAGCACCACGTTCGCGTCGGTGACCGTGGGCGCCTCGCCGCCCTTCATGTAGGCGGCGGGGCCGGGGCTGGCGCCGGCCGACTGGGGGCCCACGCGCAGCGCGCGGGTCAGCTCGGGCACGTAGGCGATGGAGCCGCCGCCCGCGCCCACCGTGCGCACGTCGATCGAGGGCGCGCGCACGGTGACGTCCCCCACGCGCGTCTCGCGGCGGGTGCGGGCGCGGCCCTGCTCGATCAGGGCGACGTCCGTCGAGGTGCCGCCCATGTCGAAGGTCAGCAGGTTGTCGTGCCCCGACGCCTTCGCGATCCACAGCGCGCCGGCGACCCCGCCCGCGGGGCCCGACATCAGCAGGTTGACGGGCTGGTCCATCGCGCCCTGCGCCGAGGAGAGGCCGCCGTCGGAGCGCAGGATCTGGAGCATGGTGCCGGGGCCCAGGCGGGTGCGCAGCTCCTCCTGGAGGTTGCGGACGTAGCGCGAGACGACCGGGCGGACGTAGGAGTTCACCACGCAGGTCTCGGTGCGCTCGTACTCGTACATCTCGGGCATCACGCTGGCCGAGGTGGAGACGGGGATGTCGGGCGCGATCTCCCGGGCGATGGCGGCGACGCGGCGCTCGTGGGCGTCGTTGGCGTAGGCGTTGAACAGGGCGACTGTGAGCGCCTCGATGCCGGAGCCGAGCAGGCGCTCGAGGTCGCGGCGGATGGCCGCCTCGTCGAGCGGCTCGAGCACCTCGCCCTTCGCGTCCATGCGCTCGTGCGCCTCGATCGTGTGCTCCAGGGGGGCGAGCGGGTCGGACTTGTTCCAGATCACCCAGCCGCCCAGGCCGCCGGGCACGTAGGAGCGCGCGATCTGCAGCACGTCGCGGTAGCCCCGCGTGGTGACGAGGCCCACCAGCGCACCCGTGGAGGTGAGCACGGTGTTGGTGGCGACGGTGGTGCCGTGCATGACCTCGGCGATGTCTGAGGGCCGGATGCCGGCCGTGCGGCAGATGCGCTCGATGCCGTCGAGCACGCCCTTCGAGCTGTCCTCCGGGGTGGAGGGGACCTTGGCGGTGAAGGTGCGCCCCTCCGCCTCGTCGAGGAGCAGGAGGTCGGTGAAGGTCCCGCCCACGTCGACGCCGAGGCGCAGGCCGCCGGCGCCGCGGGGCGCGGCGGGCGCGGGGCCGCCCTGCTCGATGCGGCGGAGGCGGTCCTCGAAGGCGGCGAGGCGCTCCTCGTAGCGGGCGATCAACTCGTCCGTCACCGACATGTCCGGTCTCCCCCGCCGCTCGTGTCCGTCGTCCCG
>CAZWWR010000361.1:0-2373 GCA_964637265.1 uncultured Jannaschia sp.
CGCCCTGCCCGCCCGCGGCCGCGGATGGCGCCGCCCGGCCCACGGACCGCCGGGCGGCGTCGCGTGACGGTGCGGTGACGGCCCGCGCTTTACCCCCGGGCCCGGCGGCGCTATCTGCGCCCCCTGACCGGGACGCGGGGGAGCGAATGGGCCTGAGCACGATGGACGCGGTGGTCAAGCCGCTGCACCGCGAGGGGCCGAAGTTCATCGCCATCTTCGCCGCGCTGACGCTCGTGCTGTTCCTGATCTGGGCGCCGCTCGGCGTGCTGGGCCTCGCGCTGACCGGATGGTGCTACCAGTTCTTCCGCGATCCGGAGCGCGTGACCCCGCAGGACGAGGGCCTCGTGATCTCGCCCGCGGACGGGCTGGTGAGCCTGATCGAGCCCGCCGTCCCGCCCGCCGAGCTCGGCCTGGGCGACGCGCCGCTCGAACGGGTCTCGGTGTTCATGTCGGTGTTCGACGTCCACGTGAACCGCGCCCCCGTGCCCGGCACGATCGCCACGATCGCCTACCGGCCCGGCAAGTTCCTCAACGCCACGCTCGACAAGGCGTCCGAGGAGAACGAGCGAAACGGCTTCGTGATCGAGACGGCCGAGGGCACCCGCGTGGGCTTCGTGCAGATCGCGGGCCTGCTCGCGCGGCGCATCCTGTGCGAGGCCGCCGAGGGGCAGGTCGTCGAGCGCGGCGAGCGCGTGGGCCTCATCCGCTTCGGCAGCCGCGTCGACGTCTACCTTCCCGAGGGCACCGCGCCGCGCGTCGCCGTGGGGCAGAAGATGGTCGCCGGGGAATCGGTGCTGGCCGTGCTGGGCGAGGCGAGCGCGCCCGCCTTCCGCGCCGCCTGATGCCGGTGCGGCGGCTCAAGCGCGGCTCCGGGCGGGAGCGCCTGCCCTTCGCGATGCTGCTGCCCAACCTGGTGACGATCCTAGGGCTGTGCTTCGGCCTCACCTCGGTGCGCTTCGCCTTCGACGACCGGTTCGACCTTGCCGCGGGCCTGCTCATCCTCGCCGCGCTCGTCGACGGGATGGACGGGCTGCTGGCGCGGCGCCTGAACGCCGCCTCGCCCTTCGGCGCCGAGCTCGATTCGCTGTCGGACTTCGTCTGCTTCGGCGTCGCGCCGGCGCTGCTCGTCTACCATTTCGCGCTGGGCGGGCTGGGCGGGCTGGGCTGGATCGCCGCGCTGATCCTCGCTATCTGCTGCTGCCTGCGCCTTGCCCGCTTCAACGTCATGCGCGAGGATCCCGACCCCGCCCTGAAGGGCAGCTTCATGGGGGTGCCGGCGCCGGCCGGGGCGATGCTCGCCATCCTGCCCGTCCACATCCACCTCGCCGGCCTCGCCGATCCGCGCGCGGCGACGCCGCTCGTGGCGGCCTGGGTCGTGGCGGTGGGGCTGCTGATGGTGGGGCGCTTCCGGACCATCTCGATCAAGACGATGCGGGTCAGCCGCGACAACGCCGTCTGGGTGCTGCTCGCCGCCGCGGTGGTCGTCGGGCTGATGCTCACGCGCCTGTGGCTCTTCGCGGTGGGTGCGTCCGCTCTGTATCTTGCCATCCTCGCATGGGGGGCGGTATCGCATAGGAAGAAGGCCGGTCCTCCGGCACGCACGCCGGAGGACTGATCGCTTGGACATCGATGCCGTCACCGCCAGCTACCGCCGCTGGGCCCCCATCTACGACGCCACGTTCGGCAAGATCACCCGTCCGGGACGGCTGCGGGCGACCGCGCATGCCAACGCCCTCGGCGGCCGGGTGCTCGAGGTCGGCGTCGGCACCGGCCTCGCCCTGCGCCACTACCGGCCCGAGCTCGAGGTCACCGGGATCGACTTCAGCAACGAGATGCTCGAGCGGGCCCACGAGAAGGTCGACGAGCTCGGCCTCTCGAACGTCTCCGATCTCCGTCAGATGGATGCGCGCGTCCTCGACTTCCCCGACGACCGCTTCGACACCGTGGTGGCGATGTACCTCATCTCCGTCGTGCCGGAGCCGGAGAAGGTGCTCGCGGAGATGGCCCGGGTCTGCAAGCCGGACGGCGAGATCGTGCTCGTGAACCACTTCGCCAAGGACGATGGCCCGCTCGGGCGGCTCGAATCGATGCTCGGGCCCTTCGCCGACCGGATGGGCTGGCACGCCGACTTCCGCCTCGACACGGTGCTCGGATCCGGATCCGTGGCCGAGCTCGGGCGCGAGCCGCTGCCGCCGCTGGGCCTGTTCACCTTCCTCCGGCTGAAGCCGCTGAAGGCCGCCGCCAAGGCCGCCTGATCGCGCCGCCCGGCGGATCCCCGCCGATGGGGGGCCCGCGCGGCTCATGGCGCGGGCGACCCGCATCCGCGCGGGCCGCGCTTGCCCCCGCGCTACCGGCGCCGGTCGCGCCGCGAGG
>CAZWWR010000362.1:0-2371 GCA_964637265.1 uncultured Jannaschia sp.
CCTCGGGCCGCCAAGCCAGGGCGCCGCCGAGCAGCCCGCCGCCGCCCACGGCGATGAGCACGTGGGTCGCGTCGAGGCCCTGCGCCTCCCACTCGCGCATCACCGTGCCCTGCCCCGCCACCGTCGCCGGGGCGTCGTAGGCGTGGACCTGTCGCGCGCCGGTCCGCTCCTCGTGCTCCCTCGCCGCGGCGAGCGCGTCGGCATAGGCGCCCGGCACGACGTGCACGTCCGCCCCGGTCCGCCGGACGAGGGCGATCTTCGCGGCGCCCGCGATCTCGGGAACGAAGATGTGCGCCGGGTGCCCCAGCGCGGCGGCGGCATGGCCCACCGCGGCCCCGTGGTTGCCCCCAGAGGCCGCGACCACGCCGCCAGGGGGCACCGGCTCGGAGAGAAGCGCGTTGAAGGCGCCGCGGGCCTTGAAGCTGCCGGTGTGCTGGAGCTGCTCGAGCTTGAGCTCGACCTCGTGGCCGGCGAGGCGCAGGCGGAGGACGGGCGTCGTGCGGACGTGGCCCGCGACCCGTTGCGCCGCCGCCTCGATCCGCCTCCGCCACCCCGATCCGTCCATCCCGCCTCCCTTTCGCCCGGCCGCCCGCGTGATAGACCACCCCGGCAATCCCTCCACAAGGACGCGTCATGAAGGACGACCGCCGCCGCCATCCCATGCGGCACGCCGACGAGGACATCCGCACCGCGCGCACGGTGCCGGACACGCCGCAGACGCGGTCGCCCTCCTATCGGCTCGCCTTCACCGACGACGCGTTCCTGTCGCGGCCCGAGCTGCGGCCGGTGCGCCTGCAGCTCGAGCTGATGAAGCCGACGCTGGTGATGGACGAGGAGGAGGTGCGCTCGACGGTCGTCATGTTCGGCGGGGCCCGCGTGCCGCGCCCGGCGGAGGCCGACCGCGCCCGCACGGAGACGCTCCGCGCCCTCTCGCGGCAGTACGAGGAGGCCCGCCGCTTCGCGCGCATGGTGACGGAGCGGAGCCTGGAGGAGACCGGGGGGCAGGAGAACGTGATCGTCACGGGCGGCGGCCCGGGCGTGATGGAGGCCGGCAACCGCGGGGCGCAGGAGGCGGGGGGCCGCTCCATCGGGCTGAACATCGTGCTGCCGCACGAGCAGGCGCCGAACGAGTACGTGACGCCGGAGCTGGCCTTCAACTTCCACTACTTCGCGATCCGCAAGATGCACTTCCTCGTGCGGGCGAACGCGATCTGCGTCTTTCCCGGGGGGTTCGGGACGCTCGACGAGCTCTTCGAGTCGCTCACGCTGATCCAGACGGGGCGGATGGAGCGGGTTCCCGTGCTGCTGTTCGGGGAGGCGTTCTGGCGCAGGATCGTGGATTTCGACGCGCTGCTCGAGGCGGGGACGATCGGGCCGGACGACCTCGAGCTGTTCCGCTTCGTGGAGACGGCGGAGGACGCGCTCGCCCTGCTCGAGGACTGGCCCCTGCCGCGGACGCGCCGCGAGTTCCACCGCTGAGGGGGCGCCCGCCCCGGCCCGGCGCGTCAGGGGGCGAGGCGGTAGTCGACGAGCTCGGTGCGCTGCAGCCCGGGGCGGAGGTTGTCGTCGGAGACGAGGGTGATCCTGAGGCCGTCCGCATCCTGCCAGACGTGGATGCCCTCGAGGTTGTCGTGCTGCCTGAGCCCCGAGGCGAGGACCTCCCGCTCGTCGCCGCCGTCCGGCGCGAAGGAGCGGACGCGGCTGCGGAAGCCCAGCCCGAGGAAGGCGCGCTCGAGCACGTAGAGGCGCCCGTCGGGGCCGAAATCGGCGCCCGCGACCTTCCAGAAGCGGCCCCGCGCCGGCAGGTCCGGGCCGGGCGACGCGCGCCCCTCCCGGATCGTCACCGTGACCAGCGCGCCGTTCCGCGGCTCCTCCGCGATGGCGACGAGCGCGCCGTCGGCCCGCAGGGCGAGCGCCTCGATGCCGCGGTTGTCGGACGGCATCTCGGGCAGGTCGGCCGCGCCGACGACCCGCGTGGGCCGGGCGTCGGGCGTCTCGAACCGCATGACGCGGTGGTCGTGCTCGAAGGCCATGTAGAGCGAGCCGTCGGGCGCGGGGGCGACGGCCTCGACGTCGAAGCGCAGCTCGTCGGAGTCGCGGCCCTCGGGCAGATCGGCGAGGAGGCCCCAGCGCCCCGTCTCCACGGCGTCGACCACGCCGTCCCCGCCGCGCCGGAGCCGGCCCGTCACGTAGTAGCCGCGGTCCGAGAGCACGCCGAACGACTCCCCCTCCGGCCCGAGCCAGAGCGCCGAGTAGCCGCCCGCGCCGAGCCAGTCCGGCTCCCAGCCGTAGCTCCCCAGCAGGACGGCGGCCCCGCCACCTGACGAGGCGCCGATGGGGGCGCCCGGCTGCGCGGCCCAGGCCAGCGCCG
>CAZWWR010000363.1:0-2345 GCA_964637265.1 uncultured Jannaschia sp.
CCCGGGGAACCGGCACCACCCGAACCGACGAAGGGCCGCCCCGAAGGCGGCCCTTCCGTCGTCTAGCCGTAGGCGACCACCTCCACCTCGATCTTCTCCGGCCCGTCGAAATAGAACCGCCGGCCCGGCTCGTAATCGGCGTGGCTGCGCGGCGCGTAGCCCAGCTCGCGCACGCGCCGTTCCGCCGCGTCTAGATCGTCCACCACGACCCCGAGGTGGTTGAGCCCTCCCCGCGTCGCGTAGCTGTCCGCGTCGGACACGCCGCCCGCCGGTGCGTAGAGTGCCACGTAGCGATCCGCGTCGCCGACATGCACGCTCCGGCCCTCCCCCAGCGCCGCGCCGGCCCAGCGGACCTCCCAGCCGAACAGACGGCAGAGCGCCTCCGCCACCGCGTCCGGATCCCCGACCGTCACGTTCACATGTTCCAGCGTCGCCATCTCCGGCTCCCTTCCTGCTTGACGACCCCGTCCTCCCACCTCGACCTTGGTCGAGGTCAAGGGGGAACGACGATGCCGAAGCTGCCGCCGGAACTGTCCATCGGCGAGGCGGCCCGACGGTCGGGCCTCACGGTGAGCCAGATCCGCTTCTACGAGGGGCGGGGCCTGCTCGCGCCCCCGCGCAACCGTGCCGGCCGGCGGCGCTTCCCGCGGTCGGAGCTGCGCCGGCTGGCCTTCATCCGCGCCGCTCAGCGCCTCGGCCTTCCGCTCGCGCGCATCCGTTCGGCGCTGGCCGCGCTTCCCGACGGCCGGGCCCCGACCGCGCGCGACTGGGATCGCGTCGCGCGCGACATCCGCGCCGAGCTCGGCGCCCGCATCGACGGGCTCACCCGGCTCCGCGACGAGCTCGACGGCTGCATCGGATGCGGTTGCCTGTCGATGGAGGCGTGCCGGCTGCTCAACCCCGATGATCGTCTGGGCATGGACGGCCCCGGTGCGCGCCGCGTCGCGCTTGGGCGCCCGACGGTCCCTCCGCGGGGGTGACACGCACCGCGGCTGGGCTTACTCCCGTGGCGACGACCATAGGGAGCCCCCGCCATGCTCATCCGCTTCAAGGATCTGAAGTCTTTCGACCTGCGCGGGGAGGACGGCACCCGCCATGGGGTGACGGACCTCTTCATGCGCAAGGAGGATTTCGGCCTCACCCATGTCGTGATGCGGCTCGGCGCATGGTACGAGCGCCGCGAATGCGCCGTCCGCATCGGGGCCTTCGATGCGCCCGACCTCGATGCGGGCCTCTGGACGGCATCCGTGGCCGAGGCGGATGTCAAGGCGGCGGGAGACGGCCCGGTGGCCGCGCTGGCGGGCGGCGAGGACGAGGCGGTGTCGGCCGAGGCCCTGCCCGCGCGCGAATGCGAGATGTCTGCCGCCCAGGAGGGCGGCATCGCCCGCCTCTCCCGGCTGGTCGACCTCCCCGTGGAGGCGAGCGACGGCCGCGCGGGCACGGTGATGGACGCTATCGTCGAGACGGCGGGCTGGGAGGTCGCCTCGCTCGTCGTCCATGCCGGGCCGACGGGCACGGAGCACCAGCGCGTGATCCCGACCGGCATGATCTCCGCGCTCGACCTAGACGCGGGCGCCGTCCGACTGCGCTGCGGCACGGCCGCCGTCTCCGGCAGCCCGGACTTGCACGAGGTGGGCGACCGGATCGAGGGCCATTGGTGGAACCGCGTCCTGGGCTACTACGGCCTCGGCTGACGCCCCCCGTTGCCCCCGGCCCGCCTCGGCCCTACACCGGCGGCGGATAGCGGAGGCCTTAGCGCAGGCCCAGGGGAGGCCAGGACATGCCCGACGACCTGAACCCGACGGCCGCGGCTGATACGGGGCGCAGCAACTCCTACCGCTCCGGCCCGGACGCCCGGGGCCGGTTCGGGGACTATGGCGGCCGCTTCGTCTCCGAGACCTTGATGCCGCTCATCCTCGAGCTCGAGCGCCAGTACGACATCGCCCGCGAGGACGAGAGCTTCTGGGCCGAGATGAACCACCTCTGGACGCACTATGTCGGCCGCCCGAGCCCCCTCTACCTCGCCGAGCGGCTGACGGAGCGGCTGGGCGGCGCCAAGGTCTACATGAAGCGCGACGAGCTGAACCACACCGGCGCGCACAAGATCAACAACGTGCTGGGCCAGATCATCCTCGCCCGCCGCATGGGCAAGAGCCGCATCATCGCCGAAACGGGCGCCGGCCAGCACGGCGTCGCCACCGCCACCGTCTGCGCGAAGTTCGGGCTGAAATGCTTGGTCTACATGGGCGCGCACGACGTCGAGCGGCAGAAGCCCAACGTGTTCCGCATGAAGCTGCTGGGTGCCGAGGTCGTCCCCGTCACCTCGGGCCGCGGGACGCTGAAGG
>CAZWWR010000364.1:0-2338 GCA_964637265.1 uncultured Jannaschia sp.
CGCCGCCTCGGGGTTCGAGGCGTTGCCCGCCTCGGCGCGGGCCGCGACGCCCTGCAGGATCGCGGCGAGGCGGAAGGCCGCGAGCACCAGCCAGGCGCGCCAGTCCGGGGGGCCGTCCGGGCCGAGATCGAGACCGCGCAGGCGGGCGTAGGAGGCCACGTACTCCGCCTCCGTCGGCAGGCCGAGCGCCCCGCGGTCGCGTCCGGCCAGGCCGCGCAGGGCCGATCCGTGGGGCATCCGCCACTGGAGGCACTGGTAGGCGAGGTCCGACAGGGGATGGCCGAGGGTGGAGAGCTCCCAGTCGAGCACACCGACGACGCGGGGCTCGGTCGGGTGGAACACCATGTTGTCCATCCGCCAATCGCCATGGACGAGCGCTGCGGGCTCCTCCGTCACCGCGGCGTCGGCGAGCCATTCGCCCACGCGCACCATGCGCCCGTCGGGCGCGTCGGCGCTGGCCGCGTACTGCGCCGTCCAGACGGCGACCTGGCGGTGGAAGAAGCCTGCGGACTTGCCGAAGCGCGCGAGCCCCAGCGCCTCCGGGTCGAGCGCGTGGAGTGCCGCGAGGGTGGCGGCCATCGCGTCGTAGATGGCGCCGCGCTCGTCGGGCTCCATGCCGGGCAGGGCCGGATCCCAGAGGATGCGCCCGCCGACATGCTCCATCACGAAGAAGCTCCGGCCCAGCGGGCTGTCGGCGCCCTCGGCGAGGAGCTCGACCCGGGGCACGGGCACGTCCGTCCCGGCCAGCGCGGACATCACGCGGTACTCCCGCTCGACCTGATGCGCCTTCGGAAGGAGCTTGCCGGGCGGCTTCGCCCGCAGCACGAGCGGCCCCTCCGCGAAGTCGAGCCGCCATGTCGGGTTGGACTGGCCGGTGCCGAAGCGCTCCGCCGACGCGAGCCTGCCCATGGCGGGGAGGCGCTCCTCCAGCCAGGGCGCGAGGTCGGGGGGCAGCCCGGCGAGGGCGTCGGCGTCCATGGGGCGAGGGTTGCGCGCGCGGGGACGGAAGGCAAGATGCCGCCGGGGAGGAATATCATGGACCTGAGCCCGAGCCCGCGTGGGCGAGAGATCCGCGACGCGGTGGCCGAGATGGTGCGCGCGCACGTCGCGCCGCAGGACGCGGAGTTCGCCGCCGAGACGGACGCCGCCGCCGACCGCTGGCGTCACACCCCCCGTCAGGAGGAGATTCTGGAGGGCCTGAAGGACCGCGCCCGCCGGGCGGGGCTGTGGAACCTCTGGCGGACCCACGCGACGGAGGGGCCCGGCCTCACCACCGTGGACTACGCCTGGGCGGCCGAGGAGATGGGCCGCTCGTGGCTGGCGCCCGAGGTGTTCAACTGCAACGCGCCCGACACCGGCAACATGGAGGTCTTCGAGCGGCACGGGACGGAGGCGCATCGCGGCCGCTGGCTCGCGCCGCTGATGGAGGGGCGGATCCGCTCGGCCTACCTGATGACGGAGCCGGCGGTCGCCTCCTCGGACGCGTCGAACATCTCCATGTCGTGCCGCCGCGAGGGCCGGGACTGGGTGCTCGACGGGGAGAAGTGGTGGATCACCGGCGCGGGCGATCCGCGCTGCGCGGTCCACATCGTCCTCGCCCTGTCCGACCCGGACGGGCCGCGGCACAGGCGGCACTCGATGCTCGTCGTGCCCGCCGACGCGCCGGGCGTCGAGATCGTCTCGCCCTGCACGGTGATGGGCTACGACGACGCGCCGCACGGCCACATGCGGGTGCGCTACCGGGACGTCCGGGTGCCCGGGGAGGACATGCTGGAAGGCCCCGGGGAGGGGTTCCGCATCGCGCAGGGGCGGCTGGGCCCGGGCCGCATCCACCACGCGATGCGGGCGATCGGGATGGCCGAGAAGGCGCTCGACCTCATGCTCGCCCGCGGCGCGGAGCGGCAGGCGTTCGGCAAGCGCCTGCTCGATCTGGGCGGCAACGGCGAGCGGGTGGCCGAGGCGCGGCTGCGGATCGACGCGGCCCGCCTCGTGTGCCTTCGGGCCGCGGCGGCGATGGATGCGGCGCATGCGGCGGGCGAGCCGATGTCCACGGTGGCGGACCTCATCAGCCAGGTGAAGGTCGCGGCGCCGCGGGCGGCGCTGTGGGTCTGCGACGAGGCGATGCAGATGCACGGCGCCGCGGGCGTCTCGGGCGAGACGGAGCTGGCCCGCCTCTGGGCGCACCTGCGGACGCTGCGCCTCGTGGACGGGCCGGACGCGGTGCACCTGCGCACGGTGGAGCGGGCGGAGCTGAAGCGGCGCGGGTTGCGCTGACGCGGGCGCCTTTGGCCGGAGGGGGCGGGTCGCCCGCGCGGTTCCGGCTCGCGGCACCGCCCCC
>CAZWWR010000365.1:0-2335 GCA_964637265.1 uncultured Jannaschia sp.
CTCGCCGGCCTCGCGCAGCACCTCGGGCCGGGACATCCGCTCGAAGGTCACCCGATCGGGCGGGGCGACCGCCGCGGGCACCTCGACGGGCTCCGGCCCCGCATGGAGCAGGCGCCCGCCGATCCGCGCCTCGGGCCCGAAGGCGAGCGCGCCCGCGGCCACGGTCACGTCGCCCTCCACCGCCCCGTCGATCAGCACGTCTCCTCCCGCGAGGAGAAGCGAGCCGTCGATCGGCCCCTCGACCGTCACGGTCCCGCCCGTCAGCCGCGCGTTGCCGGCGACGGTCGCGTCGCGCGCGAGCGTCAGCGACCCTGCCGTGGCCGTCACGTCCTCGCCCACGGGGGCCTCGAGCGTCACGTCGCTGCCCGCGGCGTAGAGGTCCCCGCCCGTCTCCCCAGCGACGTTCACGTCGAAGCCCGTGGCATGGAGGTCCCCCGCGACGGCTCCCGTCACCCGCACGCGGGCCCCGGCGGCGAAGAGGTCCCGCTCCGCCTCCGCGGTCGATCGCGCGCTCACGCCCGAGGCGAAGAGGTCTCCGCCCGAGGTCATGGCCTCGCCCTGCGCGAGGGCCGGGCCTGCGACGAGCAGCGCGAGCAGGGTGTTGCGGATCGTCGCGAGCATGGGCCGTCTCCCGGGGGCAGGCGCGATGCCCGAGGGCTAGGGCAGGGTGCCCGGGCGGGTCTTGACCGCAATCAAGAACTCCCACGGCCGTTGGCGGCATCGCTTCATTGCCGCCCGCGAGGCGGGACCGTGAGAAGGGAGGATGCCATGGCCGAAGAGCAGGTCCGAGAGAGGGACGTGTCGACGAAGACGCCCGCGACGCTCTACGACGAGATCCGCCACAGCCCGTTCCTGCGGGCGATGCAGCGCGAGTTCGACGCCATGTTCGACCGTGTGCGCCCGGGCCTCGCCTCCGTGCTCGCCGCGGACGCGGAGCCGGGGTCGCTGACGCCGGCCATGGACGTCTCCGAGACGCCGGAGGCCACGCGGATCGTGCTCGAGGTGCCGGGCGTGGCGCGCGACGATCTCGACGTCAGCGTGGCCGGCCACGCCCTGACGATCCGCGGCCGCAAGAGCGCGGGCCGGGAGGAGGAGGGTCGGGACTGGCACCTGACCGAGCGCCGGACGGGCTCCTTCCTGCGCACGGTGCCCCTGGGCTTCGAGCCCGAAGGCGACGCCGTCGCGGCGCGCTTCGAGGACGGGGTGCTGATCGTGGAGGTCCGCAAGCCCGAGGCCGCGTCCGCCTCGCGCCGCATCGAGATCGCCTGAGGAGCCGGCATGGGCCACGCGGCGCGCGGCGCGGTACGCCGTGATCCGGGCCAAGGGGGCGTCCCGTGCCGGTGGCGCCCACCCGGGAGGCCCAGATGATGCCGGGCCGCCCTGTCCTTGCCGGATGGTCGGTCACGCGCGAGGCCGCCCGGGCCGCCGACGACGCCCTGCCGCCGATGGAGGATGCCCGGGTGGCGATCCTGCGCGTCATCGGCGTTCCGGGCGAGATGGCGGACACCGGGTCGAACGACCTCGCGGCGGCCCCGTCGCGCCACCGCGCCCGCGTCGCCGTCACCGTCACCCACCGTGACCGGAGCCCGGGTTCGGTCGGCGAGATGCTCCCGCGCGAGGCCGACGGGATCGGCGCCGGCCCCATCGTCGCCGGGGCCTTCGGCCACTCCCGCGCCTACGACGTCGTCATCGGCGCCGCGAGCCGGGAACTCCTGGCCCCCGCGCCCTTGCCGGTGCTCTGCTCGAAGTGATCGACCCCCTCTGCCGCAGGCTCGCGCGGCGTGGGATCCGATGGGTGACATCCGGCGTTCTTCGGCCGCCCCGATCATTTGAGTCGGGGGAGGCCGGGTGGTTCCGGCCTAGGAGGAGATCATGATCCTCCAGCCGACGCATCCGCCCGCTCGGGTCGCGGCAGGGCGCGCCCCGGCCCAGGGCGACGCTTCGCGGGGGCGGAGCCGCCGGAACCGTCCCCGCCGCGACGTCACGACACCCTTAGATGGTCCACGACCTCGCGCACCCCGGGCGCCGCCCAGACGGCCCGCTCGATCACGTCGCGCTCATGGGTGGCCTTGATGCGCCCCTCGAGGATGACGCGGTCGCCCTGGACGTCGACCCGCAATCCGCGGGCCTCCACCTCGGCCTGGCGCTCGAGGGCATCCTCGATGCGCCGCTTGATGTCCGAGGGCGTCGCACGGGCCCGGATGACGACGGTGTTGGCGATCCCCCTCACGCCGCCGACATGGCGCACCTGCTCCTCGACATGGCGGCGCTGGTGCTGCCACTCGACCTCGCCGGTCAGCGTGACGAAGCCGTTCGCCACGCGGGCCTTCACCGA
>CAZWWR010000366.1:0-2315 GCA_964637265.1 uncultured Jannaschia sp.
CGCCGCCCGCGCCGCGGCCGCCGCCGCCGAGGCGGCGGAACCCGCCCCGCAGGCCCCCACCGCACCGCCGGCCACGCTCAAGCGGCGCCACGGCTGGGTGATCGTGAGCCTGCTCGTGATCTGGCTCCTGCCCACGCTGATCGCCGCCTGGTACCTCTACACCCGCGCCGAGGACCAGTTCGCCTCGCGGCTGGGCTTCACCGTGCGGCAGGAGGAGGTGAGCTCGGCCATCGACCTGCTCGGCGGGCTGACCAACCTCTCGAGCGCCAGCTCGTCGGACACCGACGTCCTCTACGAGTTCATCCACAGCCAGGAGATGGTCCGCGCCGCCGACGAGGCGCTCGACCTGCGCGCCATCTACCAGAAGCCCGAGAACGACCCCGTCTTCTCGCTCGCCGACGGCGCCACCATCGAGGACCTGACGAGCTACTGGCGCGACATGGTCCACCTCTCCTACGCGCCCGGCACCGGGCTCATGGAGGTCGAGGTCCGCGCCTTCGACCCGGTCGACGCGCAGAACATCGCCCAGGCCATCTTCGACCGCTCCTCCGCGCTGGTGAACGGCCTCTCGGCCATCGCCCGCGCCGACACGACGCGATACGCCGAGGAGGAGCTCGACCGCGCCGTCGAACGGCTCACCGAGGCGCGCCAGGCGCTCACCCTGTTCCGCAACGAGACGCAGATCGTCGACGTCGGCGCCGACCTCCGCGGCCAGATGGGCCTGCTGACCTCGCTCCAGGCGCAGCTCGCCGACGCGCTGATCGAGCTCGACCTGCTCGACCAGGGCCCCGTCAACAGCAGCGACCCCCGCCTCACCCAGGCCGAGCGGCGCATCGAGGTGATCGAGCGCCGCATCGCCGAGGAGCGCGACAAGGTCGGCGGCAGCTCGGAGCGCGCCGGCCGGCCCTTCGCCGACATCGTCTCCGAGTTCGAGCGCCTCCAGGTCAACCTCGAGTTCGCCCAGGAGGCCTACGTCTCGGCGCTCGCCACCTACGACTCGGCCCTCGCCGAGGCGCGCCGCCAGAGCCGCTACCTCGCCGCCTTCCTCCGCCCCACCCTCGCGGAGGCGCCGGAATACCCCGACCGCGCGATCCTGGCGCTGCTCGTCTCGCTCTTCGCCTTCGGCGTCTGGGCCATCCTGACGCTGATCTACTACAGCCTCCGCGACCGCAGATGAGGCGCGCGGCGGCGCTGCGGGGCCCCGACCCCTCGATGGAGGGGGTGGCGATCCGGCTGTCGAACCTCTGGAAGGGGTTCCGCTCGCGCGAGGGCACGCGCTGGATCGTGCGCGGCGCCGACATGGACTTCCCGAAGGGCCGGTCGATCGCCCTGCTGGGCCGCAACGGCGCCGGCAAGTCCACGCTGCTGGCGATGATCGCCGGCAGCATCCAGCCCGACCGCGGCGAGATCCGGCTGGGCGGCACGGTCTCCTGGCCGGTGGGCTTCGCCGGCAGCTTCCACGCCGACCTGACCGGCGCGCAGAACGCCCGCTTCATCGCCCGGGTCTACGGCATCGACACCGACGCGATGATCGAGTTCGTGGACGACTTCGCCGAGCTCGGGATGCAGCTCTACAAGCCGCTGCGGAGCTACTCGTCGGGGATGCGCTCGCGCCTCGCCTTCGGCATCTCCATGGCGATCCGCTTCGACCTCTACCTCGTGGACGAGATCACCGCCGTGGGCGACGCCTCGTTCCGCAAGAAGAGCAACGAGATGTTCCTCGACCGGGTGCGCGACGCCACCGCCATCTACGTGACCCACTCGATGGGCTCGGTGCGCAAGCTCTGCGACGCGGCGGTGGTCTCGGAAGGCGGCTACCTGACCTATTTCGACGACATCCGCGAGGGCATCGCCCGGCACGAGGCCAACATGCGCCAGCCCTTCGACCCGATGCGCAGCATCGCCTGACGCCCCGCCCGCGGCCCCGCCCGGACGCATGCAGCCGCGCGCGGCGACGGAGGACGGTCCGGCGAAGGAGGGGATCCCGCTGGCAGCCCGTAGGGGAATCGAACCCCTCTTTCCAGGTTGAAAACCTGGCGTCCTAACCGATAGACGAACGGGCCTTGGCCAGCGGTGGGGGGTGTCTATCCGCCGCCCGGTGGGCCTTCAAGCAGTTTTTCCGCCGTCCCGGACGCCGCCACGTCCGTCCGTCCCGGCCCTCGCCCGGCTCGGCCCCCCGGCCCCTTGGCCCCCGGCCCCTTGGCCCCCGTCCGCCTCAGCCCCCGTCCGCCTCCGCCACGTCCGACACGCGGAGCTGCACCGTCTCGCGGCCGCGCCAGCGGTTCAGCTCCAGCCGGCCCGCGACGTGGAACGGC
>CAZWWR010000367.1:0-2300 GCA_964637265.1 uncultured Jannaschia sp.
AGGGCTACCGGCTCGTCCCGTCGCCCGCGCCGCGCGGCGCGGGGCCCGCCGCCACCCCGATCCTCGCTGTCGCGGCGCTGGCCGCCGCGGCGGGCGCGCTCTGGTCGATGCGCCCCGTCGAGCCCACGCCGCCGCCCGTGATCGCCGTCCTGCCCTTCGACGACTACAGCGCGGCCCCGCACCGGGGCGTGCTGAGCGATGCGGTGAGCGAGAACATCATCACCGCCCTCGCCCGCAACCCGCGGATGTCGGTGATCTCGCGCCGCTCCAGCGCGCAGTTCCGCGACTCAGACCTCGGCATCACCGGGATCGCGGAGAGGCTGGGCGCGGACTACGTGCTGGAGGGCAGCCAGCAGTTCGACGGCGCGCGGATCCGCATCGCGGCGCGGCTCGTCGACGGCGAGACCGGGGCGCATCTCTGGGCGGACGAGATCGACACGCCGCTCGGCGGGCTGCTCGAGACCAACGGCGAGATCAGCGCGAAGATCGCCCACGCCGTCGGCATCAGCCTCGTCGACGTCGCGGAGGCCCGGATGTCCGCGGGCGACGTGAGCGCGCTGCTCATCTCCGACGCGGCGCAGAGCCGGATCATGCGCGACTTTAGCCGCGAGAACCTGCTCGTGAACCTGAGGGAGCAGGATGCGGCGATCCGCGACTTCCCCGACTCCGCCTGGGGCCATCTCGGGCAGGCGCTGGCGCTGCGGGTCGGCCTGCGGCACGGCTGGATCGAGGGCGACGAGGAGGCCGTCCGGGCGCGGATGCAGGCGCTGGCCCGCAAGGCCGTGGCGCTCGATCCGAACAACTTCATGGCCCATCATGCACTCGGCCGGGTGCTGATGTTCAACCGAGACGTCCCGGCCGCGATCGGCGCCTTCCGCCGCGGGGCGGAGCTGAACCCCTCCTCCTCGCTGGTGCTCGTGGGGCTGGCCGACGCGCTGGTCTTCGTGGGCGACACCGAGCAGGCGCTCGACGTGATCGCCCGGGTGGAGCGCATCGACCCGCTCTACGGCTTCAGCGCGGCCTGGACGAAGGCGGTCGCGCTCTGGCAGGCGGGCGATTGCGAAGCCGCGCTGGAGGTGTTCCGGGCGAATCCGTCCATGCCGGTCGCCTCCTACAAGGACCTGGCGGCGATCCACCACTGCCTCGGCGACACCGCGACGGGCGCGGAGGTCATGGAGACCTACCGCGCGCAGAACCCCGGCTTCACCCTCGCGCGGATCGAGGCGGACGAGGCCGGCATGTGGACGGCGCCCGGCATGCTCGACCGCTGGCTCGCCGCGATGAAGGCGGTGGGGGTTCCGGCGCGTTAGGCAAGGGACGCTCGGTCTGGATGGCCGTTGTCCGGCTCATGCTCGCCCAAGGGCCGTTCGACGATCCTGCCGGGCACTCAGGTCGATCCGGCGGCGTAATCGTGACGTCTATGCGCGCGGCGGACGACGGTCGCAAACACGGGGGGCCATCATGGGAGAATGCGGGGGGCGATTCCGCAGGCCCGCCTGCCGGACGACTCGCATCCCCATATCGCGTCGGATGATGGCGGCCTCGGGGCCACTCAGCTAATCTCTTGGCAGGGAGGGATGTGAGCGACGCTCGATGTGGGCCAAGGGGGGGGGAATCTCGCCGGTACCGGCGGATGCCGACACTCACACGAGAGCACGAGAACACTGGTTGCGGGGGTAGGATTTGAACCTACGACCTTCAGGTTATGAGCCTGACGAGCTACCGGGCTGCTCCACCCCGCGATAACCGTACCCCAATGGGGACCACAATCGTCCGAGAGATACACTACTCCGGGCCCTCGCTAGGTTTGGCGATGACCTACTCTCCCACGTCTTAGGACGCAGTACCATCGGCGCTGCGGCGCTTAACGGCCGAGTTCGGGATGGGATCGGGTGTTTCGCTCGCGCTGTGATCACCAAACCGAGCGAAGGTCCGGAACTCCAAGTCAAGTTGCTTCCGCCCAGGGACCTACCCGTCACTGGATCAGATCAAGCCTATCGGACAATTAGTACCGGTCAACTGAACGCATCGCTGCGCTTACATCTCCGGCCTATCGACGTGGTGGTCTACCACGGTCCTCAGGGATACCTTGTTTCGAGGGGGGCTTCCCGCTTAGATGCCTTCAGCGGTTATCCTGTCCGATCATAGCTACCCAGCACTGCCATTGGCATGACAACAGGTCCACCAGTGGATCGTTCACCCCGGTCCTCTCGTACTAGGGGCAACTCCTCTCAAGTATCCTACACCCACGGCAGATAGGGACCGAACTGTCTCACGACGTTCTAAACCCAGCTCACGTA
>CAZWWR010000368.1:0-2295 GCA_964637265.1 uncultured Jannaschia sp.
GGAAGTAGTCCGCGAGGTTCAGCTCGGTCGTGGTGCCGGTCTGGATGCAGACCGTCGCGCCGTCGAGCTCGGTGGCCGAGGACACGCCGAGCTCCGCGGGCACCATGAAGCCCTGGCCGTCGTAGTAGTTCACGCCGGTGAAGTTGAAGCCCAGATCGGTGTCGCGGGAGAACGTCCAGGTCGTGTTCCGGGCGAGCATGTCGATCTCGCCGGAGGCGAGCGACGTGAAGCGCGTCTTGCCGGTGGTCGGCACGAAGGTGACGGCGCTCGGATCGCCCAGCACGGCGGCGGCGACGGCGCGGCAGACAGCGACGTCGAAGCCCTGCCACTCGCCGTCCGCGTCGGGCTCGGCGAAGCCGGGCACGCCGGTCGTGACCCCGCAGTTCAGCGATCCGCGCGCCTGCACGTCCTCCAGCGTCGTCGCCGTGGCCGCTCCGGCGGCCAGCGCGGCGAATGCGGTCGCGCCGAGGAATGCGGATTTTCTCATGAGGTGACCTCTTCCTGTTGACCGGCCCTCTCGCGGGGCCGGAGCCGCCGCGAACGCGCGGGGCCATGTGTGCGTGCGGGGTGTGATCCCCCGCTGCGCCGGAGGAGGCCATGCGGGCAGGCCGAGGTCAAGGCCGACTGCCTCGAAAATGTGCAACCGCCCCGGGGTGCCCCGCGCGCCCGCTCAAGCGTTACGCAGCAGCCCGAGATAGCGGTCCGCCTGCAGGAAGTCGGCGCGCTTGGCCTCGGCCGCCTCGGCCGCCTCCTCGTCCACGCCCCACTGCTCCGCCTGCCAGTCCTCGTCGATCCGCGAGAGCCTCCAGACGGCGTCCGGCGCCTCCGCCCGCTCGAGCGCCGCGAGGCCCAGCACGAGGCTCCCCGACAGGCTGACGAACTCGCTCAGCGCGGTGAGCTCCCACGGGTCGAGCGCGTCCACATGGGCGCGCATGGGCTCGAGCGCGTTGGCCGGCTGCGCCACCGGCATCACCCCCTCGGCCACCGCCAGCCGCGCGCCGAACCGCTCCGCCGCCCAGTCGAGCATCGGATCCCAGCCCGCGCGCTGCCGCTCCACGAGGCCCTCCGGAGAGGCCGCGCGGTAGCTCAGCAGGTCGGAGCCGCCGTAATCCGCCAGCCCCGCCGCCACCGCCGCCCGCTGGGGGACGACCTTGTCGACGGTGGTGTTCGAGGCCCGGGTGAGCGGCATGGAGAGCGGGTCCACGAACTCCTCCTGCGCGCGCCACTCCTCGGCCACGCCCGCCGCGAGGGCGGCCGAGGGCAGCACGAGCTCGCGCTTCGACGGGCTGCGCACGGGCCGGCCGTCGAGCCGCAGGGCGAGGCCGCCCGCGCTGGGCTCCACCGTCACCTCCGACCAGAAGACCCGGGGCCGCCACTCCGTCATCGGATCATCTCCGACACCGTGCCCAGGACCTCGTCGAAGCTGTCGACCAGCCGCGTCGCCCCCGCCGCCCGGAGCGCGTCCGGCCGCCCGTAGCCCCAGGTCACGCCCAGCGCCGGCACGCCGGCCGCCCGCGCCATCGCCATGTCGTAGCGCGAATCCCCGACCATCAGCGCCTCGTGGGAGCCGAAGCGCAGGCTCGTCATCGTGCTGCGGAGCATCTGCGGATCCGGCTTGGAATAGGCGCAGTCGGCCGTCTGCTCGAGCGCGAAGCGGCCGGCCCAGCCCTGCGCGTCGAGCACCCGGTCGAGGCTCCGGCGCGACTTGCCCGTGGCCAGCGCCAGAGTCACCCCGCGCAGGCGCGCGCAGGCATCGAGGAAGGCCGCGGCCCCCTGGAAAGGCGGATCGTCGAGCCCCCGCCGGACCAGCGCGTCGAACTGCCGGTCGTACTGCCGGATCAGCTTGTGGACGAGGCCCGCCGGCGCGCCCTCGGGCGTCAGCGCCTCCATCATCTCGGGCACCGAGAGGCCGACCGTCTCGAGCACCGCCTCGCGCGGGGGCGAGGGAAGCTTGTGCCGGGAGAACGCGTGCGCGACGCTGGCGAGGATCGGGCGCTGGTTGTCGATCAGCGTGCCGTCGACGTCGAGCATCACCAGCAGGCGCTTACGCATCGGCGGCCCCCTCCTCGAACGGATCCTCGGGCACGTCCGCCGCGCGCCAGCCCACCGCCTCCCAGGTGCGCGCCATGTGCTCGGGCAGCGGCGCCGTGAGCTGCAGCCGCGCGCCCGTCACCGGATGGCGCAGCCCCAGCGAGCGGGCGTGGAGGTGGAGCTTGCGGCTCAGCCCGCCGCCCAGCGAGGCGCCCCAGCCGTCGCCGCGGTTCTCGGCCGCCGACCCGCCGTAGCGGCCGTCGC
>CAZWWR010000369.1:0-2294 GCA_964637265.1 uncultured Jannaschia sp.
CGATCACGCGCGCCGCGTCGCGGCCCGAGCCGCCGCCGATCTCGTTGCCGATGGCGACGCCGACCGCCGCGCCGCCCGCGGTGCCGAGCGCCTCGCCCGTGCGGTTGGTTCCCTGCACGTTGACCGAGCGGGCCGAGACGATCGTGCCGAAGCTGACGCTCTGGGCGACCTGGGACTGGTTGGCGTTGACGAGGTTGCCGCTCTGCGGCGGGGCGCAGGCGGCGAGCGGAAGGACGAGCGCGATCGCGGCCGCGGCGGCGATCCGGGTGGAGATGGTCAAGGCGTCGCTCCTCTGGTCGAGCGTGGTTCGGAGTGGCTCCGCGCCGGCCGGGGCCCGGCGGCGCGGCTGGGCCGAGTCTGCGACGGGTCGCGCGCGGTGGCAAGCAGATGGGCAACGCCCGGCGCGCGGGGATGCGGGCCGGGCGTCCCGGGGGGCTACCGCCGGGCGGGAACGTGCTATGCTCCCCGGAGAAGGAGCCCGCCCATGCGCCGACCCGTCCTCGCCCTCCTGCTGCCCGCCGCGCTGGCGCTCGCCGCGACGTCCGCGCCGGGGGAAGACCTCGGGGGTCAGGTCGGGGCAGACCGGGCGGGCGACCGGGCGCTGGCCGATCCGCGCACGCAGCGCGACGAGGCGGGCGTGCTGAACCCGCCGGAGCTCTCGCTCGGCGCCGTGATGGACCGGGTGGACCGGGGCCATGCCGACATGATGACCTGCGCGCAGGGCTACTACATCACGAAGTCCGGCCGCCACGCCCTGGCGCGGGAGCTGTTCCGCCTCTGCGCCGATGCGGGCTGGACCGGGGCGATGACCTGGATGAGCCAGCTCGACAACAACGCGCTGGCCGGGCCCTACGACCCGGACGCCGCCGCGGAGTGGGACAGGCGGGCCGCCGAGGCGGGCGATCCGGTGGGGCAGTTCAACTACGGCCTGGCGCTGATCCGCGGCCACGGCGTCGCGCGGGACGAGGCGGCGGGGCGGCGGCTCGTCGACCGGGCCGCCGAGACCGGCCTGCCGATCGCGCAGCGGATGCGGTCCTCCGGCTACGATCCCGACGAGGTCACGCCCGACGCCGACGAATGGCGCTACGGCCCCCGCTTCTGAGGTCCGCGATGACCCCGACGCCGCTCGATCCGCAGCTCTCCTCCATCCGCCCGGCCGGGCCCGGCGACGCCGCCGACCTCGCCCACATCCATGTCGGGGCGTGGTGGCAGACCTATCGCGGCCTGCTGCCGCTCGAGGTCGTGGCCCGGCGGACGGAGGCGGAGCGGCGCGTGCTCTGGGCGCGGGCGATCCGCACCGGCACGACGCGCATCCTGATCGCGCCGGGGCTGGGCTTCGCGCAGATCGGGCCGCAGCGGGACGCCCGCCACTTCCCCGACCACCCCGAGGAGCTGTGGGCGCTCTACCTGCTCCGCTCCGCGCAGGGCCGCGGGCTCGGCGCGGCGCTGCTCCAGGCGGCGCGCGAGCGGGCCTTCACCGCCTGGGTGCTGGAGGAGAACGCCCGCGCGGTGCGCTTCTACGAGCGCCAGGGCGGCATCCCCCTCGCCCGCCGCCAGATGCGGCTCGCGGGGACCGGCGTGCTGGAGCGGGCCTTCGGCTTCCCGCCGGCGCCTGCGTAGGGCCGTCCGGCTCCGGCCGGGGCCGCGGGAGCGGGGCAGGTGTGGCCGATCGCGGGACGACCTGTCGGATGATGCAGCGGCGGCGATGATGGGACCCTCTCCGAGCGTCCGGCAGGGCCGTCGCCGGCCGTCCCTGCCCGGCACGGACTCGCGGGGCGTCGGCCCCGCCGTGCCGGCGACGGTGGCCCTCGGCGGGAGGGTCGCCCGGATGCGGCCAGCGTGACGTGACCAGCTCGCCCGACGCGGCGCCGTCCCCGGTCTAGCGCTGGCAGGGGCGAGCGCTTCGGGGGGCGGATCCGGGTTCCGTTGGCCGCTTCGATTGGCACCGGAGCGGCGGGGTTGAACAACTCTCTACTCCCGTCTCGGGAACGAATGGTGCCGGGACGCTCGGCGGGGGCGACCGGAACTGGAGCGGCCCTGCCAACTCGGCGCCGCAGGCGAGGCGTCGACCCCTGTTGGCAAGCGTCCTCCCCCGGCCGGACGCCCCGACTGACGTTCGCCTCCGATGCCGGGGCCCGGCCTCCCTCAGCCCCCCGCGCGGAGCGCGCGGACGCTGGCCTGCGGAGCGGCGTCCGGCGCCGCCCGGGGCGGGGGGACGAGGGTCGCGGGCCGGCCGGCGAGGCGGAGCACGCGGCGGGCGAGGCGCCGGGCCTCGGCCTCCACGTGGGTGACGA
>CAZWWR010000370.1:0-2290 GCA_964637265.1 uncultured Jannaschia sp.
TGGGACAGGCGCTGGGCCGTCACCCACGAGCGCGCGAAGCCCGAGGCCGCCGACCCCGCGGGCGGCTGGGCGCACAAGGCGAACTTCCTGCGCGGCGTGACGGGCCCGGAGCTGATGGCCGTCGAGGCCGCGCTCGACGAGGATGCGGGCGTCGTCACGCTGCGCCACCCGCGCGCGGGCGAGATCCGGCTCCGCCCCGAGGCCGAGGCCGAGCGGCTCGTCGACTGGCTCGATCCGCTCTGGCCCGCGGAGCAGCCCCGCCCCGCCGGCGTCCGCGCGCTTGAGACGGGGTTCACCGACGACCCAGAGCCCTTCGTCGCCATCCACACCCACGCCTCGCACCGCGCGGTCGAGGGCCGGGCCGGGCGCGCGCTCTCGATCCACCGCTGGCGCGGCAACCTTTGGATCGACGGCGCCGAGCTCTGGGACGAGTGGGACTGGATCGGCCGCCGGCTGGCCATCGGCGACGCGGTGCTCGAGGTCCGCGAGCGCATCACCCGCTGCAAGGCGACCGCCGCGAACCCCGAGACCGGCGCCCGCGACGTCGACACGCTCGCCCTCCTGCGATCCTGGGACCACCAGGATTTCGGCGTCTACGCCCGCGTGGTGGAGGGCGCGGAGATCTCGGTCGGCGACCCCGTCCGCCCCCTCTAGGCCGGGCCATGGCCCATCCCGCCCGCCGCCGCGCCCCGTCCCGGCCCCCCGCCGCGCGAAGGCACGACAAGTGGGAGAGGCCGTCCCTCGCCGCCCGCCGACGCGTGGTCCGTCGCACCGCATTGCGCCAGGCACGCTGCATGGGCTCGGCCGAACGCCAGTCAGGGGCACGCGAGGAGGCCGAGTTCCGCACGGATCGGCTCCGCGTGCGCAGGTGGCGCGCGGCCGACGAACCGGCCCTGCTGGCCGTCTACGGCGACAAGTCGGTCGTCCGGTAGGCCTGCGACGGACGCCCCCTCTCGACCGCGGACGCCGCCCGCTGGATGGAGGTCACCCGGTCCAACTACCGCAGGCACGGCTACGGCATGTTCGCCATCGAACGGCGCGGTGACCGCGCGCCGGTCGGCTTCGGCGGCCTCGTGCATCCGGGCGACGGGCCGGACGCCGAGGCGAAGTACGCCTGCATCGCGGATGCCTGCAGCCGGGGCCACGCCACCGAGTTCGTCCGCGGCCCGATCGGGCACGCGGCGGCCGCCTACGGGCTGACCCGCATCGTGGCGACGGTCGCGGCCGGGAACGCGGCGTCCCGCCAGGTCCTCCTCAAGTTCGGCTTTCGCCGATCCGGAACGCGGGCCGAGGCCATTGGCGGCCGCACCGAGCTGTTCGAGCTGCATCGCTGAACTCGGCGCCGCCGCCGGTGGGGCGCGCCCGCTCCGGCCGGAACGGGCCCGGAGCCAGCATCCGCCACCGCCGCGCGGGCATCCCGGCGTGACGTCCGGTCCCCCGACGATGCGGAGAAGCCCGCCCGATGGAGGAGAGCCCACGACGCCTCCGCGACCGGACCGCCCCGGACCGGCCGGCCGCCAAGCCGTCATCGGCCGCACGAGCCCGCCCGCCGTTCCACCCGGCCGCGAAACGCTCTATGCCCGGCCGCATGCCGCCGTCCGACCCCCTCCCCTTCCCCGAGGCCGCCCCGCCCGAGCCGCTGGCCGAGGAGGCCGGGCGGCTGCTCTTCGCCCGCGGCACCGAGTTCGTGAAGGGCGTCGTCGCCATGGAGGGCCTGCCCCCCGCCGACCGCCCGGAGGTCTGCTTCGCCGGGCGCTCGAACGTCGGCAAGTCGTCCCTGATCAACGCGCTCACGGGCCGCCGCGGCCTCGCCCGCGCGTCCAACACCCCCGGCCGCACGCAGGAGATCAACTTCTTCGCCGTGGGGACGAGCCACTACGTCGTCGACCTGCCCGGCTACGGCTTCGCCGAGGCGCCGGTGGCGGTCGTCCGCCGCTGGCAGGATCTGCTGCGCGCCTACCTCTCGGGCCGGGCGTCGCTGCGCCGGGCCTTCGTGCTGATCGACCACCGCCACGGCGCCAAGCCCGTGGACGAGGAGATCATGTCGCTCCTCGACCGCGCCGCCGTGCCGTTCCAGGCCGTCCTGACCAAGGCCGACAAGGTGAAGGCGCGCGACCGGGACGCGGCGCTTGCCCGCACCCGCGCCGCGCTCGCCCGCCATCCCGCCGCCTATCCCGAGCTCCTCGTCACCTCCGCCGAGACGGGGGCCGGCATCCCCGCGCTGCGGGCCGCCATCGCCGGGCTCGGCTGATGCGCGCCGCCGCCGCGCATCCCGGCCCCGTCCTGCGGG
>CAZWWR010000371.1:0-2284 GCA_964637265.1 uncultured Jannaschia sp.
GGGCCGCGCGTCGGGCCCGGTTGCCGCGGCGTGAGACGCGACTCTAGGATGACGCAGGGGAACCATAGGGGCCGGCCATGAGTGCGCCCTCGGCGATCGACCGAACCATCGAGGCCGTCTACCGGGCGGCCGAGGATCCGGAGGGCTGGGACGCGGCGCTGGAGCTGGTCTCCCGCACGATCCCGTCCACCTCGGCCTTCGCCTTCCTCGTCGAGTTCGACCCCGCCGATGTGGACGGGCGCCGCGTCGTCTGGTCGGCCGTGCGCGGCCTGTCGCAGTCCGCATGGGGGCGCCTCACCTCCGCGCCCACGGACCCGTTCACCGAGCGCCGGCACCTCGCACCGCCCGACGGGGTGGTGGAGGGGCAGATGCTCATGAGCTACGACGACTACCACCGCACCCGGTACTACCGGGAGTTCGGGGAGGAGGTCGGGTTCGGCCGCATGCTCGCGCAGATCCTCCGGGAGGGGCGGGGCAGCTTCGGGTCGCTCACGCTGACACGGCGCTGCGACGATCCGCCCTTCACCGTGGCCGATATCGCCCTGATGCGCCGGATCGGGCCGCATGTCCGGCGCGCCGCCACGATCGCGACGCGGTTCGCCCGCCACGAGGAGGAGCGCGCGCTCTGGTCGGCCGGCGCGGAGGCCCTGCCCTTCGGCCTCCTCCTCACGGACGCGTCGGGAGACCTCGCCTTCGCCAACCCGGTGGCGCGGGGCGTGCTGGGCGAGCAGCCGCTGCGGGCCCCGCTGGCGGCGGGCGGCACCCTCGCGGATGCCCTGAGCGGAGCCCGGGGCGGCGATCGGCCCGAGCACGTCACGCTCCGGGCCGCGGACGGCGAGCCGCTCTGCGTCAGCATCCTGCCCGCCCAGTCGGCGACGGGCCGGTTCCGGAACTGGCCCGTGGCGGCGGGGGCGGCGGTCGTGTTCCGCGACATCCGGCGCGACCCGGTCCTCACGGCGCGGCAGCTCGCGGAGGCCTGGGGGCTGACGGGCGCGGAGGCCGCGGTCGCGCTCGACCTCCTCTCCGGCCTGTCGCCGGCCGAGCAGGCCGCCCGGCGCGGGGTCACCCTCAACACCGTGCGGTCGCAGGTGCGGTCGCTGAAGGAGAAGATGGGCATCTCGCGCTCGGCGGACCTGGTGGCGCATCTCGCGCTGCACGCGCTTTGACGGTCCCATCCCCAATTGTGACGATGCGGGGCCGAGTCCGGAGCCGGACTTTCGACGGGCAAGCCCACCCGACGAGAGGTCCCTCCGATGCCCGCACCCGTCCGCCTCGAACCTGACCCGCAGCCGCTCTCCGCCCCTCCGGCCGGCCCCGCCCCGCTCCGCCGCCTCCGGCAGACCGTCGGATCGCGGCTGACGGGGCCCGGCGGCCTCTACAACCTCGGCAACACGATCGTCGTGTTCACCGGGATCGGACTGCAGCTCGCCGCCGCGCGCGACAGCGGGGGCGGGCTCGCCGGCGCGGTGCACGGCTACTTCTTCGGCAGCCCGGAGGCCACGGTGATGACCTTCGCCATCGCCCTCTTCATCCTGGCGGGGGAACTCTACCACCGCGCGTGGCGGGACCCGGAGCACCTCGACAGGCGGCTGATCTGGCGCGGCGACCTCGTCTGCGGCTTCGCGGCCGCGGCCTTCACCGTGGCGCTCGTGATGATCGGGGAGACCGTGCTGGCGCTGCTCGGCGGGGCGATGCTCACGGCCGGGCGCTTCGGCCTCGTGATGCTCCCGGTCCGGCTGCTGCGCGGGGGGTGGGACAGGCTGCTGCGCCGTATGGTGGCGCTCAGCCGGGCGCCGTCGCTCCTGTCTGTGGCGCTGGCGCTCGTGGCGCTGGTGCGCGGCGGCGCGCCGGCGATCGAGCTCGTCGCGCCGCTGGTGCTGTTCGGCTGCCTGCTGATCTGGCTGCGCGCCGACCTGATGTTCGAGCGTCTCGCCCGCGCGCCGGGCTGAGGGGCCGGCGCGCGGAGGCACGGGGGCGGGGCCCTACTCGTCCAGCACCTCGCCCTTGTCGGCCTCGTCCATCTGGAAGTCGAGCCCGTGGGCGGCGCGGATCTTGTCCTCCACCTCGAGCGCCACGGAGGCGTTCTCACGGAGGAACTGCTTGGCGTTCTCGCGCCCCTGCCCGATCCGCTCGTCGCCGTAGGAGAACCACGCGCCGGACTTCTGCACCACGCCGGCCTTCACGCCGAGGTCGAGCAGCTCGCCCATCTTGGAGATGCCCTCGCCGTACATGATGTCGAACTCGACCTGCTTGAACGGCGGGGCGACCTTGTTCTTGACCACCT
>CAZWWR010000372.1:0-2232 GCA_964637265.1 uncultured Jannaschia sp.
CTGCATCAGGCGACGGCCAACCCCGGTGTGCAGATCATCGGGGCGGAGCCATTCGTGAACGGCGTGGCGACGCTGCTTTCGCGGCTGCGCGAGGGCGATCCGGGCAACGTCAGCATCCACGCGGGCGACGTGCGCGACCTGATCGAGGTGCTGCCCGACGCCTGTCTGGCGCGGGTGTTCCTGCTCTACCCCGACCCATGGCCGAAGCGGCGGCACCATCGGCGCCGCTTCGTGACCGAGGCGCATCTCGTGCCGCTGGCGCGGATCATGGCGCCCGGGGCGGAACTGCGGATCGCCACCGACATCCCCGACTACGTCGCGCAGGCGCGGCGCGAGGTGCCGCGGTGCGGCTTTCGCGACGCGACGGTCGACGCGCGCCGGCCGTGGCCGGACTGGTACCGGACGCGCTACGAGGCGAAGGCGCTGCGGGAGGGGCGCCGACCCTTCTACCTGACCTACGCGCGGGTCTGAGGACCGCGGCGGCGCGCGCTCCGGGGCCGTTCGGTGCGGGGGGATGGACCCGGCGAAGCGCTTCGCCTAGACGCCGGCGATGGAGCCGACCGCCGAGGGCCGCATGTCCGAGCATGGATCGAAGCTGACGCTGACGTCGGCGCCCTGCGGGCCGCTTCGCGGCGAGGCGACGGTGCCCGGCGACAAGTCGATCAGCCACCGGGCGCTGATCCTCGGCGCGCTGTCCGTGGGGGAGACCCGGATCGAGGGGCTGCTCGAGGGGCAGGACGTGCTCGACACCGCGATCGCGATGCGCGCCTTCGGTGCCTCGATCGAGCGGTCGGCGAGCGGCCTCTGGCATGTCCACGGCGTCGGCGTCGGCGGCTTCGCCGAGCCGGCCGACGTCATCGATTGCGGCAACTCGGGCACTGGCGTGCGCCTGATCATGGGGGCGATGGCGACGACGCCGATCGCCGCCACCTTCACCGGCGACGCGAGCCTGAGATCGCGGCCCATGGGGCGCATCACCGATCCCCTGGCGGGCTTCGGCGCGCGCGCCTTCGGCCGGTCGGGCGGGCGTCTGCCGCTGACGCTCGTCGGCGCGTCGCGCCCCGTGCCCGTGGACTACCGCCTGCCCGTCGCCTCGGCGCAGGTGAAGTCCGCCATCCTGCTCGCCGGGCTCAACGCCCCGGGCGAGACCGTCGTGACCGAGCGCGAGGCCACGCGCGACCATACCGAGCGGATGCTGCGCGGCTTCGGCGCCGAGATCCGCGTGGCGGACGGCCCCGAGGGGCGCGAGATCGCCCTGGTGGGCCGGCCCGAGCTGCGCCCCCAGGCCATCGCCGTGCCGCGCGATCCGTCCTCGGCCGCCTTCCCCGTCTGCGCGGCGCTGATCGTGCCGGGCTCGGAGGTGCTGGTGCCCGGCATCGGGCTCAACCCGACGCGGGCGGGCCTCTACGACTGCCTGCGCGAGATGGGCGCGGACCTGGCCTTCGAGAACCCCCGCGAGGAGGGGGGCGAGCCCGTGGCCGACCTGCGCGCGCTCCATTCGCCCGAGATGCGCGGGCTCGACGTCTCGCCCGAGCGGGCGGCCAGCATGATCGACGAGTACCCGATCCTCGCGGTCGTCGCCGCCTTCGCCGAAGGGCCCACAGCGATGCGCGGGGTGGCCGAGCTGCGCGTCAAGGAGAGCGACCGGATCGATGCGATGGCCGCGGGCCTGCGCGCCTGCGGCGTCGAGGTCGAGGACGGGCCGGACTGGTGGGTCGTGCACGGGCGCGGGCCGGGCGGCGTGGCGGGCGGCGCGGAGGTGGCCGCGCGGCTCGACCACCGGATCGCGATGTCGCTGCTGATCTGCGGGATGGCCGCCCGCGCGCCCGTCACGGTCGACGACGCCGCGCCCATCGCCACGTCGTTCCCGGGCTTCGTGCCGCTGATGGAGGGCCTCGGCGCCGATCTCGGCGCGGTGGAGGCGGTCGGATGACCGGCGCCTCGGGATCCCGCCCGCCGAGGTCCGACGGCGAGGGAGGGACGCGATGATCTTCACGGTGGCGGTCGACGGTCCGGCAGCGGCCGGCAAGGGCACTGTGGCGCGCGCGCTGGCCGCGCGGTTCGGGATGGCGCATCTCGACACGGGGCTGCTCTATCGCGCGGTGGGCGCCCGGGCCGAGGCGGGCGAGGCGCCCGTCGACGCGGCGCGCACGCTGGGCGAGGCGGATCTGGCCCGCCCCGACCTGCGGATCACGCTCATTGTCGGCGGCAAATCGATCAATGGTCAGGCTG
>CAZWWR010000373.1:0-2228 GCA_964637265.1 uncultured Jannaschia sp.
CGAGCGCGCGGTCGACCCGGCGGCGCCGGCGCGCCTCGTAGGCCTCGGCGTTGCGCGCGAAGGCATCGCCCCCGCCCTCCGCGAACGCGTCCGCCAGGACCCAGGCGTCCTCCAGCGCGAGGTTCGCCCCCTGCGCGAGGAACGGCAGCGTCGGGTGGGCCGCGTCCCCCGCGAGGACCACGCGCCCCCGCGACAGGGCGGGCGCGACCCCGTGCCGGTGCAGCCCCCAGAGCGCGCATTCCCGCACGCGGCCCAGCACCTCGCCCACCGGGTCCGCGAACCCGGCGAAGGCGGCGCGCAGTCGGTCGGGATCGTCGCGATGCGACCAGCCGGCCGCGATCCACTCGGCCCGCTCCTCGATGGCGACCACGTTGAGCAGCGTCCCGCCCCGCAGCGGATAGAGCACGAGGTGCCGGCCCGCCCCGGCATGGATCTGCGCCTCGGCCGGCCAGTCCCGCCAGAGGGGGATGAGGGCGCGCCATGCCACCTGTCCGGTGAAGCTCCCCTCCGCGCCGGGCGCCACGAAGCGCCGCGAGGGGCCGTTCCACCCGTCCGCGCCGACGACGAGCGGCGCGCTCAGCGTCTCCCCGCCGGCGATCGACACGCCGTCCGATTCGACGCGGTCGATCCGAGCGCCGAGCCGGATCCCGGCCCCCGAGCGGCGGGCGACGCGTTCGAGCGCGGCGAGGAGGTCGGCGCGGTGGACGAGGGAGAAGCCGCCGCCGAGCGGCATCCGGATCACCGACCGCCCGGATCCGCCGTCGATCAGGTGGATGGCCCGGGACTCCATGCCGGGCACCGAGACTCCGAGCTTAGCCAGCACCCTGGCCCCGTTCGGCGCGATCTGGAGCCCGGCCCCGACCTCGCGCAGCTCCGGCGACTGTTCGGCGACGAGGACGTCGTGCCCCCGGCGCCGCAGGGCGATCGCGGTGGCGAGGCCCGCCACCCCCGCGCCGAGTATCAGGGCGCGCCGGTCGCCTGCGCCACACACGGGCCCGGCCTCCGTGTCGGTTGCGGGGCCGGTTGCGGGGCCCGTGACGGGGGCGGGGTCGGACACCGGTCCGGACATGGGGGCGGGGCCGGACGAACGGCCCGACACGCCCGCGGGGCCCGGCTCAGTCGTCCCGGTGCACCTTCTCCCGGCGCTCGTGCCGCTCCTGCGCCTCGAGGCTGAGCGTCGCGATCGGGCGCGCGTCGAGCCGCTTGAGCGAGATCGGGTCGCCCGTCGACTCGCAGTAGCCGTACTCGCCCTCGTCGATCCGCCTGAGCGCGCTGTCGATCTTGGCGATCAGCTTGCGCTGGCGGTCCCGGGTGCGGAGCTCCAGCGCGCGGTCGGTCTCCTCGGAGGCGCGGTCGGCCATGTCCGGGATGTTGCGGGCAGCGCCCTGAAGCCCCTCGATGGTGACGGCGGTCTCCTGCAGAAGCTCCGCCTTCCACGCGAGAAGCTTGCGCCGGAAGTACTCCAGCTGCTTCTCGTTCATGAAAGGTTCGTCCTCGGCCGGGCTATAGTCTTTGGGCAAAAAGGTCTCGGCTTTCATTAGTCGCTCCCTCGCACGGGCGGCTCGTGAACTCGCACAATAACGCGGCCGCCTTCGATGGCGGTGCCCTACACCACGCCCACGCCGCTGTCACTTGCGATGGATCAATCTCTTGCGCCGACCCGCGCGATTGTTACGGTGCCGCCGCGTTTCCGGTCAGAACCGAGAAGGACGGGGCATGCGCTTCGAAGGAACGTCGGGCTACGTCGCCACCGACGAACTGTCGCTCGCGGTCAACGCGGCGATCGCGCTCGAGCGGCCGCTCCTCGTGAAGGGGGAGCCGGGGACCGGCAAGACCGAGCTCGCGAGGCAGGTCGCCGGCGCCCTCGGTGTCCCGCTGATCGAGTGGGCGGTCAAGAGCACCACGCGGGCGCAGCACGGGCTCTACGAGTACGACGCCGTCAGCCGCCTGCGCGACAGCCAGCTGGGCGACCCCCGCGTGGAGGACGTGCGGCACTACATCCGCAAGGGCCGCCTCTGGCAGGCCTTCGAGGCGCCCGAGCGCGTCGTCCTGCTGATCGACGAGATCGACAAGGCCGACATCGAGTTCCCCAACGACCTGCTGCAGGAGCTCGACCGGATGGAGTTCCACGTCCACGAGACGGGCGAGCAGATCCGGGCGCGGCACCGGCCCATCGTGATCATCACCTCGAACAACGAGAAGGAGCTGCCCGACGCGTTCCTGCGGCG
>CAZWWR010000374.1:0-2219 GCA_964637265.1 uncultured Jannaschia sp.
CCGCGCGAGATCGGGCGGGACGGCGCTCCCGGGGGCGCGAGGCCCCGGCTCGGGGGCCGGGGCGGGCGAGGCAGGAGGCGAGGACATGCGCGACACCACGGACGGGCCGGAGACCTTCGGCGACTACGACACCTACGACTTCGCCAACCGGCGGCACATCGGCCCCTCCCCGGCGGAGATGGCCGAGATGCTCGACGTCGTCGGCGCGCCCTCGCTCGACGCCCTCATCGAGCGGACGGTGCCCGCCTCGATCCGTCAGCGGGAGCCGCTCCCCTGGCCGCAGATGACCGAGCACGAGGTCCTGGCCGAGATGCGGCGTCTCTCGAAGCGCAACCGCGTCACGACGAGCATGATCGGTCAGGGCTACCACGACACCGTGACGCCGCCCGCCATCCAGCGGAACATCTTCGAGAACCCCGCCTGGTACACCGCCTACACGCCCTACCAACCCGAGATCGCGCAGGGCCGCCTCGAGGCGCTGCTGAACTTCCAGACGATGGTGAGCGACCTCACCGGCCTGCCGGTCGCGAACGCCTCGCTGCTGGACGAGGCGACGGCCTGCGCCGAGGCCATGACGATGGCGCAGAGGGTCGCCAAGTCGAAGGCGCGGGCCTTCTTCGTGGACCGGAACTGCCACCCGCAGAACATCGCCGTGATGCGGACGCGGGCGGAGCCGCTGGGCATCGAGTTGATCGTGGGCGACCCGGACAAGCTGGACGCTGGGGCGGTCTTCGGGGCGATCTTCCAGTATCCGGGGACGCATGGGCATCTCCGGGACTTCTCCTCCCAAATGAGCGCCCTGCACGAGGCGAAGGCGGTGGGCGTGATGGCGTGCGACCTGCTCGCGCTGTGCCTGCTGAAGGAGCCGGGCGCGATGGGCGCGGACATCGCGGTGGGCTCGGCGCAGCGCTTCGGGGTGCCGCTGGGCTATGGCGGGCCGCATGCCGCCTTCTTCGCCTGCGCGGACGCCATGAAGCGGCACATGCCGGGGCGGCTCGTGGGGGTGTCGGTCGACAGCCTCGGGAACAAGGCCTACCGGCTCTCGCTCCAGACGCGCGAGCAGCATATCCGCCGCGAGAAGGCGACGTCCAACGTCTGCACGGCGCAGGCGCTTCTGGCCGTTATGGCCGGATTCTATGCGGTTTTCCACGGGCCGAAGGGGCTGCGGCACATCGCGGGGCGGGTGCATGCCCATGCGGTGGCGCTGCGCGACGCGCTGACGGGGGCGGGGTTCGACGTGGCCCCGCGCGAGGTGTTCGACACGCTGACGGTCGAGGTCGGGCCGATGCAGGGCGTGATCTGGCGCGCGGCGCGGGCCGAGGGCGTGACGCTCCGGAAGGTGGGCGGGACGGGGATCGGGATCGCCTGCGACGAGCTGACGGATGTCGGCGTCCTGCAGCGGGTTCTGGGGGCTTTTGGGGTAACTTCGCAGGTGGGCGTTCCCGGAATGGACATTCCGGGGCATCTTCGCCGCGAGACCGATTTCCTCACCCATCCCGTCTTCGGCATGAACCGCGCCGAGGCCGAGATGATGCGCTACATGCGCCGCCTCGCCGACCGGGACCTGGCACTGGACCGGGCGATGATCCCGCTGGGCTCCTGCACGATGAAGCTGAACGCCGCCGTCGAGATGATGCCGGTGAGCTTCCAGGGCTTCTCGAAGCTCCACCCCTTCGCCCCGGCGGAGGATGCGGAGGGCTACGCCGAGCTGGTGGCCGACCTGTCGCAGCGGCTCTGCGAGATCACGGGCTACGACGCAATGTCGATGCAGCCCAACTCGGGCGCGCAGGGCGAGTATGCGGGGCTCCTGACCATCGCGCGCTACCACGCGAGCCGGGGCGACGACCGGCGCATCTGCCTGATCCCGACCTCAGCGCACGGGACGAACCCGGCGAGCGCGCAGATGGCGGGGATGAAGGTCGTCGTGGTGAAGGCCGCGAGGAACGGCGACATCGACCTCGACGACTTCCAGCGCAAGGCCGAGGAGGCGGGCGGGAACCTCGCCGCCTGCATGATCACCTATCCCTCCACGCACGGCGTGTTCGAGGACACGGTGCGCGAGGTCTGCGAGATCACGCATCGCTACGGCGGGCAGGTCTACATGGACGGGGCGAACCTCAACGCGCTGGTCGGGCTCGCCAAGCCCGGCGAGATCGGCGCCGACGTCAGCCACCTGAACCTGCACAAGACCTTCTGCATCCCGCATGGCGGCGGCGGGC
>CAZWWR010000375.1:0-2219 GCA_964637265.1 uncultured Jannaschia sp.
TCGCCTCGAAGAAGGGCAGCCCCTCGATGTCGCCCACCGTGCCGCCGATCTCGCAGAGCTGGAAGTCCACCTCGTCGTCGCCGATCCGGAGGAACGCCTTGATCTCGTCGGTGACGTGCGGGATCACCTGGATCGTCTTGCCGAGGTAGTCGCCCCGGCGCTCCTTCTCGAGCACGGTCGTGTAGATGCGCCCCGACGAGACGCTGTCGGAGGCCCGCGCCGGGACGCCGGTGAAGCGTTCGTAATGGCCGAGGTCGAGATCCGTCTCCGCCCCGTCGTCGGTCACGAAGACCTCGCCGTGCTCGAAGGGGCTCATCGTGCCCGGGTCGACGTTGAGATAGGGGTCGAGCTTGCGCAGCCGGACGGTGAAGCCCCGCGCCTGCAGGAGCGCGCCGAGGGCCGCGCTCGCCAAGCCCTTTCCGAGCGTCGAGACGACGCCGCCGGTAATGAAGATGTAGCGCGCCATGAGGGCCTTTCCGCGTGCCTGCGCGACCCGCCCGCCATCGGGGCGCCGCCGCTCGTCCTGCTTCACGGGAGGTCAGCTTATAGACGCCCCGCGGGCGGCCACAACCGGGGGCGGGGCCCTGTCCCGATGCGTGCCGATGAACTTGCCGCGAGCGGGCCGGCGGCGGGCCGGGGCGGCCCGACGGGCGGCTGCGCGCGGGCCGTGGCGGCACGAAGAGTGCGCCCGGTTCCGCGGCCCGCGCTGTTCGGCCGGATACGATCGTGCGTGGAGGAGGCCGCCCGTTCCCCCCGGCCCGGCCGATGGGCGCTGGTGCGGCCCTATTCCGAGCGCGGCGGGGCCAGGGGCGCGTCGCCCGTGGTCGGGGGCAGCAGGCCGCCGCCCTCGCCCAGCCCGCCCGTCGGGGGCGGCAGCAGGGCGTCCTCGGCCCCCTCCTCGAGCGGCATCCCGTCGAGGACCGAGCCCGAGGAGGCGTTCTGCGCCGCCAGCACCGTGAGCACCACCGATGTCGTGAGGAAGGCCGCCGCGAAGGCCCAGGTCAGCTTGGTCATCGCCGTTGCCGCCTGCCGCCCCGTCATCACGCCGCCGCCACCGCCCATCCCGAGCCCGCCGCCCTCGGAGCGCTGAAGCAGCACGATCCCGATGAGACAGATGGCGAGGATGAGGTGGACGACGAGGAGGACGTTTTCCATCGGGCGGACGAATCCTGATCGGGGCGCGCGCTCACTACTAGGCTCGCTGTTACGCCGCAAGCCCGGCTGGGAGGAGCCTGGCTGCGGCCTTCTCTGGCGGTCGCGGGCGGCCCCGCACCCGGGAACGCGCCTCTCATCCATATGTCGCAAAACATCCTCCTGCGGAAGGCGGAATGCCGCAAGGGCATCCGGGCCCCTGTGCCGGCGGCGCGGATCCGCCCAGCGCTCCTTCCTCCCAGGGGCGTCCGCGGATCGACCGCCCCGACCCGGCGCGCGCCCGCACCCGGGCGAACCCCGTCCCCCTCCCCGCGGGCGGACCCGGGGCCGGGCCGCGTTCCCTCCGCCGCCCGACCGGGCTATTGGGGCCGCCGGACGGGCCGGGTGCCCGCGAGCGAGGAGGGCATGGCATGGCCAACGTGGCGGTCGTCGGCGCGCAGTGGGGCGACGAGGGCAAGGGCAAGATCGTCGACTGGCTGAGCGAGCGGGCGCATGTCGTGGCGCGCTTCCAGGGGGGGCACAACGCCGGGCACACGCTCGTCGTCGGGGGCGAGACCTACAAGCTCCACGCGCTGCCCTCCGGCGTGGTGCGCGGCGGCAAGCTCTCGGTGATCGGCAACGGCGTCGTGCTCGACCCGTGGCACCTCGTGGAGGAGATGGCGACGCTGCGGGGCCAGGGCGTGACGCTCACGCCCGAGACGCTGATGATCGCCGAGACGGCGCCGCTCATCCTGCCCTTCCACGGCGAACTCGACCGCGCGCGAGAGGCCGCGGCCACCGGCGTCAGCAAGATCGGCACCACCGGCCGCGGGATCGGGCCGGCCTACGAGGACAAGGTGGGCCGCCGCGCGCTGCGGGTGGCCGACCTCGGCGACGACGCCACGCTCGAGGCCCGGGTCGATCGGGCGCTGCTCCACCACGACGCGCTCCGCCGGGGCCTGGGGCTCGAGCCGGTCGACCGCGAGGACCTGCTGGCCCGGCTCCGCATGATCGCGCCCGAGATCCTGCCCTTCGCCGCGCCCGCCTGGAAGGTGCTGGACGAGCGCCGCCGCGCCGGCCAGCGCATC
>CAZWWR010000376.1:0-2213 GCA_964637265.1 uncultured Jannaschia sp.
ACATGGGGGTGTTCGACATCAAGATGCCCCGGATGGACGGCATGGACCTGCTCCAGCGGGTCCGCCAGAGCTCGGCGATGCCGGTGATCTTCCTCACGTCGAAGGACGACGAGATCGACGAGGTGCTCGGCCTGCGGATGGGCGCCGACGACTACATGCGCAAGCCCTTCTCCCAGCGCCTGCTGGTGGAGCGCATCCGGGCCATCCTGCGCCGGCAGGAGGCGGTGGCCGGGGATGCGCGCAGCGAGGGCGAGGAGAGCGAGGTGATGGTGCGCGGCTCGCTCACCATGGATCCGCTCCGGCATGCCGTGACCTGGCGGGGACGCGACGTGACGCTGACGGTCACCGAGTTCCTGCTGCTGCAGGCCCTGGCGCAGCGGCCGGGCTTCGTGAAGTCGCGGGATCAGCTCATGGACGTGGCCTACGACGATCAGGTCTACGTCGACGACCGCACGATCGACAGCCACATCAAGCGCCTGCGCAAGAAGATGCGCGCGGTGGACGAGGAGTTCTCCGCCATCGAGACGCTGTACGGCATCGGCTACCGCTACACCGAGGAGTAGCCGGCGCGATGGCGCTGGCCTCGGACATGGGTCGCGCGAAGCGCCCGCCCGGCACGCCCGCTCCCTCGGGGGGGGGCGGGCAGGGCGCGGCCGACGGGGCCGGCGCGCAGGGGGGAGGCTCGAGCGGAGGCCTCGTGACGATCGACCGCTCGCCGATCGCGCGCAAGATCATCCTCTCGAACATGCTCGCCATCCTCCTCCTCGTGGCCGGCGTCCTGTTCCTCGACCCGACCCGGGACAGCCTCGTCTCCCAGCGGGAGGCCGGTCTCGCCTCCGAGGCGCGGCTCGTCGCCCAGGTGTTCGAGGCCTCGCTCGCCGCCGGTCCGGGGGGCGGGCCGGCGGTGCTGCGGACCGGTGCACCGGGCGTCCTCTCCGGTATGGACCTGCCTCGCGGGGTCGAGGTGCACGTGCTCGACCCCTCGGGCCGCCTGCTGGCCGAGGCGACGGGCGCGCCGGAGCCGCTGCCGGTGGTGGGCATGTCCGATCCCTCCGCGCGCGCCACCGTGATCACCGGGGCGATGTCCCGCTTTTGGACCGGCCTCGGCCTGTCCGGCCGCGAGGCCGCGGACGTGCCAGCCAGCGTCGAGGTCGCGCGCGACCTCGCCGGGGCGACCGGCTCAGGGGAGACTTCGATCCGTGGCTGGCGCAACGCGGCGGGCCCCGTCTACACCGTGGTCGCCCCGATCGAGGCCGACGGACGGCAGGCGGGGGCCGTCGCCGTCACGACCCGTGCGGGCGAGGTCGAGGAACTCCTCCGCCTGAAGCGGGAGCAGGTGCTTCAGCTCTTCCTCATCGCCGTCTTCGTGTCGATCGGGCTCTCGCTCGTCCTCGCTTCGACCATCGCCAATCCGCTGTCCGATCTCTCGGCCGCCGCGGAGGTCGGACGCGACGTCCACGCCCGGTTGAACGCGCCGCAGCGCATCCGCATCCCGGACATGTCGGCCCGGCCCGACGAGATCGGCCGCCTGTCGCAGGCGCTTCGGGGCATGGTGGCGGCCCTCTACGACCGGATCGACAGCAACGAGCACTTCGCCGCCGACGTGGCCCACGAGATCAAGAACCCCCTCGCATCGCTGCGCGCCGCGGTCGGCACGTTGCGCGTCGCACGGGGCGAGGACCAGCGCGAGAGGCTGATCGGGGTGATCGAGCACGACGTCCGGCGCCTCGACCGTCTCGTCAGCGACATCTCCAACGCGTCCCGCCTCGACAGCGAGCTCGTCAAGGAGGAGGAGGAGCCGTTCGACCTTGTCGCGCTGGTCTCCTCGCTCTGCGCCCACCACGGCGGGGAGGCGGAGGCCCGGGGCATCACCCTCGTCACGGACCTGCCCGAGGGCCGGATCCCGATGATGGGTCTGGAGGCACGGCTCGCGCAGGTGATCGTCAACCTCGTGACGAACGCCGTCAGCTTCTGCGTATCGGGGGACGCGGTGCGCGTCTGGATCCGGCGCCGGGGGGAACGCGTCCTCCTCGTGGTCGAGGACACCGGCCCGGGCATCCCGGAGGCCGCCCTCTCGAAGGTGTTCGAGCGGTTCTACTCCGAGCGGCCCGACGCGCAGTTCGGCGACCATTCGGGCCTCGGCCTCCACATCTCGCGGCAGATCGTCGAGGCCCATGGCGGCGTGATCTGGGCCGAGAACATCCGCCCGACCG
>CAZWWR010000377.1:0-2192 GCA_964637265.1 uncultured Jannaschia sp.
CACGCGCCGAGCGCCAGCGCCCCGCGCGCCGGGTCCGCGCCGAGGGCGGGGAGCGCGGCGAGCAGGGCCAGCGCGTTGGTGGCGAAGTGGGTGCCAGGCGTGCCGATGCGGAAGAGGAACGGGCCGTCGGGCCCCTCGGCCTCGCAGGTGACGGCGTCGGCGCCCGAATGGACGGAGACGAGGCGCCAGTCGGCGTCGGGCTCGGCGCCGAAGGACTGGCCGCCGCCGGGGGCGGCGCGGCCGAGGATGCCCGAAAGGCCGCCGAGGTCGGCGTTCCAGATGGCGACGCCGCCGGGCTCCAGCCCCGAGAAGATCGAAGCCTTCTCCGCCGCGATGCCGCGGATCCCGGTGCCGGGGAAGCCCTCGAGATGGACGGGCCCGACCGTCGTGACGATGGCGGCGTGGGGGCGGGCCATGGCGGCCAGGGGGGAGATCTCGCCGGGGCCGTTCATGCCGATCTCGATCACGGCGAACTCGGCGTCGCGCGGCATCCGGGCGAGGGTGAGCGGCACGCCCCAGTGGTTGTTGAAGCTGCGGACGGCGGCGTGGGTGCGGCCCTGGTCGGCGAGCATGTGGGCGGCCATGTCCTTCGTCGAGGTCTTGCCCACCGAGCCGGTGATCGCCAGCACCCTCGCCTCCGTGCGGGCGCGGCCGGCGCGGCCCAGCGCCTCGAGGGCGGCCTGCACGTCCTCCACGAGGAGGAGCGGGCGGGCGGTATCGTCGGTGTCGAGCCCTTCGGGCACGCGGCTGACCAGCGCGGCGGCGGCGCCGCGCTCGAAGGCGGCGGCCGCGAAGTCGTGGCCGTCGCGGGCGTCCCGCAGCGCGACGAAGAGGTCGCCCGGCGCCAGCGAGCGCGAATCGATGGACAGTCCGGAGGCCTCGAAGGGCGCGGTGGCGCGCCCGCCGGTGGCCGCCTCCGCCTCGGCGGAGCTCCACAGGCTCATGCCTCGCGCCCCTCGAGCGCGGCGACGGCGAGGCTCGCCTGCTCCCGGTCGTCGAACGGATAGACCTGGCCCGCCACCTCCTGCCCCGCCTCGTGCCCCTTGCCCATCACGAGCAGCGCGTCGCCGGCCTCGAGCATCGCGGCGCCGCGCAGGATGGCCTCGGCCCGGTCGCCCACCTCCTGCGCCCCGGGGGCGCCCTCGAGAACGGCGGCGCGGATGGCGGCCGGATCCTCGGAGCGGGGGTTGTCGTCGGTAACGATCACCGCGTCGGCATGCTCGGCGGCCGCGCGGCCCATCATGGGTCGCTTGCCACGGTCGCGATCGCCGCCGGCGCCAACGACCGCCACGATTCGGCCCAGCACGTGCGGGCGGAGCGCGCGCAGGGCCGTGGCGACGGCGTCGGGCGTGTGGGCATAGTCGACATAGACGGCCGCGCCCCCCTCGCGCGTGGCGGCGAGCTCCATGCGGCCGCGAACGCCGCGGAGGCGGGGCAGCGTGCCCAGCACGGCGTCGGCCGCCTCCCCCGAGGCGATCGCGAGCCCCGCCGCGAGGAGCGCGTTGCCCGCCTGGAACCCGCCGACCAGAGGCAGCCGCGCCGAGGCGGCCCGTCCCTGCCAGCGGAACAGCAGATCCTGGCCCGTGGCGTCGAAGCGCTGGCCGGTGACGCGGAGGCGGGCGTCCTCCGCCCGCCCCACGCCGATCACCTCCTGCCCCCGGCCGGCGCAGGCCTCGGCGATGCGGCGGCCATGCACGTCGTCGAGGTTCACCACGGCCACGCCCTCCTCCGGCAGGAGCCGGTCGAAGAGCCCGGACTTCGCGGCGAAGTAGGCCTCCATCGTGCCGTGGTAGTCGAGATGGTCCTGGGAGAGGTTGGTGAAGCCCGCCGCGGCGAGCGGCACGGCCTCGAGCCGCCGCTGGTCGAGCCCGTGGCTCGACGCCTCCATCGCCGCGTGGGTGACGCCGGCGCGGGCCATGTCGGCCAGCAGGCGGTGCAGCGCGACGGGCTCCGGCGTGGTGAGCATCCCCGGCGCGTCGTAGGCGCCCTCGACGCCGGTGGTGCCGAGATTGGCCGCGCGGTGGCCCAGCGCCTCCCACAGCTGCCGGGTGAAGGAGGCGACCGAGGTCTTGCCGTTGGTGCCGGTCACGGCGACGACGCAGCCGGGCGGCGGCCCCGCCCAGAGCGCGGCGGCGAAGGCCAGCGCGGCGCGGGCGTCGTCGGCCGCGATCACCGGCACCCCGAGCCCGTCG
>CAZWWR010000378.1:0-2185 GCA_964637265.1 uncultured Jannaschia sp.
CCAGGCCGCGCCGTCGCCCGACAGGCGCCCCGCCTCCCGGAACACCCCGGGCAGGCCGAGCGCGATGCCGGAGCCGCCGGTCAGGAGCGGCAGCCCCGCCGCGGCCGCCCCGAGGGTGACGAGATCGTCGTCCCCGACGGCGTCCGCGACGATCAGGCGGTGGCCGGCCGCGTCCTCGGCGTCGAGGCGCGCGCGCACGGCCTCCGGGCCGTCCCGCACCACGTCCGAGGGCACGTGCCCCACCGTGCCCCGGCTCTGGCAGGCCAGCCAGCGGCGGATGTCGGGATCGGTCATGGGGGTGATCGGATGCGCCTCCATGCCGCTCTCGCTCAGCAGGCGGTCGCCCACGAAGAGGTGCCCCTGGAACACCGTCCGGCCCGTCGCCGGGAAGGCCGGGCAGACCAGCACCCGCCGCGTCCCGAGCGCGTCGGCCAGCGCCTCGGCCACCGGTCCGATGTTGCCCTCGGGGGTGGAATCGAAGGTGGAGCAGTACTTGAACAGGACCTGCTCGCAGCCCTGCGCCCGCAGCCACTCGAGCGCCGCGAGCGAAGCCCGCACCGCCTCCCCGACCGGGACGGAGCGCGACTTGAGCGCGACGATCCCGGCCTCGATCCCCGCCTCGGCCGGGGCCTCGGGGACGCCCACGTACTGCACGCACCGCATGCCCCCGCGGGTCAGCGTGTTGCCCAGATCCGAGGATCCGGTGAAGTCGTCGCCGATGCATCCCAGAAGCATGTGCGTCCTCCCTCCGGGGCTCCCGCCCCACCTTGGCCCGCCCCACCTTGGCCCGGCCCGGCACCCGTGCGGTGCCTCAGCCCCCCGTCACGACGCGCGCCACGGCGTAGGCGTCGAGCCGGAGCGGGCCGGGCACCGGGCGCGTGGCGTCCATGTAGTCCGGCGACGCGGCGGCCGACGCGAAGCCCTCGGCCTCGAGGAGCGAGATCTCCGCGCCCTCGGGCACGTCCACATCCACGGCCTCGGCCCCGGTATTCGCGATCCAGCTTTCGCCGCCGGCGTGGAGGCCGCAGAGCGGCCCGGCCGCGGGCAGGCCGAGCGACCGCCTCTCCGCGCCGCGCAGCCGCGCGAGGCCGCGGAGCACGTGGAACACGGGATAGACGCCGCCGGACCCGTCGCGCAGCCGCGCGTCGTACCACGGCTGGGGGTCGTCACCCGGCGCCGCGATGGCCCCGAACGCGCCCGTCGGCGCCCCGAGCGCGACGCCCGACGCCCCGCCGCCGGCGAAGTCCGCGAAGTAGCCCAGCGCCCAGGCCGCGCCGAGGAGGCCGCGCTGGCGGGGATCGTTGCGGTTCATCGCCTGGCGGACGTTGCCCGGGTTCTCCTTCGCCGCATCGCCATAGGGGTTGTCCCGCACGCCGATGGCCGAGGGGCCCACCGCCCAGGCGACGCCGTCGGCGATCCGGTCGACGGACGCCACGATCGCCGGATGCGCCTCCCGCGATTCCATGACCGAGCGGTCGTCGCCGGCATGGACCATGGGCGAGGTCGTGAAGCTTACGAGGTCGAGCTTCTCCACGGGTGGGCGCTTCCGGTTGAGCTCGGTGAAGTACGAGAACATGCCGCCGCCGATCCGGGCGTTTGGGAAGGCCGCCCGCGCCGCGTCGTAGAGCCGTCCGGCATCGGGCGCGGCGGGCCATTCCGAGCCCGGGAGGGTGCACTTGAGGTCGGGCGCGGGCGAGACGAGCACGGTGGGGAAGGGCCGCCCGAGGATGTCCGCCACCTCGCCCAGCGCGGCGAGCTCCGCCGCCGCGGCATCGTCCTGCGTCGCCTCGACCACCGCCTCCAGCCAGGCCTCCGCCCCCAGTTCGCGCGCGACCCCGAGCATCGCTTCGAGCGTCTCGCGCCCGTGTCCGGCGCGCGGGTCGTGGTGCAGGACGAGGTAGGCGGGCCCCATCTCCCGCAGGACCGGCAGGGCCTCCCGCGCGGTCTCCACTCCCTCCGGCCGGAGGCCGAGGCCCAGCGGCGGGACGGGGCCGAGCGCCGGGCCCGGCGAGAGCGCCACCGCGCCCGCCTCCGCCGTGGCCCGCGTCTCACCCCGGATCGTCACGGTGATCCGCTGACGCACCTCCTCCCCGGGCTCGATCCGGTAGGGCCACGGCAGCGCGAGCGGGCGGACGTAGGTCTTGTAGGAGGCGTCGGTCCAGTTGCGCTGGTCCTCCATCTCGAA
>CAZWWR010000379.1:0-2177 GCA_964637265.1 uncultured Jannaschia sp.
CGGGCCGCCCGCGCGCCCAGCGCGCCGGCCCCCGTGCCCAGCCCGTGCCAGAGCGTGCCCAGCCCGCGCAGGAGGAACGCCCCGAAGCGTGCCGCCTCGTCGCGCGTCACCCCGAGCACCCAGGCGCCGAACACCACCGTCGCCGCGGCGATGGCGAGCGTCAGGATGCGGAGCCCCGCCACCGCGTCGATCGGCGCCAGCGACAGCAGCAGCCCCAGCGCCGCGTCGCCCAGCAGCCCGCCCATCCCGTAATCGTGCTGCCAGCCCGCGGGCGGCGGCGTCGTCGCCCAGTACACCGACAGCAGCAGCGCCCAGGCCGCCACGAACAGCCCCCGCGGCAGCACCCGCTCGGCGCCCGCGTGGAAGGCGAAGCGCAGGCCCCAGGCGACCAGCCCGATCGCCACGCCCCAGGCCCCGTTGCCCAGCACCAGATGCGCCGGCGCGGCCACCGACGCGCCCGCGAGGCCGAGCCAGTTGCGCGGCGCGGCGTCGGCCGCCACCAGCCAGGACGGATCGTCCGGGTGGAAGCTCCACAGCACCGCGCCGAGGCAGGCGCCCAGCGCGACCAGCAGCACGCCCGCCCCCTCGCGCAGCCGCCGCGTCAGGGTGAGCTGCACGGCGCTGTCCAGCAGGGGGTCTCGGCTTCGCACCTGATAGGCCATGTCGCTCCTCAATCTCCGTAAAGGCACGTCCGGAGCCGCGAGAGGCCCTCCCGCACCCGCGTCTCCATCGCCACCAGCGCGACCCGCACGTGCCCCGCGCCCGGGTTGCCCGGAAGGTCGCCCCCGTCGGGCCCGCCGCCGAGGCCGCCGTCCCGCGCCAGGTACGCCCCCGGCAGGACCTGCACCCCCGCCTCGGCCCAGATGCGCCGCGCCGCGCGCTCCCCGTCGCCGCCCTCGAACCCCTCGGGCACCGGCAGCCACAGGAAGAACCCCGCGTCGGGGATCGACACGCCGGGCACCCCGCCGAGGATCCGCCGCGCGATCGTGAACTTCTTGCCGTAGAGGCGGCGGTTCTCCTCGACATGGGCCTCGTCGCCCCAGGCCCGCACCGACGCCATCTGCAGCGGCAGCGGCAGCGGCGCGCCGGCATAGGCCCGCAGCCGGCGCATCCGCGCCATCGTCGCGGGCCCCGCCGCCGCGAAGCCCGAGCGCAGCCCGGCGAGGTTCGAGCGCTTCGAGAGCGAGTGGAACGCCACCACGCGCTCCGGATCGGCGCCCGCCGCCTCGGCCGCCGGGAGCACGCCCTCGGGCGGCGCGCCGCGGTAGATCTCGGAGTAGCACTCGTCGGCCAGGACCCGGAAGTCGTGCCGCTCGGCCAGCTCCAGCACCCCGCGCCACCACTCCGCCGGCGCCACCGCGCCCTGCGGGTTGGCCGGCGAGCAGACATAGGCCAGCGCCGTCCGGTCGAGCACCTCCCGCGGCAGGCCCGCGAAGTCGGGCAGGTCGCCCGTCCGCGCGGTGGCGTTCACGAAGACGGGCTCCGCGCCGGCCGCCAGCGCCCCCACCGCGTAGACCTGGTAGAACGGGTTGGGCACCAGCACGTAGGGCCGCCCGCCGCCCTTCTCCTCCGGGCAGAGCGCGAGCGCGGCGTTGAACAGCCCCTCCCGCGTCCCGTTGAGCGGCAGCAGCCGGGTCTCAGGGTCCACCTCCACGCCGTAGCGCCGCCCCAGCCACCCCGAGATGGCCGCGCGCAGCTCCGGCGCGCCCTCGTTGGGCGGGTAGCGGCGGAACCCGTCCGCGTGGCGGGCGACCTCCTCGGCCACGAAGTCCGGCGGCGGATGCCGCGGATCGCCGATCGTCATCACGATCGGATCCGCCCCCGGCGTCACGCCGTCGAGCAGCGCCCGCAGACGCGGGAACGCGTAGGGAGGCAGCCCTTCGAGCCGCTGCGGATAGTCCATGCCGTCGTGCCTCGGGCGGGGCCGTGTGACCGGTGTCTGCTCGAGGGGGGCGGTTTGCCTGTGCCCCCCGGTTTTGCCGGACACGGTAACGCGCGCTCCGGCGCCGGTCCACACCCGAGCGCCGCCGCCCGGCCCCCTTGTGTCATTCGGGCAGGGCCCCGGCCGCCCGCGCCGGGCCCGCACCTCCGCGCGGCCCGATCCCCGCCGTCAGGGCTCCCGCGCATGTCGCGCCGTTCGTCCGCGTGCTGGGCGAGGACCTGGCCGTGCGGTTCAT
>CAZWWR010000380.1:0-2175 GCA_964637265.1 uncultured Jannaschia sp.
GACGATGCTGCCCGCGCTCATCAGGTGGTAGGCGGCGCGGTACTGCGCGTTGAAGGAGGTGATGCCGGCGGTGACGGGCTGGCTGTCGGGGCCCTGGGTCAGGACGATGGCCCAGAAGTAGTCGTTCCAGATGAAGGTGAAGACCAGGACGGCGAGTGCGGCGATGGCGGGCTTCATCAGCGGCAGGACGACGAACCAGAAGATGCGCCATTCCGCGACGCCCTCGACCCGCGCGGCCTCGATCAGCTCATAGGGCAGCGCGCGGATGAAGTTGCGCATGAAGAGCGTGCAGAACCCGGTCTGGAAGGCGACGTGGAACAGCACCAGCCCCGCGATCGTGTCGTAGAGGCCGATGTTCAGCGTCAGGTCCCGGACGGGCACCATGAGGATCTGGAACGGGACGAAGTTGCCCGCGATGAACATGAAGAAGATCAACAGGTTGCCCTTGAACCGGTAGATCCCCAGCGCGAAGCCCGTCATCGAGGAGAGCGCGATCGCGCCGATCACGGTGGGCACGGTGATGAGCACCGAGTTCAGCAGGTAGCGCGGCATGTCCGACTCGAGGAACACCGCGCCGTAGTTGGCGAAACCCGCGAAGGTGGAGGGCAGGCCCCAGTAGTTGCCGGTCGTGAAGTCCTCGGCCGGCTTGATCGAGAACAGCATCACCGCGATCAGCGGCAGCAGCCACATGAGGAGGGCCAGCGGCAGGAGCGCCTTGTAGGTCGCCTGCGCGGCCTCGGAGCGGGACTGGATGGGGCGGGGGAACATCGCGGCTATCCTCGCCCGCCCCGGACCTGATCCGGGGCCTCGCCGGGACGGGCGCGGGGCCCCGGCTCGGGGGCCGGGGCGGGCGAGGCGGGAAGCGAGGTCATCGCGCGTCCCCCATGGGCGGCAATTCGGCCTGGGCCTTCTTCGTGAGGCGGCTGCGGATCGTGGCGTAGGAGACGGCGATGCGGTGGGCGGCCTCCTCCGGCTCGAGCCCCTCAAGCGTCAGGCCCACCCAGGCGCCGCGGAAATAGCGCGGCTTGTGGGCCGCACCGGCGTCGATGAGCATGGCGGCCGTCTCCTCGTCGGGCACCCGGACGACGACCGTCTCGGTGTTGGTCGCCCGGGCCTCGACGTCGCCGTAGCAGGCGAACATCTTGCCGCCCACCTTCCACGCGTCGAGCTCGCCCGGGCCCGAAAGGACGGCGCCGGGGCGGAGGGCGCAGAGGGCGTCGAAATCAACGCGGGTCATGACCTTTCCTCGATGCTGCGCGCCGTGGGCATGGCGTAGGTCTCGCGATCGGCAAGGACCATCGTCCGGCCGGACCCGGCGGCGGGCATCTTGGCATGGGCCTCACGGGAGGCGGCCCTCTCCCCGATGGTTGGGATGCGCCCGGGCGGGGTTCCGCAACTCGCCGACGCGGCGGGCGCGGGCCGACCGGCCGTAAGCACGGCGACCCGCCCGCCGCGGCAATCCATTTGATCGATCCCTCCATCCCCGCCCTCTGCCGGAGAGGCGCCGAGCGTGACACCCCGGGGAAGGCCAAGCCCCGCCTGCGGCGGCGCGGGGGGGAGGTGCGGAGGCCTCGTCATGCAGGGGGTTCCGCGAGCGTGATCACGTTCCGCCATGGGCCGCGCGGGTGGAGGAGCAAGCCGGCCCGAGGCAGCCTCTGGCACTGACGGAGCATCTCGACGCCGCGAGCATCGAGATCCCGCTGGGTGTCGGAGGCGCTCACCGTCGCGAGGGGGAGACCAGCGGAGCGGCCGACGAGGCCCGGCCGCGTGCTGGAGTGGCAGGCGCAGCGCCTCGCGGCACAAGGATTGCGCCGTGCCGGGGCCGGCGATGCACATGGCCGAAGGCGCCCCGATCACCGCCGCGCCTCCCGCTCGTCGCGCCACATCGACCAGAGGAAGTAGGCGATGAAGACGAACATGATGAGGAACAGCACGACGGCGATGGCCGAGCCGTAGCCCATGCGGAAGCCGAACTCGGCCAGCGCCTTCTCGAACATGTAGAAGCTGAGCACCCTCGTGGAGCCGAAGGGCCCGCCGTTCGTCATGATCGAGATCAGGTCGAAGGAGCGGAGCGCGCCGATGATCGTGACGACGAAGGCGATGAAGGTGGCGGGGCGGAGCTGCGGCAGGATGACGTACCGGAGCATCCGCCAGCCGCGCGCGCCGTCGAGGCGG
>CAZWWR010000381.1:0-2172 GCA_964637265.1 uncultured Jannaschia sp.
CGAGCGCGGCCACGATCTCCCCGCGCGGGCCGATCGGCACGGCGAGGCCCGTGTCGGGGCGCACCAGCTCGCCCGGGCCCGCGTAGTCGACCACGAGCGGCACCACGCCGAGCGCCATCGCCTCGAGCACCACGCCGCCGCCGAACTCGCGCACCGACGGGAAGAGCAGCAGGTTGGCGCGCGCCAGCACGTCCTGCACCTGCGCGTGCGGCAGCGCCCCGTGGAAGCGCACCGCCCCCTCGACGCCCTCGCGCGCCGCCTGCGCGCGAAGCTCCCCCATCATCGGCCCGTCGCCCACCACGTCGAGCACGAGCCGCCCCTCCCGCATCAGCGCGGCGCCGGCCGCGATCGCCATGTCGGGGCCCTTGTAGGGCACGAGCCGGCCGACGAAGCAGGCGCGCAGCGGGCCGGACACGTCCTGCGGCGCCTCGCGGGAGAAGCGCGCGGGGTCGATGGCGTTCTCCGGCAGCCAGACGCACCTGTCGCGGTGGCGGCGGGGGATCTCGCCCATCGTGTGCCGCGAGCCGCACAGGATGGCGGCGCTCGCGGCGAGCATGGCGCCGCGGCCCGGCGAGAGCCGGTAGAGCCCCCGCACGTAGGAGAGCCACTCCCTCTCCCGGCGCCGCTCGGCGTCGAAGCCCGGCGGCCAGGGCACGCCGCCGTTGAGCGGCCCCATCACGAAGGGCGTGCCCGCGGCCCGGCAGCGGCCGGCGAGCGAGGAGGTGGCGGTGGGCGAGAGCGGCGTGATGCGGTGCACCACGTCCCACTCGCCGGCGCGGATCCCGGGGCCGAAGCGGCGCCAGACGAGGCGCTCGAAATAGGGGTAGACGAGGCCCGAGACGGCCGTGGTCATCGTCCAGCCCTTTCCCGCCCCGCCGCGCAGCAGGCTGGCCGCGCGCCACATCGGGCGGGCCAGCGGCTCGGTGTCGATGGCGGTGAAGTCGCGGCCCTCCTCGAGCCCGGCGCGCAGGAAGGCGTCGCGGTTGCGGATCTGGGTGACGATGTGGGTGCGGGCCACGTCCCCGAGCGCGCGGGCGAGCGACCAGCCCACCAGCGGGACGCTGACCCATTCGGGGTTGGCGGCCTCGGCGATCAGCAGGGCGCGGGGGGCGTGGGACATGGGCGGCCGGTCTCCTGGGGCAGTCTTCTGGGGGCGGCCTCGAGGGGCGGCGGCCGGAGTCCCGCCTCTAGGCCGCGCTCCCGAAGAGGTCCGTCCGGAAGGCGAGGCCGCGGGCCTCGAGGACGCGCAGCTGGCGGGCGTCGAGGCGGTAGAGCCGGGCGAAGAGCAGGCGCAGCGCCCAGGGGCCGAGCCGGCTGCAGATCCGGAACGCCGCCTGCTGGCGGCGCCGGTGCGGCGAGCGGCGGCGGATGGCGACCGGGCTGTCGCCCAGGCGCCGGGCGAACTTGCGCCGCCAGCGCTCGAAGCCGATGGCCTCGTAATGGGCGACCTCCACGGCCGCGAGCGCGGGGTCGATCTGCCGGGCCCAGGGGCTGACCTTGCGGCCGTCCACCTTGGAGACGTGCAGGTGGATCAGGTCGAACCGGGCGTCGCTGCGCACGAACTGCTTGCCCGCCTTGTAGCCCGCCAGCCCGTTCTGCAGCAGCCCCGCCCAGGGCCCGTAGGCGCGCGCGGCGAGCCGGCGGCCCGGCACGGGGCGGCGGAACCAGGTCGAGCCGAAGGGCGTGCCCACCGGCTCGCCCGGGCCCCAGACCGCCTCGGCCGGGGGGATGCGCACCGAGATGACGTCGCGCGGGATGCGGTCGAGGAAGTCGGGGACGGGGATGCGGTCGAGGATGAACTCGTCGGCGTCGCACACGAACAGCCAGTCGCTCCGGCAGCGCCGCTGGGCGAGCTGGTAGATCTCGGACTGCCGCGTCTGGATCGTGTCGGGGCGCTCGATCCCCTCGGCCTCCCAGAAGGCCGCGTCGCAGGCCGTGAGCTCGACCCCCCACTCCGCGAGCGCCGCCGGATCGAGATCGGGGGCGAGGGGGCCGTCGACGTAGACGTGGATCCGCTCCGCGCCGATGCGGTGGTAGTGCCGCGCGAAGCGGGCGATCACGTCCGGCGTCTCCTTCATCAGGGACACGACCGAGAAGCTTGCCATCCGCGCCGTCCCCTTCGATGCCGTCGCCGTCCTCTGCGCCGCCCTCCGCGCCGTCCTGTGTGCCGCC
>CAZWWR010000382.1:0-2171 GCA_964637265.1 uncultured Jannaschia sp.
GCGAAGCCGATCATGACGACGACCGTCAGCGCGATGGCGAGCAGCGCCGGCACCTGCCAGCCGAAGTAGTGGATCTGCGTGCCGAAGATGGCGTTGATGAGGTGGGCGAAGGGCACCTGCCCGTTCTGGATCCCCACGAGCGTCATCGCCGCGAAGAGGGCCATGACCCCCTGCGCGTAGTTGAAGATTCCGCTCGCCTTGAAGATGAGCACGAAGCCCAGCGCCACGAGCGAGTACATCACCCCGGCCATGAGCCCGTTGAGCGCCACTTCGGTCGCGAACAGGAGTTGATCCGGCATCTACGTCCTCCCTCCGCGCGCCGCGACGCGCGCTTCCCGCTCTGCCCAGCCCCGTTCGGCCTTCATTCGCAGGCGGCTGGAACACTGCTTCTCGAGACGCGTCTCGGCGCCGCAGTGACCCGCGCCGGGGCGCGGCCTAACCTCCGATCCTACGCGCGACTGACTGGATACCGTTCGATGGGCGAGCGCATGACGGCCGCGATCCTCGCGATTCTGATCTCGGCGGCACCGGCCGCGGCGCAACGCTTCGCCCTCGAGATCGAGGACTTTCCCTCCGCCCGGCACACCTTCAACCATATAGTCTTTCGGATCGAGAACCTCTCCCCCACGCAGGACATCGTCGCCTTCGCCTGGGAGGCCTTCGGGCCGGTCACGTTCGACGGTCCCGTGCCGCTTACCGACCCCCGGTCGCAGGTCGCGACGACGAAGGGCGTGACGATGCGTCTGCTGAGGCCCGACTACGACCAGGGCGGCGGGATCCGTTCCAAGGTGCTGGAACTGGCCTTCGACGGATTCGCCCCAGGGATGGAGGTGCGGATGGATGTCGATATCGATCGGGAACGCTCCACCGGCGCCGGGTCCATCGAGGATGCCCGCCGCCTTCTCTGGAACAACGGCAAGGTGCCGAACGCGACCGTCACTGCGACCTTCTCCGACGGAGCGGTCGTGACCGGCACCCTGCCGGACGGCCCGGACATGGACCGTTATCGGTTCGTCTTTCCTGACGTAATCGTCCCGAGCGGGAACTGAACGGCCCGCCCGGGACGCGCTCAGTAGGGCAAGGGCTTCTCCGGCGAGCCGGGCTCGCGCTCCAAGGCGGGCTGCGGATCGTCGAAGGCGCGGGTGCCCCCGTCGATGCCCGGGTTCGCCCCCGTGGCCGCTGGGCAGGTGCAGGCGATCAGCAGCTCGTTGGCCTTCTCCGAGCGCTCGCCCGCCGGAACGGCCTCCAGCGCCGACTTGGCAGCGCGCAGGCCCCAGTCGATGTCCCCGTCCACGAAGGGGGGCACGCGGTTGCCGTCCTCGGTCTTGGTCGCCTGCCGCACGTTGCGGGATTCGTGGGCCATCCGCTTGAACGCGCCCAGCACGGCCTCCCGCTCGTTCCGGCGCAGCTCGGACAGGTCCTCGGGCCGGAAGCCCCGCAGCCGCTGGATGGTGTAGTCCGGCAGGCCCCGGTCCTCTCCGAGGATGTCCGCGAGCGTCTTCTTCAGCCAGGTCTCGTGATCCGACATGATGTTTCCTCTCGTTCGAGAGGAAGAACCCGGCCCGCCCGCGGGCGTTCCTGGCTTTCTTCTCGGCCCGGAGACCTCGGGGTCCGGGGCGGAGCCCCGGCGCCGGCCACGAGCGCGGGCGTCGCTCAGTCATGCGCCACCCCCAGATACGCGTCGATCACGTCCTGGTTGGCGCGCACCTCCGCGGGCGTGCCGTCCCCGATCTTGCGTCCGTAATCCATCACCACGACCCGGTCGGAGAGGTCCATCACCACGCCCATGTCGTGCTCGATCAGCGCGATGGTGGTGCCGAACTCGTCGTTCACGTCGAGGATGAAGCGGCTCATGTCCTCCTTCTCCTCGACGTTCATCCCCGCCATCGGCTCGTCGAGCAGCAGCAGCTTCGGCTCGGCGGCGAGCGCGCGGGCGAGCTCCACCCGCTTCTTGAGGCCGTAGGGCAGACGGCCCACGGGCGTCTTGCGGATGTGCTGGATCTCCAGGAAGTCGATCACCCGCTCCACGGCGGCGCGGTTCTCCGTCTCCTCCCGGCGGGCGCGGCCCCACCACCAGGCCTGCTGCGCGATGTTCGCCTTCATGTGCCCGATCCGCCCCGTCATGACGTTGTCGAGCACGCTCATCCCCTCGAACAGCGCGATGTTCTGGA
>CAZWWR010000383.1:0-2170 GCA_964637265.1 uncultured Jannaschia sp.
TGGGCGCTGGTGCCCCTGGTACTGGGCCTGCGCCTGTTCGGCCAGGGGATGCTGAGCCACATCGCGCTCGTGGCGATGGCGCGGTGGTTCGTGGCGACGCGGGGCCGGGCCATCGCCTTCGCGGCGCTGGGCTTCTCGGCGGGGCAGGCGGTGCTGCCGCTGCTGTTCACGGCGCTCCTGCCGCGGGTCGGGGCGGGCGCGCTGTGGCTGCTCTGCGGCGCCATCTGCCTCGCCGCCATCCTGCCCGCGCGGCGCCTCCTGTCGCTCCCCCGGCAGGCGGAGGCGCGGGCGACGGAGATCGGGGCGGACGGGCGGGACGCCACCGCCGGGCTGAGCGGGCGGCACTGGACCCGGGCCGAGGTGCTCCGCTCGGGGCTGTTCTGGGCGCTCGTCCCGGCGCTGCTGGCCTCGCCCTCCTTCGGCACGGCGTTCTTCTTCTTCCAGACGCACCTGCCGGAGGCGAAGGGCTGGAGCCAGATCGGCTTCGTCGCGCTGTTCCCGCTGATTATGGCGGCCGCCACGGCCTCGACCTTCCTGTCCGGCCCGCTGATCGACCGGCACGGCGCCCGGCGCCTCTTTGCCCCGAGCCTGCTGCCGATGGGGGCGGCCTTCGCGGTGCTGGCCTGGGCGCCGAGCCTCGCCTGGGCGGTGCCGGGCGTGCTCCTGCTCGCCGTCACGCAGGGCACGATGGCGACGGTCTCCGTCGCGCTCTGGGCGGAGCTCTACGGCACCCGGCACATCGGCTCGATCAAGGCCGCGGCGGCCGCCGTCATGGTCGCCGGGACGGCGCTGGGCCCCGGCCTCGTCGGCGCGGGGATCGACGCGGGCATGGACTTCCCCGAGCAGATGCCCTGGATCGCCCTCTCCTTCGCCGCCGCCGCGGCGGCCGCGTATCTGGCGCTGCGCCGCGGGGCGGGGCGGCTGGCCGTGGCATGACCGGGAGCGGCGCGAAGACGTGGGAGGGCGCGTGGCTCAACCCCCCGCCGGAGGCGCGGGTGGAGGACGGCGTGCTGCACGCCCGGTCCGGGCCGCGGACGGATTTCTGGCGGCACACGCATTACGGCTTCGTCCGCGACGACGGCCATGCGCTGCTGCGGCCGGCGCCGGCGGAGTTCACGGTCACGCTCGCCTTCGAGGGGGCCTACCGCACGCTCTACGACCAGGCGGGCCTCATGCTGCGCTCCGGCCCGGAGCAGTGGGTGAAGTTCGGCGTCGAGCTGACGGACGGGGCGCCGCATCTGAGCGCCGTGGTCACGCAGGGCCGGTCGGACTGGTCGGCCACCCCCCTCGCGCTGCGCGGGCCGCTGGAGATCCGGATGATCCGCGAGGGCGGCGCCCTGCTTCTGCAGCATCGGGCCGGAGGGGCGTGGGCCACGGCGCGGCTCGCGCCCTTCGGGGCGGAAGCGGCGCGGGTCGGACCCTATCTCTGCTCGCCCGAACGGGAGGGGTTCGAGGCGGCCTTCCACCGCTTCTCCGTCGGGCCGCCGGTGGCGGGAGCGCTGCACGGGTGAGGCCTTCGGGGCGGGCCGGCGCGGCAGGCGCCTCCCGGCGGGCCGGCGCGGGGCCCGTGCGGCGCGCCTAGAGGTCGAGCCGGGCGGCGAGCTCCAGCATGTCGGCCCAGGCCTGCCGCTTGGCGTGCGGGTTGCGGAGCAGGTAGGCGGTGTGGAGCATCGGCAGGGCGGGGCGGCCGAAGCCCTGCGTCCACTGGCCGCGCAGCTTGGTGATGCCGCGCCGGCCGATCACGGCGTTGCAGGCGTGGTTGCCCATGAGCACGAGGATCTCGGGGTCGGCCAGCTCCACGTGGCGCTCGAGGAAGGGCAGCATCATCGCCACCTCGGCCGGTTCGGGATCGCGGTTCTGCGGCGGGCGCCAGGGCAGGACGTTGGTGATGTAGAGGCTGCGCGCCGGGTCCTCGTGGCGCCGGGCGAGGCCGACATGGCCCAGGATCACGTCGAGGAGCTGGCCGGAGCGGCCGACGAAGGGCAGGCCCTGGATGTCCTCGTCGCGGCCCGGAGCCTCGCCGATCAGCATCACCCGGGCGCGCGGATCCCCGTCCGAGAAGACGACGTTGCGGGCGCCGCGGCGAAGCTCGCAATGGGGGTAGGCGGCCAGCGCCTCGCGCAGGGCGGGCAGGTCGGCGGCCGCGGCGGCGGCCTCCCGCGCCGCGGCG
>CAZWWR010000384.1:0-2158 GCA_964637265.1 uncultured Jannaschia sp.
GTGGGCACCGCCGTGAGCCTCGCGCTGCGGATCACGCTGGTGAACGTGTTCCTCGTCTACGGCAACGTCTCGGCGGTCTACCTCGCGCTGACGGAGGCGCCGGCCGAGCTGGGCGCGGGCATGCTGAGCGCGCTGTCGGGCGCGACCGTCACCAACCTCTACGACGGGCTCGACGACCTCTACCGGACGGCGCTGGAGATCGGCGACGCCATCTCCGAGAGCGGTGGCCTCGTCGTCGGCGCCATGGCCGGGCTGCTGATGTTCCTCGTCGCCTCGATCATGGCGACGGTGGCGATCATCGTGCTGTCGGCGGCCAAGATCATGATCGCCGTCCTGATCGCGATCGCGCCGGCGATGGTGGCCTGCACGCTGTTCCGCCAGACCGCGCCGATCTTCGAGGCCTGGGTGAAGCTCGCCCTCGGCATGGCCTTCGTGCCGCTGCTCGTCGCGGCCATGGCGGGCTTCACCATCGCGGCGGGCGAGGCGGTCGCGCCGCCCGACATGGGCGGCATCGAGACGCTGAGCGAGGCGCTCTCCTTCGTGGTCGTGATGATGCTGGGCGCGGGCCTCCTCGTGCTGGTGCCGTCCTTCGCGCAGTCGCTCGCCGCCACCAACATCGCCATCGGCGGCATCGCGGCCGACGCGGCCGGGCTGTCGCGCAGGACGCTCGGGCGCGGCGCCAGCGCGACAGCGCGCTTCGGGGCCGGCACCTTCGAGGGCGCACGGACGGGCCAGCCGCTGCGCGGGCCGATGGCGCATTACAGCAACCTCGCCGGCCGGGCGGGCGGCCTCGTCGGGCGCGGGGCCCGTGCCGGGGCCGGGGCCATGGCCGCGCGCATGAAGAAGGGATGAGGGGATGAGCGACTTCGACGTGGACCTCGTGATCGGCCCGCGCCGGGCGGCGCGGACGGCCTGGATCGTGGCCGCCTGCGCCGTCGGCGTGGCGGTGGCCCTGGCCGGCGTGATCGTGGCGCTGCTGCCGCTCCAGCGCACGGAGGTCTTCACCGTGCTGGTCGACGGCACGACCGGCGCCGCCGAGCGCGTCTATCAGGTGCGGCCCACCGGCATCTCCGATCAGGAGGCGGTGCGCGAGGCGCTGCTGGTCAGCTACCTGTCCGACCGCGAGGGGTACTTCCGCCCCGGTATCCAGGCCCGGCTCGAAGGCGTGCGCCGCCGCTCCTCGGGACAGGCGCGCCGATCGCTGACGGCGCTCTGGACGCCCGGCTCTCCGGACTACCCGCCGGACGTGCTGGGCACCGAGGCGCAGGTCGACGTCGCCGTGCGCTCGGTCACCTTCCTCGAGCCGGGCGTGGCGCAGATGCGGTTCACCAAGACGCTGCACCGCCGCCGCGAGGCGCCGCGCAGCCAGAGCTTCGTCGCCACGGTCGCCTTCGAGTTCGCTCCAAGGCAGGAACGCAGCCTCGCGCGGGTCTGGGAGAACCCGCTGGGCTTCACGGTCACCGCCTTCCGCGTCGACGCGGAGGCCATTCGGGAAGGAGGCGGGACATGAGGACCGCGACCATCGCATGTCTCGCGGCGCTGCTCGCCGGCCCCGTCTTGGCCGAACGCGCGCCCGTCACCATGGGGCAGGACGCCCGCGTCCGGCACGTCCGCTACGACGCCTCCGACGTGATCCGCGTCGACACGCATCTGCGGGTGAACACGGCCGTGGAGCTCGGCGCGGGCGAGCGGATCAACCAGGTCCTGCTGGGCGACAGCGAGAGCTTCGAGGTGGAGGTCCTGTCGAACCGTCAGACCGTGTCGATCAAGCCGGTCGTGCCGCGCGTCTCGACCAACATGACGATCTACACCGACCGCCGCGCGATCGCCTTCGCCCTGACCGAAGGCCACGGGCGGCGGCCGACCTTCCGCGTGGTGGTGAACTTCCCCGAGGACCGCGCCCCGCGCCCGCAGCTCGTGGCCGGCGGCCGCGACCTAGGCTATCGCTTCGCGGAAGGGGAGGGGGTCGAGGAGATCCGACCCCTGCAGGTCTGGAACGACGGGCGCTCCACCTTCTTCCAGTTCCGCCCCGGCGTGCGGCCGGCGATCTTCGGCGTGAACGGCGCGGGCTACGAGGTCACGCAGAACAGCACGACCCGCGGCACGGTCGTGCGCGTGAGCGGGGTGCGCGACGCCTACACGGTCCGGGTCGGCGACG
>CAZWWR010000385.1:0-2129 GCA_964637265.1 uncultured Jannaschia sp.
CCCCGGAGCGGGGGCCGCGGCCGCGCGCCCCGGCCCGCTCGCGGGCTGGCCGGAGGACGGGCCGGAGAACGGGCCGGGGGGCTGGCCGGGAGGCGGGGCCGCGGTCAGAAGACCCGGTCCGGCAGCCAGAGCGCGAGGCCGGGCACGGCGATCAGCAGGCCGATGGTGGCGAGCATCACCGCCACGTAGGGCAGGGCGCCCCGGATCACGTCGCCCATCGCCCCCCGCCCGCGCACCCCCTGCACGACGTAGAGGTTCATCCCGATCGGCGGGGGGATCAGCGCCACCTCCATCATGATCACGAGGAACACCCCGAACCAGACCGGGTCGATCCCGAAATGCTGCACCACCGGGAACACGATGGGGATGGTGGCGACCATCATCGAGAGCGTCTCGAGGAAGCAGCCCAGCACGAGGTAGAAGACGAGCAGCAGCAGGAGCACCGTGACGGGCCCCGAGGCGTAGGTGGAGACGAGCTCGGTCAGCGCCTGTGGCACGCCCATGATGCCGATGATGAAGTTGAGGAAGCTCGCCGCCAGCAGGATCAGAAGGATCATCGCCGAGAGCCGCACCGTCGAGACGAAGCAGGCGTGGAGCATGGCCACCGACATGCGCCGCTCCCAGGCGGCGAGCGCGAGCGCGGCCAGCACGCCCAGCGCCGCGGCCTCCGTGGGCGTGGCGAGCCCGCCGTAGATCCCGCCCATCACGATCCCGAAGATGACCACCGGCGGGATCAGCCAGCGGAGCCGCGCCAGCCGCTCGCGCAGCGGCGGCGCGTCCTCCGCCCGCCCGGCGAGCGAGGGGTCGAGGCGGCAGCGCAGCGCGATCCAGGCGAGGAACAGCCCGATCATCGCCAGCCCCGGCAGCACGCCCGCGAGGAACAGCCGGCCGATCGAGGTGTTCGTCATCGAGCCGTAGATGATCATGTTGATCGAGGGCGGGATGAGGATGCCCAGCGTCGCGCCCGCGGCGATGGAGCCCAGCGCCATCCGCTCGTCGTAGCCCCGCGCGCCCAGCGCCGGCAGCGCCACCGTGCCCACGGTCGCCGCGGTGGCCACCGAGGAGCCGGAGACGGCCGCGAACACCCCGCTCGAGAGGACGTTGGTGTGCAGCAGCCCGCCCGGCCAGCGCGAGACCCAGTCCGACAGCGCGCCGTACATCCGGTCGGCGATGCCCGAGCGCAGCAGCAGCTCGCCCAGCAGCACGAAGAGCGGGATCGAGGTCAGCACGAAGTCGTTCAGCACGCTCCAGCTGTTGGAGCCGAAGACCATCAGCACCGGCGTGCCGAGATAGAGCCAGCCGCCCAGCGCCGCCACGAGGAACAGCGCGGCGGCCACTGGGATGCCGAGGAACATGCAGCCCAGCATGAGCGCGAAGCCGGTGAGCGCGGCGGCCGCGGAGATCATCGCGGCCCCCCGCCCGGCCCGCGACCGCCAGCCTCCCCGGCCCCATCCCCGGCCGCACGCAGCCTGCTGCGCACGGAGGCCTGCTCCTCGGCCAGATCCTCCGACAGCGCCCGCGCCCCGTACCAGCGGTTCAGCGCCTCCCGGTCGCGCGCCAGCAGCACCGCGCAATGCGCCGCCACCCCGACCGCCACGAGCGCGAAGAAGGCCAGCCCCGCGACCCACACCGCCTGCGGCAGCCAGAGCGGCGTCTGCAGCGGCGTGCCCGAGAGGCTGCCGTAGGCGAGGCTGTCGCGGAGCGCGGCGATCCCCCGGAGGCAGAGGAACGTGGCGAGCGCGGCCATCGCCAGCGCGGCCAGCGCGTTGAGCGCGGCCCGGGCGCCCGCGGGCAGGAAGGCGATGAAGATGTCGATCCGCGTGTGCGCCCGCTCCAGCAGCGCGGCCGCCGCGCCGAAGGCCACCACCACGGCCACGACGTAGCCGCCGATCTCGTCGGCGCCCTGCAGCGAGGCGTTGAACACCCGCCGCAGGACGACCTCGAGCCCCACCATCGCGCTCAGGCCCACGAGGGCCCAGCCCCCGACGATGCAGCTCGCCCGCGCGGCGCCCGAGAGCGCCCGCCCCACCGGGTTCTCGCCCCGTGGTCCGCCCCGTGATCCACCCGGAGGGGAAGCGCCGCCGGACGGCGCCCCGCCGGGGCCCGGCCCGGACCCCGCGCCGGTGGTG
>CAZWWR010000386.1:0-2125 GCA_964637265.1 uncultured Jannaschia sp.
GCTTCTCGGCGCGCTCCGCCCCGGCGTGGCGCCCCGGCTCGACACCTTCCCCGACGGCGCCACGCCCCGGCGCTCCTTCGTGGGCGTCGCGACGCTCGCGCGGCTGCTCTCCGGCCTCCTGCGTCACGACGGCCCCCTGCCCCCGGTCCTGAACCTCGCCTCGCCCGAGCCGGTCGAGATGGGCGCGCTGCTGCGGGCCGCGGGGCGCGAGTGGGTCGCGGTCCCCGCACCGGCGACGGCGCTCAGGGAGGTCTCGCTCGACACGGGCATGGCCGAGGCCCTGCTCGGCTTCCGGCCCGGAGATTCCGACCCCGAGGAGATGGTCCGGCAGTGGCGCGGGGCGGGGGGCGGCCCGTGACGCCCGGCAAGAGGGCGCTCGACGTCGCCCTCGCCCTCCTGCTCCTCGTTCCCGTCGCGGCGGTCGGCGCCGTCGTGGCCGTGCTCTGCCTCCTTCTGCAGGGAAGGCCCCTCCTTCATGGCGGGGAGAGGATGAGGGCCCCGGGCGAGGGATTCCGCCTGTGGAAGTTCCGCTCGATGCGGCCCGATCCGCGCGATGCCGGGGTGACCGGGGGCGACAAGGCCGACCGGATCACGCCCCTCGGGCGATCGCTGCGGCGCTGGCGGCTGGACGAGCTCCCGCAGCTCTGGAACGTCCTGCGCGGCGACATCAGCTTCGTCGGCCCCCGGCCGCCGCTGCGCCGCTACGTGGAGCTGCGGCCCGGGATCTATGCCCGCGTGCTGCGGTCGCGGCCGGGGGTCACCGGGCTCGCGAGCCTCGTCTACGCCGCGCACGAGGACCGGCTCCTCTCCCGCTGCGCCACCCCGGAGGAGACCGAGGCGGTCTACCTGTGCAACTGCGTGCCGCGGAAGGCGCGGCTCGACCTGATCTACCAGCGCAACCGCTCCCTGCGGCTCGACCTCGGGCTGATCGCCTGGACGGCCGCCCGCTTCATCCCCCGCGGCCTGCGCCCGCGCCGCAAGGGGCGCCCGCTCTAGAGCGTTCCGGGAAGCCGCGCTGGCGGGGCATCGGCGCCTCCAGGGGGGCAGGCGATCGCCCGGGCGGATGGGCGCAGAGGTGTGACGGGGTGCCGGGCCTAGATGCTCCCGGTGTGGTCGGGGGTGTCCCGTCTCGGCGACGGGCGGGAGGACGCTCCCTGCGGGGCAGGATGCCCGGCGCGGGGCCGATCCGGACGCGTTCTACTCGCCCGCCTGCCTCCGCGGCACGGAATCGACCTCGCGCTCGGCGAGGCGCTCCTCGATGGCCTTCAGACGATCGAGCACCTCGTCCCGGTAGGCGTCGGTAGCGGCGGTGCTCTCCTCCGAATGGGCGTCCTGCATGGAATTCACGATGAGGCCCACGAGCAGGTTCACCACCGCGAAGGTCGTGAGCAGGATGAACGGCACGAAGAAGGCCCAGGCGTAGGGATAAACCTCCATGACGGGGCGCACGATCCCCATCGACCAGCTCTCAAGCGTCATGATCTGGAACAGCGAGTAGGCCGACGCGGGCAGCGAGCCGAACCATTCCGGGAAGGACGCCGCGAACAGCTTCGTCGCCATCACCGAGCCGATGTAGAACACCATCCCCATCAGCACGAACACGCTCGCCATCCCCGGCAGCGCCGAGACGAACCCCTCCACCACGCGCCGGAGCCGCGGCATCACCGAGATCACCCGAAGGAGCCGCAGGATGCGCAGCGCGCGCAGCACCGAGAGCGTCTGCGCCCCCGGCACGAGGCTGATGCCCACGATCACGAAGTCGAAGATGTTCCACCCCGACCGGAAGAAGCGCCAGCCCAGCGCGTAGAGCTTGAGCGCCAGCTCCAGCACGAAGATGCCGAGGCAGATCCGGTCGAGCGTCACGATCACCGGCCCCGCGGCCGCCATCAGCGTGGGCGACGTCTCCATGCCCAGCAGCACCGCGTTCACGATGATCACCGCGATGATCGCGTTGCGGACCCGAGGCGAGTCGAGCCACTGGCTGAGGCGGTCTCGGGTCATGGCCCTCTGGATGCGGCTGGGACGGCGCGGACGATATGCGGGCCCGCGGCGGGTGGGTCAACCGGCCGGCGGGACGGCGCGCAGGAAGGCCGCGACCGCGCCCGGCGTCGCCAGCCGCACCGTG
>CAZWWR010000387.1:0-2123 GCA_964637265.1 uncultured Jannaschia sp.
CGGTGGTCGAGATCGACCGCACCGGCGCGCTGCGCGCCATGATGGCGGGGATGGGTTTCCCGGTCGAGGCGATGGCCTTCCCCTTCCGCACGTCCAACTTCACCGTTGCATGGGAGATGGTCCGCGCGGGCCACGCGATCTGCGTCCTCGACGACCGGATCGGCGACGCGGAGCCCGGGGTCGAGCGCATCCTGCCCGACCTCGCCCCCGTCCTCTTCCCCGTCTGGCTGGTCGCCCACCGCGACGTCCGCCGCGCCCGCCGCCTGCGCGTGGTCTGGGACGCGCTGGCCGAGGGGCTGAGGTAGCGGCGCGATCGCTCACGGTCCCGACCGCGCAGACGGCTCAGCGTGACCGGGGTCATGCCCAGGAAGGACGCGATGTGGGTATGCGGGAAGAGAGCCTCGTAGCCGGGGAAGGCGTCGCGAAACCACGCGAGCCGGTCCGCCCCGCCGAGCGCGGCGAGGCACCATTCGCGGTCGGCCTTGGCGGCGAGGGTCTCGCGCAGGACGCCGTTGGCCCAGTCCCGGATGGGCACGGATGCCAGCATCAGCTCGGTCAGCAGGGCCGCGTCGATCCGGGCGAGGACCGCGTCCGCCGCGGCGACGACCGAGACGAGCGACGCGCCGCCCCGCGTCCGCGCGATGGTCGGCGTGACGACGCCCGGGCCCAGGTGGAAGCCGACGCAGACCTCCCGCCCCTCGGGGTCGCAGATGCGGCTGAAGAGATGCCCGTCGAGGACGATGAACTCGTCCGGCGCGGGCTCCCCCTGACGGGAGACATGCGCGCCCTGCCGAACCGTGGAGACGCGCCACCCCTCGGCGAACCTCGCGGCGCAGGTGCCCTGCGCCAGGTCGGGGGATCGCTGCAGGAAGGTCCGAAGGTCCATCAGGGCACCCCTTGACGGATGATAATGCGCGGATCGACGTCGCGGGGCACCTTCTGAGCGTCGCACAGGAGGACAGGTGATGCTCGTCTCGATCTTTTCCGCATATCCCGGACGGGCCGCCGTCGGGCTCGGGCTCTTCGGGGCGGGCCTCTACCTGGCGATGACCGGGATCACGCTCGCCCATGTCGAGGCCGTCTCGGGCCGGGCGCCCTTCGACATGCGCCCCTTCGGCTACGGTCCGGCGGAGGCGGCGGACCTTCTGGAGACGCTGGGGGCGCAGGGGCGGGCGTATTATCTGACGCGGCAGATCCCCCTGGACACCCTCTACCCCGCCATCCTCGCGCTAACGCTGATCGCCGCAACGGCCTGGGCGCGGCACGGGGTGCCGGGCGACCGGCAGACGAGGGTCGTGGCCGTCCTCGCCATCGCCGCCGCGGGGTTCGACTACTGCGAGAACCTCGGCATCGCGGCGATGATCCTGAGCTGGCCGGACCTGCCCGACGGCCTGGTCCGTGCGGCGAGCGCGGCCACGGTGGCGAAGTCGGCGGCGACGACCGCGGCGGCGTCGCTCCTCCTCTTCGCGCTCGCATGCCGCGCCGTGTCGCGCGGGCTGACCGGCTTTCGGAAGCGGCCCGCCCGATGACGGCTCGGCAGGCCGGCGCACCCCCGCCGGCCCGGCGTCAGGCCGCCCGGCGCCCCGCGGCCGCCATGACCGCAGGGCGCGTCGCACAGCGCTCGATCCAGGCCCTGACGGAAGGCTCCTGCGGCAGGGCGTCCGACATCGCCTGGAACGGGCTCGAGAGGAGCAGGTCGACGGCCGAGTAATCGGCGCCGAGCAGGTAGGTTTCGTCCTCCAGCGCGGAGGCGAGGCGGCCCATTACCGCGCCGAGATCCCGGAACGTCGCATGCAGTATGGGGTGTTCGATTCTCGCTCAGTCGAGCACGAGAACGGGGTCCATTACGCCCTGGTAGTAGAACAGCCAGCTCAGGAACGCGCCGCGCTGCGGGTCGCCGACGGGGCGGTCGAGCCCGGCCTTGGGGAACAGGTCGGTCAGGTGAAGGGCGATGGCCCCGCGCTCGCGGACTTGATCCTCGCCGCAGACGAGATAGGGCACCTTGCTCTCGGGATGCGGATGGCGCGGGTCGGGCCCGCCGCTGCCGTCGGGGCGGGCGACGCCCACCTCGACGACGTCGATGCGGTCGGCGACGCCCATCTCCTCGATCAAGGCGAGGATGG
>CAZWWR010000388.1:0-2115 GCA_964637265.1 uncultured Jannaschia sp.
CGTCCCGCCCGCGGGCGCCCGGCCTCCTCGCGGTCCCGCGGCTCTCCGGCCGCCTTCCCACCGCTCTCTCCCCGGCCCGGCCTCCGGACCCGCCTTCCCGGACCGTTCCCGGGGCCCCCCGGCCCTTCCCGGCAGGCCCCCCGGTCCGTCCCTCCCGCCGGCCTTCCCGCAGGGGCCCGCCCGCAGGTTCGGGCATCGGCCCGTCCTGCGCCAGCCCGTCCTGCGCCAGCCGCTCGGGTACCGGTCCCCCGGGCGCCGGCCCGTCACGCGGCGGTCCCTCGGGCGGCCCGTCCGATCCCTCCGTCCACCCGTTCCGGCCTCCTGTCCAGCCGTCCCGTGTCCCGGCCCGCCCGGCCTACCGCCCCGCCCGTCTCCGCCGTGCCCGTCTCCGCCCCGCCCGTCTCCGCCCCGCCCGTCTCGGCCTCGTCCGTCTCTGCCTCGTCCGTTTCGGCCCCGCCGATCCCTGCCCTGCCGGCGCTTCGCGGGTGCCGCCCGGTCCTCCGGTCCGCGTTCCGGCCTATGTACCGCCTTTTCCGTCGCATCCCGCAAAACGCGGCACATGGATCCCTTCCTGTCTCTTCTCTGCAACGCGCCCGCCGGGCGCCACGTGTTATGTGCCGTTAGAAGAGTGTTACGCCCCGCTCCGCCGTCCCGGGATCGCCCGCAAACCCCTCTGGATCAAGGCTTCTAGGGCCGGCGCGCGGAGGGGGGGCGATTCCGATCCCACGTTCGGACGATTCCGATCCCACGCGCCGGCGATTCCGATGCCACGTTCGCGGCCGGCCCGCGCGGCGCCCCGGGCTGGACCGGGGGAGCGGGGGTGGCTAGCGTGGGCGATACCGAAACCACGAACCCGCCACCGCCCCCCGAAGGCCCCCCGGAGCGATCCGGACGGACCCCGGGAGGCGGCGGACGGGTCCGGGCGGGGCCGCCTTCGAGGCGGGCGGCACCGGGAAGCGCGACCGCGGCGGCGGCGCACACGAACACGACCGCGAATGCGGCAGAGCCAACACGACCGCGAATGCGGCAGAGGAACGGGCAGTGCGATGACCGACAGACTTGCCCCTCTCGGGGCGGGGGCGGAGTGCGGGCGGAGTCCGGCACCGGGCCCCGGAGGCGGGGCGCTCGCGTCGCCGGCCTTCTTCCTGTGCGACCTGGCCGGGGCCGCGCCGAAGGACGACATGGCGACGATGGAGCATCCGGTCTTCTCGCTCGCCACGCGGCCCGACCTGCGGGTGCTGCGCTACCGGCACAACGACGTGGAGGTGACGGTGACGCCCTCGGTGCGCGGGCTCGCCACGATCCACGACAAGGACGTGCTGATCTACTGCGTGAGCCAGCTGATGGCGGCGATCAACGCCGGCCGGGCCACGAGCCGCACGCTCCACCTGCGCGCGCGCGACCTGATGCAGGCCACCGCGCGCGAATGCTCGGGCGACGGCTACCGGCGGCTGCGCGACGCCTTCGAGCGGCTGGCCGGCACGCGGATCACCACCAACATCGTGGCCCCCGCCCCCGATGGCGCCCCCGACGGCGCCCCCGGGGACGCGTCCGGGGGCGGGCTCGAGATCACCGAGGGGTTCGGCCTGATCGAGGCCTGGCGCATCGTGCGGCGCGCGCGCGGCGGCCGCATGGTCTCGGTGGCGGTGACGCTCTCGGAATGGCTCTACCGGCTGGTGATCTCGAAATCGGTGCTGACGCTGAGCCGGGCCTACTTCTCGCTGCGCCGCCCGCTCGAGCGGCGGGTCTACGAGCTGGCGCGCAAGCATTGCGGCCGCCAGCCCGCCTGGCGGGTCTCGGCGGAGGTGCTGCAGAAGAAGTCGGGCTCGACCTCGCCGCGCCGGGTGTTCCGGCGGATGCTGCGCGAGATGGCCGCCGCCCAGCCCCTGCCCGACTACCTGCTCGAGGAGGAGGAGGGCGACGTCTGGCGGGTCACGCCGCGGCCGGAGGCCTTCGCCACCGGCGGGCTGGCCGGGGGGGCGTCCGGTCCGGGTGGCGGTCCGGGCGGCGGGACAGGTGCGGCTCCCGCGCCGCTCAGGGCCGAGACGATGGAGGAGGCGCGCCGCATCCGGCCTGGCATGGACGTCTACGCGCTCGAGGCCGAGTGGCGCGCCG
>CAZWWR010000389.1:0-2114 GCA_964637265.1 uncultured Jannaschia sp.
CCGGGGGCGCGGCCGGGCCCGGCGGCAGGCCGAACTCCTCGGCCAGCGCCTCGATCCCGGCGCGGACGCGGCGCTCCTCCTCGTCGGCCAGGGCCTCGCTCTGCACGCGCATCGTCTCGCTGGCGAAGCGGTTGAGCCCCCGGCTGAAGCGCTTGGCGCCCGCCACCGGGGCCCGGCAATGGGCCACCACCACATGCGCCCGGTGGCTCCGGGCCAGGATCGCGGCGTGGGCGAACACGCTGCGCGCCATCCCGTCGCCGCGCACCGGCACGAGTATCTTCCTGAGCATCCGGTCTCCTCCCTCCGCCGCCCCGTCGCGATAGGGCATAGCGCGCGGCCCCTCCACGGGAACCCGGCGCGCGCCGCCCGCGGCGGGGGGACCCTTCGCCAGGCGTCAGGCGGCGGGCCCGCGCGCCGCCTCCTCCTGCAGGCGGCGCCACATCACCTTGCCCGAGGGCGAGCGCGGCAGCGCCTCCACCGCGACCACCTCCCGCGGGACCTTGTAGGCCGCCATCCGCGCCCGGCACCACGCCCGCACCTCCTCGGGGTCGAGCGGCCCGCGGGCGACGACGTAGGCGCGCACGGCCTCGCCCCGGCGCCCCTCCGGCCGTCCCACCACGCAGGCCTCCGCCACCGCCGGATGCCCGTGCAGCAGCGCCTCCACCTCCGCGGGCCAGACCTTGAACCCGCCCGCGTTCACCATCCGCTTCACGCGGTCCACCATGTAGAAGAACCCGTCCGCGTCGTAGCGCCCGATGTCGCCCGTCCGCAGGAAGCGCGCCCCGTCATGCTCCACGAAGGCCGCCCCGGTCGCCTCCGGGTCGTTCCAGTAGCCGCGGAACACCTGCGGCGCGCGGATCAGGATCTCGCCGAGCTCGCCCGGGCCCAGCTCGCGCCCCGTCTCCGGATCCACGACCCGGCTGTCGACGTCGAAGACGGGGATGCCGAGGCATTGCGGGCGCGGCGCGTCGGGCGGGTTGATGTGGGTGCCCGCCATCGCCTCCGACATGCCGTAGCCCTCGACGTAGCGCAGCCCCGTCGCCGCCTCGAGCCTGTGGGCCACCGCCTCGGGCATCGCCGCGCCCCCGCCGCCGATCGCCTCGAGCGAGGAGAGGTCGTAGCCGCCCAGCGCCGGGTCGTTCACGAGATCGATCGCCATCGTGGAGATCGAGCGCCAGCGCGACACCCGGTGCCGCCGGATCAGCTCCGCCGCCATCCCCCGGTCCCAGCGGCTCATGATCACCACCGGATCGCCGGCCAGCACGGGGCCGTTCATCGAGTTCTGCATCCCCGTGACGTGGTAGAGCGGCAGCGTCGCCAGCGTCGGCCGCCCCAACCCGTGCGGGATCCAGCGGATCGAGCCGAGCGCCGTCCACTGCACCGTGCGGTGGGTGTGCATGCAGCCCTTCTGCCGCCCCGTCGTGCCGGAGGTGTAGGGGATCACGGCAAGGTCGTCGGGCAGCGCCTCGTCGGGCGGCGGCGGATGCCCCGCGGCGAGCGCCTCCGGGAAGGGCGTCACGCCGGGGCCGGGCGCGGGCCGGGCGGGGGCGTCGAGCCCCTCGGGCAGCGGCAGGTCGCAGCGCGGGTCGGCCATCTCCGCGCAGGCGGCCGAGACGACGTGGCGGAGGCGGCCGTCGCGCAGCGCCGGGGCGAGATGCTCCAGAAGCTCCTGCCCCGCCACGGCGAGCCGGGCGCCCGTGTCGGCGAGCAGGTGGTCGAGCTCCATCGCTCGGCTCATCGGGTTGACCGGCACCACCACCGCACCGGCCCGCAGCACGGCGTAGTAGCCGATCACGAGCTGGGGGCTGTTCTGCACGAAGAGGAGTACCCGGTCGCCCCGCCCCGCGCCGTGATGCGCCAGCCAGCCGGCCAGCGCCTCCACCGCCTCGAGCAGCGCCCCGTAGCTCAGGGTGCGGCCGTGGTAGTGGATCGCGGGCGCGTCCGGCGCGCGGGCCGCCGACAGCGCGAGGTTGGCGTGGACAGGCCGCTCCGGCACGGTGATCCGCCGCGGCACGCCCCGGGGCCAGGACGGGAGGTGGCGGTCGAACATCGCCCCGCCCCGGCCGTCCTCAGGCCCGCTCCAGCGCCAGCGCCGCGCCCTGCCCGATGCCCAC
>CAZWWR010000390.1:0-2112 GCA_964637265.1 uncultured Jannaschia sp.
CCTGGAGGCCGAGGCCGCCCCGGCCGGTTGACCGCCGGCTCCCGGGGCGCATCGCGGGGCGCGCCGCCGGGGCCCGGTCGTCAGCCGTTGTGCTCGCGGATGCGCTCGGCGGCCTCGCGGTCGTAGGCGACGCCCTTCCGGTCGAGGAGCTGGTCGAGCTCGCCCGAGAGCGTCATCTCCGTGACGATGTCGCAGCCGCCGACGAACTCGCCCTTCACGTAGAGCTGGGGGATCGTCGGCCAGTCGGAGAACGCCTTGATTCCCTGGCGCACGTCCTCGTCGGCGAGCACGTTCACGTCGCGGAACTCGACCCCCATGTAGTTGAGCACCCCCGCGACCTTCGAGGAGAAGCCGCATTGCGGCATGGTGGAGGTGCCCTTCATGAAGAGCACCACGTCGGATCCCTCCACGGTCTCGCGGATGCGGTCCTGGGCGGGGGCGTCGGTCGTGGTCATGGCTGTCTCCTGTCTCGCGGCACGAAGCGGCGCGCGTAGGCCTGCGGGTCTCGGGGGACGTCGAAGTGCCCGTCATGGCCGCCGCCCGCGCCGCCCGACCAGTAGCCGGCCTCGACGCGGGTATGGCCGCGGCCGGGCGGGGCGCCGCGGGGGCGTCCCTTCTCGGCGCGCATGATCGCGAGCGTGCGCCATGTCAGCACGACGAGGATGGCGGCCGCGAGCCCGCCGATCACCAGCGCCTGGGCGGTCACGGCCATGCCGTCAGGGGGCCTTGGTGGTCAGGGCCAGCGCGTGCAGCTCGCCCTGGGAGCCGTCCATCTTGCCCTTCAGGGCGGCGTAGACGGCGCGCTGCTGCTGCACGCGGTTGAGGTCGCGGAAGCTCTCGTCGACGACCTCGGCGGCGTAGTGGTTCCCGTCGCCCGCGAGGTCGGTGACCGTGATCCGGGCCTCGGGGAAGCGCTCGCGGATCAGCTCCTCGATCTCGTGCGACTGCATGGGCATCGGCGTCCTCCCGTCACCCGCCCGATGTAGGACGCCCGCAGGTCCGGTGCAATCGACCGCCCGGGGGGAGCCCGCCGCCACGCGCGCCCTTCGCTCCGCCGGCCGCGCGGTTTAACCTGGCGCCGCGGGCCGGCCGGGCTCGGCCAGTTTGCGGATCAACGAGTGCTCACCTTTCTCATCCCTATCAGGCACCCCGAATCGGTGTCCGACTGGCGTCTCGTGCGGAGCCTCGTGGCGACCACGCTGCGCTCCGTCGCGGCGCAGACCCACGACGCGTGGGCGTGCTACATGGCCCTCGAGCGGGGCGCCGAGATCGAGGACCCGCCGCCCGGCGTGCGCGTCGTCCCGACGGACATCCCCGACCCGGATCTGCCGCACGAGATGGCGGCACGGGCGGCCGGCATCCGGCGCGACAAGGGCGCCCGCCTCGTCGCGGCGCTGCGGGCCGCCCGGGCGGAGGGTCGCGCCGGGGGACACCTGATGGTGTGCGACTACGACGATCTGGTGAGCCGACGCCTCGCGGAGTACTCGGCCCGGTATCCGGACGCCGATGGCTGGACGATCGAGCGGGGCCATCTCTGGGATGGCGGACGGTGGACACTGCTCTATCCGGGGCTGTTCCACGAGCTCTGCGGCACGTCGATCGTCGTCCATGCCCGCCATCTGACGGGTCCCGGAGGGCCGCTCGACCGGCCGGAGGCGGCGGAGCGGATGCTGGGCTCGCACAAGTTCCTGGCCCACGACCTCGCGGCGGCCGGGACGCCGCTGGAGCCGCTGCCCTTTCCGGGCGCGGTCTACCGGATGGGCACCGGCCTGAACGCCATGAACGCCCGCGGGCTCCTGCGCTGGGCGGCGAACCCCCGACGCATCCGGCGCCACCCTCGCAGGCAGCTTCGCTCTCTGGCGGCGATGCGGCCCGTGGGAGGGAGCTTCGAGCACGAGTTCATGGGCGCGGCCTCGGGCGGACCGGCAGGCATGCCGGCATAGGTCTCAGCGTGTGCCTTGGAGGTGCTCCGCAGCCGGGCGTCCGCCCGGCTTGCCCCTCAGCCCACCGCCGCCTCGAAGGCGCCGCGCCACAGGGCGTCGAGCGGGGCGAGCGGGGCCGTGCCCGCCCCGAGGCGCACGGCGTCGCCTCCGAAGCGGCCGACGATGGCGG
>CAZWWR010000391.1:0-2092 GCA_964637265.1 uncultured Jannaschia sp.
GGCCGCCCGGCCCGGCGCCGAGGCCGCGGCCGCCTTCCCCCGCCAGGCCCTCCACGCCGCGAGCCTCGGCATCTCGCACCCCGTCACCGGCGAGACCCTCCGGTTCGAGAGCGCCTTGCCGGCGGACATGGAGACGTTGCGGCTGGCGCTCGGGGGCGCGTGACCGGGCTGCCCGGGGTCCGGTCGCGGCGGCGCGCGCGAGGTCCGGTCGCCCCACCCCGCGTGGTCCTCCGACCGCCGATGCGGGCGACGGGATTCAGCAAAGCGCGCGCCGTCTGACGGGGGTGTCTGGGCGGAGCGATGGCCGGGTTCGAGGCGGCGGTTCCCCAGACGGTCAGGGCGTTCCGCAAGGCCCGGGTCCATCCGGATGGGGGGGCTGATCCGTGCCATTGCCGGATCCGGGGCGGCGGCGCACCGGGGGTGCCGGACGTTTCATGCTCCCGGCGATCTCACGGGAGGCTCAAACCCTCGTTTCTGCGACAATGAATTCGCTAGTCTGGCCCGCCCCGCCGCACCTCGCTTACCTGCTTGGTGATCTCGCCGATGTGCCGACCGTCCGTGCCACAGCAGCCACCCCAGACGTTGACGTGGGGATAGCGTTTGGCGAGGTCGGCCATCTGTCCTCCGAGTTCCTTGGGGTCGCCATCTTCCAGGTGGCCGAGCGAGCAGAGGGTGAGGGTTTCCATCGCTACGGCATTGGGCATGAAGCCACCAAGGCGCTGCGTCCAGTCGCCGGGGGTCAGACCGGGCTCGAACTCGGCGGGGTGGGAGCAATTGACCATGTAGTAGAGGGGAACATTGTCGGTCGCGGCGTCCACGGCCGCGATGGCCTCCTCCAGGGTCTCCCCGCCCTCCAGGCGCCCGCCCTTCGTGCGCGCGAAAAACGACACTGCGACCGGCATTCCGGCCGCCGATGCCGCGCGCGTCAAGCCGATCGCCTCCTCGACGCCCGAGAAGGTCGCCGCCGTCACCATGTCCGCACCCGCCTTCATGAAGGTCGCGATCTGCTCGGAGTGATAGTCCTCGGCTTCGGCGGCGTCCGGCAGGCGGCCGGTCTCGTAGGCATCGCCCTTGGGGCCGATGCAGCCACCCACGATCATCGGGGTTTCGGGGCTGCCGTATTCACGGGCGAAGTCTCGATAGAACTCGATGCCGCGAATATTGATCTCCTCCAGTCCGTCTCGCGAGTAGCCGATGAGCGCCCCCCAATCCCTGCTCGCGCGGTAATGGATGCCCTCGTTGATGACGCCGAAGCCGTTCGCGACTGCCGCCTCGACGATCTTTCTGTGATAGTCGGTCATGCACACGCGCCCGCGCGGGTCGTCGAGCAGCTCGAACGCGCAGAAATGGCGCAGTTCAAACCCATCCACGTATTGCAACCACGTCTCGTTGCCGTAGCCGGACGCCATGCCATGGCCGGCAATTTGCGGAAGCGTCTGTTTCGTGACCATGACCTTCTCCTCCGCGACTGACAGCCAAGGACTAGCAGACGACCCGGCCGGCTGTCATGCGAGGCTCACGCCTCGGGCATTGGCGTACAAATGAGGGGCTATGCCCCAAATAAACGACCCTTGTCGCAGAACCCCCGCTTATCCGAGTTCGCCCGTCGGCCCGGACGACGCCGCATCGGAACGACGACGCCCCCCGACGGCCGTGGAACCGATGCTCCCGCCGTGCGTATCCGAACAGGTATGCACGATCGGTGCCGGTTGAGAGGCATGCGCGCAGGGGATAACTACGACGTGACCGAGCGGGAGGGATCCTCCCGGCCGGGCGCCTTGAACGGCGCCCCGCATGTCCCCATCTCGACGTCCAAGGGGTGTTAAGCCCATTCACATTAGGGAGAGCGATTTGGCTTCCTACGCTAACCTGCCTGCCCCGTCTCCCGAGCAGGGGCTCAACCGCTACCTCCAGGAGATCCGCAAGTTCCCGATGCTGGAGCCCGAGGAGGAGTACATGCTCGCCAAGCGCTGGGTCGAGCAGGAGGACCGCGAGTCCGCCCACAAGCTCGTCACCAGCCACCTGCGCCTCGCCGCGAAGATCGCGATGGGCTACCGCGGCTACGGCCTGCCGCAGGCCGAGGTGATCTCGG
>CAZWWR010000392.1:0-2071 GCA_964637265.1 uncultured Jannaschia sp.
CGTGGCGGCCGACGGCGGCGCCGACGCCCTGCTCGCGGCGGGGCTGGCGCCCGAGCGCGTGATCGGCGACCTCGACTCGATCTCGGCGGCCGCGCGCGAGGCCTTCCGCGACGTCGTCCTGCACGTCCCCGAGCAGGACGACACCGACCTCGACAAGGCCCTCGCCCGGACGGAGGCGCCGTTCTTCCTCGGCGTCGGGTTCCTCGGCGCCCGCCTCGACCACGGCCTCGCGGCGCTGACGACGCTCGCCCGCAGGGCCCGGGACGGCCGCCCGCCCTGCCTCCTGCTCGGCCGGGAGGACTGCGTCACGGTCGCGCCCGCGCGGCTCGCCCTCGACCTGCCCGCGGGGATGCGGCTCTCGCTCTGGCCGATGGGACCCGGCGCGGGGCGCTCGGAGGGGCTGCGCTGGCCCCTCGACGGGATCGCGTTCCGCCCCGACGGCCGCGTCGCCACCTCGAACGAGGCCGAAGGCCCGGTGCGCCTCGAGCTCGAGGGCGGCCCCTGGGCGCTCGTCCTGCCCCGGGCCGGCCTCGACGCCGCGCTCGCCGGGCTCGGCCTCGCCCCCGCCTGACACAACCACGGCGCTCGGCACGGGGCGCCCGGATCAGGCCGCGAGGCCGCCCATCTCCCGGATCAGCGCCCATTCCTCCGCGCTGACCGGCTGCACCGACAGGCGCGACTGCCGCACGAGCACCATCTCCGACAGCCTCGGCTCCGCCTTGATCTCGGCGAGCCCGACGGGCCGCGCCAGCGGCTCCAGCGCCCGGATCGTCACGCATTCCCAGCGCGGATCGTCGGTCGTCGGATCCTGGGCCGCGGGGGCGATCACCTCCACCGTGCCGACCACCTCTCGGTCGCCCACGGAGTGGTAGAAGAAGCCCCGGTCCCCGACCTCCATCTCCCGCATCACGTTGCGCGCCTGGTAGTTGCGCACCCCGTCCCACGGCTCGCCGGCGTCGCCCCGCGCCACCTGATCGGCCCAGGACCACGTCCCGGGCTCCGACTTGAAGAGCCAGTACCTCATCCGTCCGCATCCGGGATGACCCGGTTCCACGCCTCGATCCGTACCTCGGCGAACAGCCCGGCCCGGGCGTAGGGATCGGCGGCCGCGAAGGCCTCCGCCTCGGCCCTGTCCTCGGTCTCCAGCACGATCAGCGAGCCGGCCATCCGCCCGTCGCGGTCGAGCAGCGGTCCGGCCTGCGCGACCAGCCCGGAGGCGCGCAGATGCGCCAGATGGGCGTCCCGGTTGGCCTTCCGGACCTCGAGGTGGCCCGGCTTGTCGGTGCAGATCAGGGCGTGGAGCACGGGGGCGTCCCCTCCTCGGGCGGTCTCATTCCTCGGTCAGATCCCGGCGCAGCAGCGCCGCCATCGCATCTGCCACCGTCAGCCGGCCGGCGACAAGGCCGGCGGTCGCCTCCGTCACCGGCATCTCGACGCCCCGCGCCCGCGCCAGATCCAGCGCCGCGACGGCGGTGTGCACCCCCTCCACGGTGGCCTGCGCGGGCGCCTCCCCGCGCCCGAGCGACGCGCCGTGGGCGAAGTTGCGGGACTGGGGGCTGGCGCAGGTGAGCGCGAGATCCCCCAGGCCCGAGAGCCCCATCAGCGTCTCCCGGCGGGCGCCCAACGCCTCCGCGAGGCGCATCATCTCGGCCATGCCCCGCGTCATCAGCGCCGACCGCGCCGATTCGCCCAGCCCGGCCCCCGTCGCGGCCCCGCAGGCGATGGCGACCACGTTCTTCAGCGCCCCGCCAAGCTCCACCCCCGCCACGTCCGCGGTGCGGTAGAGCCGCAGCGTCGGGGTGGAGAGCCGGTGCTGGAGCTCGGCCGCCTCGTCGTCGGCGCAGCCCAGCGACAGCGCGGTGGGCAGGCCGCGCGCGATGTCGGCCGCGAAGGACGGGCCCGAGAGGATCGCGGGCGCGGCATCCGGCACCGCCTCGGCCAGGATCGCCGTGGGACCCCGGAGCGTGGAGAGCTCCACCCCCTTGCAGCAGGCCACGACCCAGCGCGGCGCGAGCGGCGGGAGCGCGGCCATCGCGGGGCCGAGCGCCTGCGTCGGGACCGCGAGCAGGAG
>CAZWWR010000393.1:0-2061 GCA_964637265.1 uncultured Jannaschia sp.
CCGCTCGTCGACGAGGCGGCGCAGGGCGGGAAGCAGCTCGTCGTCCGTGGCCTTGCGTTAGCGGCCGCGGGGCTTCGACGTGCCCGATGCCCGGGCGTGGAGCTGGGACCGGCTGACCCCGACCGTCTCGGCCACGGCCTTCACAGGGAACCCTCCTTCGGCGGCGACGGCGGCAGCCACGTCCGTTTTTTGCTCCCGACTTGATCAGGGCCTCCTTGAGGATCTCGACCTCCATCGTCTTGCGGCCGAGCTGGCGTTCAAGATCGCGGACCCGGTCCTCGAGCTTGCGGACCTCCGAGGCGCCGACCACCGGCTCGTTCTTCCCCACCGCCATCGCGCCTCCTTCGGCCATTACTTGCGTCGGGGAAAACGGTCCACTGGACCGTTTTCTGATCCCTCCTCACGCCAGCGGAACAGCAGGTTCGGGGCGACGCCGTTGCGCCGGGCGACGGCCGAGACGGACTCGCCGGGCGCCGTTCGTCGGGGTCTCGGTCCACCGGACCGAGCCCTGATCCTCCTCACCCTCCACGATGCGCAGCTTCTCCTGGGCGGGCCAATAGCGGCGTCCGGCAACGCCGGTGATCACCTCGACGCGGATGGGTCTGTCGTTGGGCATAAGCATGTCCCCAAGCACAGGCTTGGGCCTTCCATGGTCATGCCAAGCTGTCCGGTCGAAATAGGGGGCAGTTCAGCATGTCTGCAGCGTGGTCTGCGGGAAGGCCGCGGTGATCGCCTCCGGGAAGCCCTTCGATCCGTCCACGGCCGCGATCAAGATGTCGGCCGCGCCGCGGTTGCGCAACTCGTTCATCACCCCGAGCCAGAACTTGGCGCCCTCGTCGTCGGCGATCCAAAGGTCCAGCACCTCGCGCTGGCCCTCGGCCGTGATGCCGAGCGCGAGATACGCGGCGTTCGCCTCGGGCCTCGGACCGATGGCGACCACGAGGCTCCCTCTTGACGATCCGGCTGCCCTTGTCGCGGATCCTCACCCGGAGCGCGTCGAAGATCACCACCGGATAGACGGCGTCCAGCGCCCGCGAGCGCCATTCCTTCACCTCGTCGAGCACGGCGTCGGTCACGCGGCCGATCAGGTCGGGGGAGACCTCGAGGCCATAGAGCTCCTCGAGATGCCCGCGGATGTCGCGCACCGACATGCCGCGCGCGTACATCGCGACGGTTCGGCGGGAAAACGATCCCCCGGATCGTTTCCTGGTCCGCCTCACTCTCGTCGATCCGATCGATCCGTGTCTGGCCCTTGGCCACCAGCCGGGGCTCGAAGCTGCCGTCCCGGTCGCGCGGTACCTCGAGCTCGAACGCCCCGCCGTCGCCCCGTACCGTCTTGCGGCTCGCGCCGCTCCGCCGGTTCGCCTGCGCCGGCGGCACCTCGGCCCCATGCCCGTAGCCCAGATGCTCGGTCAGATCCGCGCCCAGCATCCTCTGCCTCAGCGCGCGCTTGAGGCCCTCCATCAAGCCCCCGCCGCCAAGCAGATCCTCGGGCCGCTCGCACCCCCCAGCAGCTCGTCCAGCACGCCCGCGTCGATCCTCTCCGCCATCTCCCATGCCCCCCTCGGGATCAGCATGGACCGGCAACCTCATACACAGAAGATCGGATACTCCCCATGCGTCCATCGCCACACCGCAGGCCGGCTATCCGGCTATAAGCGCGGCCCGCCGGGGTCCCGACGATGCCCGGCTCGACAGGACCGCCCCGCCCGACCCAACGGAGCAGACTTGAAAGCTGCCCTATGCCAGAGCGATCGCCAACATGCTGATCTTCGTCTTCATCGGTGTGACCTCCGCGTGGTTCTATAGAACCGTCATGGCCTACTAGATGCCAGCCAGCTCCAGGAGCGGGGGCATCAACCGCATCAGTTCACAGGGCGCGAAGCTCGTAGACAGGCCGCGCTGCGGGTCCAGGCCGCCTCCGAAAGTCGCGGTGGCCCACAGGCTCATGCCCGTGGGCCACTGCTCGGGGCAACCCGAGGAAAAGTAACCGATCAGGGGACACGGTGGCAGCCCGTAGGGGAATCGAACCCCTCTTTCCAGGTTGAAAACCTGGCGTCC
>CAZWWR010000394.1:0-2056 GCA_964637265.1 uncultured Jannaschia sp.
CTCCGCCCTCGCGGGGACGGACACGGCCAAGGACAGGGGCGCCGGGTGGCCCGACGCCCCTGCGGGAGCGTCGGCGCTGCGGGCGGGTGCGGGCGAATCGGGCGGCGTCATCTCGTTCATGGGGCGAAGCTAGGGGGTGGCGGGCGCGCGGGCGACCCGGCTCTTGCGGATCCCACCGGCGGCGGGCATCCCGGGCGCCGATGGCCCGGCAGCTCCCCTACCCCGCGCTCGTGGAGGCGTTCTCCCGCTTCCGGGCAGCCAACCCCGCCCCGGCCTGCGAGCTGGAGCACAGCAACGCCTACACCCTGCTCGTCGCCGTCGCGCTCTCGGCGCAGGCGACCGACGCAGGCGTGAACAGGGCGACCCGGAGCCTCTTCGCCACGGTCGACACGCCGGAGGCGATGCTCGAGCTGGGCGAGGACGGGCTGGTGGAGCACATCAAGTCGATCGGGCTCTACCGGAACAAGGCGCGCAACGTGATCCGGCTGTCGCGCATCCTCGTGGAGGAGCACGGCGGCGAGGTGCCCTCCTCGCGCGCGGCGCTGCAGGCGCTTCCGGGCGTGGGGCGCAAGACGGCGAACGTGGTGCTCAACATCTGGTGGGGGCATCCGGCGCAGGCCGTGGACACCCACATCTTCCGCGTTGGCAACCGCACGGGCATCGCCCCCGGCAAGGACGTGGAGGCGGTGGAGCGGGCCATCGAGGACAACGTGCCGGTGGAGTTCCAGGCGCTCGCGCATCACTGGCTCATCCTGCACGGCCGCTACGTCTGCGTCGCACGCAAGCCCCGCTGCGGCGACTGCGCGATCCGCGACATCTGCCTCCACGAGGCGAAGTCTCCGGGCGGCGAGCTCCCCGTCGCCGCCGCGGCGGGCGCGCCGGCCTGACGCCCGGACCCCGCGGGACGCGCCCCAGACAGGGAACCCCATGAAGCACAGCCACAGGACGGGCCCCGCGCCATGAGCTACGACGTGATCGGCATCGGAAACGCGATGGTCGACGTGATCTCGCACGCCTCCGACCTCTTCCTCGACCAGATGGGGATCGAGAAGGGGATCATGCAGCTGATCGACCGGGAGCGGGCGGAGCTGCTCTACGCGGCGATGCGCGACCGCACGGAGACGCCGGGCGGCTCGGTGGGCAACACGATCGCGGGCATGGGCGCGCTGGGGCTGAGGACGGCCTTCATCGGCAAGGTGCGGGACGACGCGCTGGGCCGGTTCTACGCGGAGGCGCTCGACCGGGCGGGCACGGACTTCCCGCTGCCGCCCCAGGACGTGACGCTGCCCACCTCGCGGTCGATGATCTTCGTCTCGCCGGACGGCGAGCGTTCGATGAACACCTATCTCGGCGCCGGGGCCGACATCTCCTCCGCCGACGTGCCGGACGTGTTCGCGGGCGGGGGCCTGCTGTTCCTCGAGGGCTACCTGTTCGACAAGGACGAGGGGAAGACGGCCTTCCGCGAGGCGGCGGCGCGGATGAAGGCCGCCGGGGGACGGGCGGCGATCACCATCTCGGATCCGTTCTGCGCCGACCGGCACCGGGGGGACTTCCAGGCGCTGATCGCGGGCGACGTGGAGATCGCCATCGGCAACCAGGCGGAATGGCGGACGCTCTACCAGACGGGCGATCTCGAGGCGGCGCTGGAGCGGGCCACGGCCGTCTGCGAGACGGTGGTCTGCACCCGCTCGGGCGCCCCGGTCTGGGCGTTCCACCGGGGTCACCGCGTCGCGGCGCCGGTGATCCCGGTGACGCCGGTCGACGCGACCGGGGCGGGCGACCAGTTCGCGGCCGGGTTCCTCTACGGGCTGGCGACGGAGCGGCCGCTGGAGGTCTGCGCGCGGATGGGGGTCGTCGCGGCGGCGGAGGTGATCGGCCATGTCGGCCCGCGCCCCGAGCGGGACGTGATGGAGCTGTTCCGGCGGGAGGGGCTGCTCTAGGTCCGGCCGGGCTGCGGCTCAGCGGTCGAGCGAGCGGGGCACGAGGGCGAGGGCGACGGCGGCGCCGAGCACGCCGTCGGCCCCCGGCAGCGCGAAGCCCGCCCAGAGGTGCCCCG
>CAZWWR010000395.1:0-2041 GCA_964637265.1 uncultured Jannaschia sp.
CTGCACGACCGCCGGCGAGATCGGCGCGCAGGGCTTCGCCGACGGCGGCGCCGTCGCCGTGGGCCTCCCGGCTCGGCACTTCGCCACCCGCGCGCTCGCCATCGAGGGGCTCCGCTCGCTCGATGCGGAACGGGCGGGCTTCGCCGTGGCCCAGGCGCGGGCCGAGCTCGCCCGCGAGCATCCGGGCCTGCGCCACGGCCTCGCCTTCGTGATGATCGACGGCGTGTCGATGCGCGAGGACGGGCTGATGGCCGCGCTCGCCCCGGCGATGGGCGACTGGCCCGTGTTCGGCGGCTCGGCCGCCGACGGCGCGCGCTTCGAGCGGACCTGGACGCTGCACGAGGGCCGCCTCCTCGAGGACGCGGCGGTGGTCGTGCTGATCCGCACCGACCACCTCCTGCAGGTGTTCTCCACGAACCACCTCTGCCCGACCGAGCGGCGGATGGTCGTCACCCGCGCCGATCCGGAGCGCCGCCTCGTGCAGGAGATCAACGCCGAGCCCGCCGCGCGGGAATACGCGCGCATGGTGGGGCTCGACCCCGCCTCGCTCGACGAGTTCGCCTTCGCCTCGCATCCCGTGGCCGTCCGGCTGGGCGACCGGCACCACGTCCGCGCCATCCAGCGGGTCACGCCCGAGGGGGAGCTGGCCTTCTTCTCGGCGGTGGACGAGGGCATGGTCCTCGCCGTGGCCGAGCCGGACGACATGGTCTCCCATCTCGACGGCGCGCTGGCGGCGCTCTCGGCCGGGCAGGCGCCGACCGGGATCCTCGCCTGCGACTGCATCCTGCGCCGCATCGGCGCGGAGCGGCTCCAGCAGGTCCGCGAGGTCAGCCGGGTGCTGGCGCGGCACGGCGTCGTGGGCTTCTCGACCTATGGCGAGCAGATCGGGCCGATCCACCAGAACCAGACCCTGACGGGGGTCGCCTTCTACCCGTCCCTCCGGCCCGGCGGCGGCGGCGCGGCGGCGGGGCGCGGCGGATGACGGCCTCGCTGCTCGATCCGGGCGATCCGCCGGAGCGCCAGACGGCCAAGCTGCTGCGCATGGTCGAGGTGCTGATGCGCCGAGTCGAGCAGGCGCCCGACCCGGCGGGCCTCGCCTACGCGCAGTTCGAGCGGGCCGCCATGCTCGAGGCCGAGGTGCGCGACCGCACCGAGGCGCAGGCCCGCACGCTCGACCTGCTCAACGAGTCGAACGCCCGCCTGTCGGACGCGATGCGCGAGGCGGAGGCGGCGCGCTCCTACCTCAGCGAGGCCATAGAGACGATCGAGGAGGGCTTCGCGCTGTTCGACGCGGCCGACCGGCTGGTGCTCCACAACAGCCGCTTCTGCCGCGGCCTGCCCGACGTGGCCGCCGCGCTGGCGCCCGGGCTCGCCTTTGACGAGTACGTGGCCCGCGTCAGCCGCAGCGACGCGCTGGCGCTGCCGGCGGGCGAGGGGGCCGAGGAGTGGCGCGCCCGGCGGATGCGCCGCCACGGCGACGACCGCACGACCTTCGACGTCCACCTGACCGACGACCGCTGGATCCAGGTCTCCGAGCACCGCACCGGCGCGGGCGACACGGTGATCCTGCAGACGGACGTCACCCCGATCGTCCGCCGCGAGCGCCGCGCCCGCGAGCGCGCCCTCGACCGGCACCAGCGCATGACGCGGGCGACGCTGGATCACCTCGCGCAGGGCGTGTGCACCTTCGACCGCACCGGGCGCCTCGTCGGCTGGAACGCGCAGATGCGCGAGATCCTGGGCCGCCCGCTGGGCGCCGGCGGGATGCTGGAGGAGGGCGGGGACGAGGGGCCGGCCGAGGCGCTGGCCGGCCTGCCCTTCGCCGAGCTCCTCGACCGGCTCGAGGGGGTGTTCCGCTTCGACGGCGACGTGGACCGCGACGTGCTGGAGGCCTGGGCCGCGCGCCGCAAGGGCCGCCGGCCGCTCGCGCTGGAGGTGACGCGGGCCGACGGCGCCGCGCCCGAGGATCTCCGGACCTTCGCCCTCGCCGCGCGCGAGATCCCCGGCCGCGGCTTCGTCATCAGCTTCACCGACCTCACCG
>CAZWWR010000396.1:0-2041 GCA_964637265.1 uncultured Jannaschia sp.
GGCCTCGGCGGGGGCCCGGGCGGAGGCCCGCCTCGTGGCGGCCTCGGCCCCCGCGGGCGAGCCCTTCCCGTGAGCCCGTCCGCCGCGCTCCTGCTGCCCGCCCTGCCGGTGGCGCTCTGGGCCGCCTGGTCGGATCTGGCGCGCATGACGATCCCCAACCGGGCCGTCCTGGCTCTCGCGGCGGGGTTCGTCCTCGTGGCGCCCCTGGTGCTGACACCCTCGGAGATGGGCCTGCGCGCGGTGCAGGCGGGCCTCGTCCTCGCGGGCGCGGTGGCGCTCCATGCGGGCGGCCTCCTCGGCGCGGGGGACGCGAAGTTCGGCGCGGCCATGGCGCTCTACGTGGACCGGCAGGACGCGGCGGCCTTCCTGACGATCCTCTGCGCCGTCATGCTGGTCGCGGTCGGGCTGCACCGGGGGGCGCGGGCGCTGCGCCGGGTGAGGGCCGCGGCGCCGGGCTGGGAGAGCTGGGGCCGGTCGGACTTCCCCCTGGGCGCGGCGCTGGGGCCCGCCCTCGTCGTCCATCTGGCGCTCGCATGACGGCGGCCCTCCCCTCCCGGGCGCCCCCGCCGCCGCGGGACCTCGCCGCGGTCGGCCTCGGCACGCTCATGCCGCGCGACATCCTCCTCAAGACGATGTTCCGCATGGGGCTCGAGACGCTGCACGACATCGCCCCGGCGCTCGCCGTCTCCTCCCGCATCGCGCAGGAGATCGTCGAGATCGCCCGGGCCCAGCATCTCGTCGAGGCGCTGGGCACGCGGCACGTCGCGGCGGAGGGGACCGCGATGCAGTACCGCCTGACCGAATCGGGCCGGGCCCGCGCCGTCGACGCGCTGGCGCAGTCGGAGCATTTCGGCGCCCTGCCCGTCCCGCTCGCGGACTACGCCGCCCAGGTCGAGCGTCAGTCGATCCGCAGCGCGGTCGTCACCCGCGCGAGCCTCGCCGAGGCGATGGGGGACCTCGTCCTGCCCCGGGGGCTCCTGGAGGAGCTCGGCCCCGCGGTGGGGGCGGGCCGCTCGATCCTGCTCTACGGGCCGCCCGGCAACGGCAAGTCGTCGATCTCGAGCGGGATCCGGCGCGCCCTCGGCTGCGACGTCCACGTGCCGCGCGCGCTGGCCCATGCCGGACAGATCGTGGCCGTCTTCGACCCCGCGATCCACGAGCGCGTCGAGGCCGCGCAGGACGACACCGGCGCCCTGCGCCGCCGCGCCCAGGAGCCCGACCGGCGCTACCTCCTCTGCCGCCGCCCCTCGGTCGTCACCGGCGGCGAGCTGCGCCTCGACATGCTGGACCTGACCTACAACCCGACCGCCAAGACCTACCAGGCGCCGCTCCAGCTCAAGGCCACCGGGGGCATCTTCATCGTCGACGACCTCGGCCGGCAGGAGGAGCCGCCTCAGGCGCTCATCAATCGCTGGATCGTGCCGATGGAGGAGGGGCACGACATCCTGGCACTCCAGTCGGGCGAGAAGATCACCGTGCCCTTCGACACGCTCGTCGTGTTCTCGACCAACTTTCATCCCAACGAGCTCTTCGACGGCGCCGCGCTGCGCCGGATCTTCTTCAAGATCCGCATCGACGGCCCCTCGCGGGAGGAGTTCCTCCAGATCCTGGGACTGGCCGCGCGCCACAGGGGCGTGCCGCTCGACGAGGCGTCGCTGCTGCACCTGATGGGGCTCTTCGCGCGCGACGGGCTGCGCTACGCCAACTATCAGCCCGCCTTCCTGCTCGACCAGATGAAGGCCATCTGCGACTTCGAGGGGGTGCCCTGTGCGATGACCCCCGAGCTCGTGGAGCGGGCCTGGGGCAACATGTTCGTTCGCGAGGAGGCCGTCCACTAGGCCGGGCGGAGCGGCGCGGATGGCGGGCGGAGGCGGCGCGTCGAGAGCGGGCCTGCCGCGCCGTCGCGCGCACCGCCCTGCGACAGCGCCGCGCCGAAGTCGCCCGGCGAGATTCGGCAGCGTCCACGGTGATTCGGCAGCGTCCGTCGGGATGGCGTGATTTCGGGGGCGCGTGAGGTGGGGGGCGCTTCTCCTTTGGCGGT
>CAZWWR010000397.1:0-2039 GCA_964637265.1 uncultured Jannaschia sp.
CCGCGCCGCCGCGACCCCGAGCGCCGCCGCGGCGCCCGCCCCGAGGCCGCCGCGGAACAGGTCCCGGCGCGACAGCATGTCCCGCTTCACGCGATCGACGACGCAGGCGTTGCACATGGCGGTTCTCCCCTCGCACTCCCCGCCGGAGGCTGCGGATCCGGGGGCGCCGCGTCAAGCCGTGCCGGAGCCGGCCGGGTCGGCGGGCGAGGCGCGCGCGGGACCGTCGCGGGGGAGGTGCTCCGATGGCGGTTCCGCCCGGCGCCCCCGGCATCGTTCCGCGTGGCCGCCGCTAGCGACGGACGGCGCCCTGCCCGAGGATGGGAGGCCGACGGGCGGCGTTCAGCGCATGGTCCAATTGGTTTCGTCGGAGACGGCACGCTGTGGGGAGGCGCGGGTGTCACCGGATGGGCATGACCCCCGCCGGGGGCGCCTCGCCCGGCTGCGGCGATCGGCGGCCGGGCCCGCGCCCACCGGAGCCCTAGAACAGGAGGAGGGCGCCCCCGGGCGGCCGCGTCCCCGATGGGGGGACGGGACCGCCCGGGGGCGCCCTACCCTTCCCGTCAGTGGGCCTCGGCGCCGCCGGTGAGACGCTTCGTGTTCGCGCGGGTCTTGCGCCCGATGGGCTTGAGCGCCGCATCGTAGACCTGCGTGGGGGACTGGCCCTTCATCATGGCCTCGGTGGCGGCGATGCCGGCCTCGGTGAAGGCGCTGTGCTTCTCGGTCACCATGCGCAGGTTCTCGTCGGGTGCGGCGGGAAGCATCCCCGTCATGCCCAGGACGCGAAGCCCTATCACGGTCTGCGCCTCCGTGAGCATCAGGGCCGTGTCCATCTGTAGGCGCATCATGTCCTTGAGCATTCCGTCGTCCTCATAGGGCGCCCATCACCTGAGCGTTGAAGCCTGTCACCCGGCGCGCGCCCCGGTAGGGCACGAGCTGCACATGCCGGGCCTGCCCCGGCTCGAAACGCACCGCCGTCCCGGCCGGGATGTCCAGCCGACGGCCGCGCGCGGCCTCCCTATCGAACTCCAGCGCCGAGTTGGTCTCGGCGAAGTGGAAATGACTGCCGACCTGGATCGGCCTGTCGCCCGCGTTGGACACCTCGAGCGTCACGGCGTCAAGACCTCCGTTCAGCTCGATATCCCCTTGTGTCTGAATTTCCCCGGGAATCACCTGCGGTCCCCGGTCGCGCCCTCCGCGGAGGCGGTGTCGGGAACGGTGGCCGGATCGGGCGCCGGGCCCGCCTCCATCCGGATCCGCTTCCAGATGCGGCCGGCGAACAGGCCGGTGGCGATGCCGAGCGCCAGCAGGAACGCGGAGCTGTCGACGCGGAACACCGCGCAGACGATCGCCGCAATCATCACGATCGCCAAGACGGCGACGACGTCGTACTCGTGTTCCGAGATCGGCAGCTCCCCCAGGTAGATCTGCTCCGCCCATTCCTTGAGCTTCCGCTCGAGCCACGGGACGGCCGCCCCGAAGGCGATCCCGAAGATAAAGTTGAGTACGATCATGCCGCGTCCTCCTCTGTGTTCGGCTGTGCCGCCGCGCGGATCGGGTGGTGCACGGTCACGAGCTTCGTGCCGTCCGGAAAGGTGGCCTCGACCTGGACGTCGTGGATCATCTCCGCGACGCCCTCCATGCACTGGTCCGACGTGATGACATGCGCGCCGGCGGACATCAGTTCCGCCACGCTGCGTCCGTCGCGCGCGCCCTCGACCACGTAGTCGGTGATCAGGGCCACCGCCTCCGGGTGGTTCAGCTTCACGCCGCGCTCCAGCCGGCCGCGCGCGACCATGGCGGCGAGCGACACGAGCAGCTTGTCCTTCTCGCGGGGGGTGAGGTTCATGCGTATCCTCCCATCGGGACGGCCATCTCCCGGGCCTCAGGCGCCGTCGCGGCCGCGACGGCGGCGGCCGTCCGCGCCGGCTCCGTCTGCCAGACCCGCGGCATCGCCGACCCGCGCAGCGCGACAGTGGCGCGGATGAGCGCCTGACGCAACGCATGGGGCGGTCCGAGCAGCCGCGCCACGAGGCGGGCCT
>CAZWWR010000398.1:0-2023 GCA_964637265.1 uncultured Jannaschia sp.
CTCGGGCAGCGCCTCGGCCTCGAGCCCGGCCGCGGCGGGCCGCAGCGCCGCGGCGGCCACGGCCCCGACGCCCAGCCCGAGGACGTCGCGGCGGCCCCAGGATCGGCCCCAGGATCGGCCGAAGCGGGAGGCGGAGGTCATGGGCGGCTCCTTCGGTTGGGCAGGAGGGGCAGGGCGACGGGGGCCATCCTGGCACGGAACGCGCGCCGGGGGGAGGCTCGGGGGAAGGGAGGAGGGGGAAGGGGGCCCCGCCGATGCCGTATGTGCATTCACATGGTTTGAGCCCCTTGTATCTCTCCATCGGGACGTCGCCGCTTTCGGAGCGTCTCCCCGGGGGTGCTGGCATATGCCACTCTCGGGTCGGGGATCGGGCCGTCAGCCCCCTGGCCTTGAAGGGCCGCAGGAAAGCGAGGCCGGTCCCCGATACGGCTTTGGACCTGAACAGATGGAAGGGAGTCTCGGGATGTCCCGCATGCAAGGTGAGGTACTGGCTGGAGAGAAGGCCGCGACGGTGATGGGGATCGACGTCAGCAAGGCGATGCTGGACGTCCACGTTTACCCGGATGGACGCCGCTACCGGGTTCGCAACGATGCGGGCGGCTTCGAGGCGCTGATCGCGAGATGCCCGCCCTCACCGTCCTGCCTCGTGGTGATGGAGGCGACCGGCCGATACCACCGCGCCGCGCATGTCCACCTCCACGGCGCTGGCTTCCAGATCGCGGTCGTGAACCCGTACCGGTCCCGGCGGTTCGCCGACATCACCGGGCGTCTGGCGAAGACGGACCGCATCGACGCGGAGGTTCTGGCGCGGTTCGGCGCGGCGATCGAGCTCGCGACGGCGGCCCCGCCGAGCGCGGCGATGGCGAACATCATCGAGCTCACGGTCGCGCGGCGCCAAGTCGTCGAGGAACGGATCAGGCTCGAGCATCGCAAGGAGGCCGTCGTCTCCGGCCTCGTCCGGTCACAGATCGACGACCGGATCGCGCTCTGTGTTCAGCAGTGCAAGGAACTGGATGCGGAGCTGCTCGCACTCATCCGCTCGGAGCCAGGGCTCGCACGCCGCTTCGAGATCCTGACCTCGATCCGCGGCATCGGTCCGATGACGGCAGCCACGCTGATCGCGGAGATGTCCGAGCTGGGGTCCGCGAACGCCGCCCAGATCGCCGCCCTCGCTGGCGTGGCGCCGATGAACCGCGACTCCGGACTGCATCGAGGCCGCCGCATGATCCGCGGCGGCCGCATGGGCACGCGCAACGCGCTCTACATGGCGGCCATCGTGGCGGTGAGATGGAACAACGGCCTCAAGGCGTTCTACGACCGCCTGCGCGCCGCCGGGAAGTCGTTCAAGATCGCGATCACCGCCGTCATGCGCAAACTGCTCGTGCTCGCGAACTCACTGGTCCGAGAGGACCGCCTATGGTCGCCCACGCCGCCATGAGCCCGCGATCATCACCTATCTGCAACGCCGCCTGATCGGACCTCCGATAGTCGGAGGTCTCCGGTCCGATCAGGCTCATCGCTCCTATTCAGGTGTTGCGCGGCAAGACAGATGAGCCCCTTGTATCTATAAAGTTGATACAATGGCGATTTGCACCTACCTAGGCCGTGTTGACAAAACCCTTCCCTTGACCGCCCCGGCGTGATTCACGCTGCCCGACTGTGATCGGGTGGGGTGATGGGATGGCGCGGGGTCTGATGTCGGATGCGGAATGGGCGTTCTTCGAGCCGTTCATCCGCGGCGTGCGGGCCCGCAACGGGCGGCAGGGAGCCGATCACCGGCGGGTGCTCGACGGGGTGTTCTGGATCGCGCGGACGGGAAGCCCCTGGCGCGATCTGCCCGAGGAGTTCGGCCTCTGGTCGAGCGTCTACAGGCAGTTCCGGCGTTGGACGCTGGCGGGGCTGTGGGAGGCGATCCTGGAGGCGCTGAACGAAGGGGCCGCAGAGCTCGACCACCCGCCCGACCGGCTTCAGATGATCGACAGCACCGTCGTCCGGGCGCATCAGCATGCGGCCGGCGCAAGGG
>CAZWWR010000399.1:0-214 GCA_964637265.1 uncultured Jannaschia sp.
ATCGTGTCAGGAAGCGAGCCAAGTCAGCGCCGCACCGCCCCTCGCCCGTCTGGAACGGGTAGGAGCCGAAGGAGAGGTCGGGATGGGCGGCCACGGCCTCCGACAGCGGGGCGGCGATGTCGCCCTCGCCGCGGTCCACCCGGAGCGCGCGGCTGAGCAGGGGCCGGCCGCCGCGCAGGGTGGGCAGGACCCCCGCGAGCATCGCCTCGAAGAT
>CAZWWR010000399.1:232-478 GCA_964637265.1 uncultured Jannaschia sp.
CCATCACGTGAACGTTGCCGATGGTGAAGCCCGGCGCCGCCGAGACGGGGTTGTCGATCAGCGTCGCGCCCTCGGGCACCCGCGCCATGCGCAGCCGGGCGGCGTTGAGCTCGATGCCCCGGGGCGCGTAGTGCCGCTCGAGCAGCGCCCGGGCGTCTTCGCGCACGCCCACGGGCACGCCGAAGGCCCGGCCGACCGCGTCGGCGGTGATGTCGTCATGCGTGGGCCCGATGCCGCCCGAGGTGA
>CAZWWR010000399.1:488-2021 GCA_964637265.1 uncultured Jannaschia sp.
CTGTCGCGGGTGCGGCCCGACAGGATCTCGTCGCCGATCACCAGCATCGCGGCCGTGGGGTTGGCGCCGGATCCCGCCATCGCTCTCCTCCTCGCTCTCGGCGGCGGTATAGGCACGCCGGGGGCGCTCCGCCACCGGGGGCGGCGGGGCGCTCCTGCAGGCTGGAATCGGAGGGCGGGAGGGTCTATCTGGCGGGCCGAACCCGGTGGGCCCGGAGGGCATGGTGGACGACTACAGAGGCCGGCTGACCCGCGACGGCATCCGCATCCACGAGGACGCGGACTTCGCGGGCATGCGCCGGGCCGGGGCGCTGGCGGCCGAGCTGCTCGACCGGATCGCCGACGAGGTGGCGCCCGGAGTGACCACCGGCGCGCTCGACGCGCTGATCACCCGCTGGGTCGAGGAGGCCGGGGCGACCTCGGCCACCATCGGCTACAAGGGCTACCGCCACGCCTCCTGCATCAGCGTCAACCACGTCGTCTGCCACGGCATCCCGGGCGACAAGCGCCTGAAGGACGGCGACATCCTCAACATCGACGTGACCGTGATCGTGGACGGCTGGTTCGGGGACACGAGCCGGATGTACGTGGCCGGCCGCCCCTCGGTGAAGGCGCGGCGCCTGATGGACGTGACCCACGACGCGCTCATGCGCGGCATCGAGGCCGTCCGCCCGGGCGCCACCTTCGGCGACATCGGCCACGCCATCCAGACCCATGCCGAGGCGAGCCGCATGTCCGTGGTGCGCGACTTCTGCGGCCACGGGCTCGGGCGGGTGTTCCACGCCCCGCCCAACGTGCTGCATTACGGCCGCCCGGGCACCGGCCCGGTCCTGGAGGAGGGGATGTTCTTCACCATCGAGCCCATGGTGAACCTCGGCCGCCCCGAGACGAAGGTGCTCGCCGACGACTGGACGGCGGTGACGCGCGACAAGTCGCTCTCCGCGCAGTTCGAGCATTCCGTCGGGGTCACGGCGACGGGCGCCGAGATCTTCACGCCGTCCCCCGCCGGGCGCTTCCACCCCACCTGGCGCTGACCGCCGGCGGTCGGCGGACGAGGGCCGGCGGCGCCGTCCCCCGGCACCTCCCGTCGTCCGGGCCGCGGCACCGTCAGGGGGCTTCGACGCCGCGCCGTCGCTGACACAAACAGTGAGACCCCGGTCCGTTCCCCTGGAGGGGCCGCCCATGCCGGCACCGGACATGGGAACGGCGCCGCGACGGGAACTGCGGGCGCTTCGGGCCGGCCACATCCGCGCGACCCTCCCGCCCGGGGCCGCCATCGCAGAGGCGCGGGCCCACGGGGCCGGTCCGACGCTGGCACGGCGGGTCCGACGCCCCCCGATGCGGTGCCGGGACACGACCGCGGGTGGTGGCTCCGATTCTCGAGCGTATCCTATCCCCCGGGCGCGGCGGCCCGTCACGCCCGCTGGCCCGTCTCGCCGCGCCGGTACGGCCCGCCCCCGCGGGCACGCCTAGCGGCGCCCCGTGCCGCGCTCCCGCGCGTCGGGGTCGAGCCCGTCCCACCATTCCGCGTAGG
>CAZWWR010000400.1:0-2020 GCA_964637265.1 uncultured Jannaschia sp.
GGGCGCGAGGCCGGTTCCCAATGTCACGACCAGCGCGGCGGTCGTCAGCAGCTTGCGCATCGATGCGCCTCCTTCGGTTCGTTCGTCTCCATGGGGCCGGTCATTCGGGGAACAGGCGCCGATACGCCTCCAGCGCCGCCTGCACCTCCGTCCGCACGGTCCGGCCGGCCGCGTCGAGGCAGGCGAGGTAGGCCTGCGCCTCGTCGAAGTAGGCACTGTATTCGGCGCGCAGCTCGCCCTCGAAATCGCGCAGCAGCTCCGGAGAGACCTCCGCGGGCGGCACCGGAGGCAGGCAATCGAACGATGTGGTCTGCGCTCGTGCCTCACTTGTGGCGGCTGCGACGTGGGCGAGGACGGCCAGCGCGCCAGCAAGCGCCACGCACCATCGCCCCGAACCTCGACCGCACTGCCGCAACGTCATGATCTAGCCCCTTGTAAATTAGTCCCTCGACCCCATGGGTTGGCTCTTGTGTTCTTGTTTAGTTCTCATTTACCGTCAAGCCAGTTCCGGAGGGCAACTTCCGGACGATCATGAACCGGAGCGGCGGAAGGCCGGGACCGGGCGGAACGAGCGGACGGATCGGCAGGACCGGGACCGTCCACCGGGGGACGACACGGCAGGCCTCACTTGAGGATGACGGCCTTCCTGGCGGCGCGGATACGTGCCGCCGGCCTCTCCCTGCGCGCTCCGTCCGGTTCGCGACGAAGGAGGGCAGGGGCCCATGACAGATCGGAGATGCATGGCCGTCGGAGCCTGCCTCGTCCTCATGACTCTGCCCGGTATCTCGCATGCCTCCGTGATCGACCTGGGCGCGGGCGAAGGCCTTGGACGGGTCTCCGGCGCGGTGCTCGATCTCGACCGCCCGCCCGTGAAGAGCACCCGTGCCGCGCCGCAGACCGACATGGAGGCCGCGCCGCGTCAGGTGCGAAGGGGCCGTCCGGAGGTCGAGGATCTGATCCTCGATGTGGCACTCGCGCATGCCAGCCACCCGGCGCTTCGCCGGGCCGGCCTGACCGCGGGCCAGTGGCACGCCTTCTTCCGATCCAACATCGCCGTGGAGAGCGCCTTCGACCCTGCCGCCCGCAGTCATGTGGGCGCGGTCGGACTGGGACAGCTCATGCCCGCCACGGCGCGCGATCTCGGGGTCGATCCGCACGACCCCGTCCAGAACCTGCACGGCTCCGCCCGCTACCTCCTCGCGCAGGTGGAGCGGTTCGGCAGCCTGGAGCTGGCGTTGGCCGCCTACAACGCCGGGCCGGAGGCCGTGGCGCGGCACGCCGGCGTGCCGCCTTACGCCGAGACCCGCGGGCACGTGCGCAAGGTGATGGCGATCTACCGAAGCTCCCTTGGAGAAATGTGATGACGGAACGAACCCCCACGCTCGCCGCGGCCGCGGCGCTGCTCCTCCTCGCCTCGGCGGTGCCCGCGCTCGCGCAGGACCTGTCGCCGGTGACCACCATGCTGACCACCGTGGTCACGGCGCTCACGGGTCCGATCGGCCGCGCCGTCGGCATCATCGCCGTGGTCGTGCTCGGCGTCATGCTGATGTTCGGCCGGATCAACGCGGCCACGTTCGGCGGCGTGCTCGTCGGCATGGCCATCGTGTTCGGCGCGGCGACCGTGATCGACGGCTTCGCCGGCGCGCCGACCTGACCTGATGCCACGCGCCTCCGCCCGGCAGGGCGGGGGCCGCCCCACGGAGACGACGCCCATGCGACGCACCCCGGTCTTTCTCGGCCTGATGCGCCCCACGACCTTCCTCGGCCTGCCGCTCGGCTACGGCGTGGCGCTCAGCCTCGCCACCTTCGTGCCGTTGATCGGCACGGGCAGCCTGTGGTGGCTGCTCGTCCCCGTGATCGCCTACCCGCCGCTCTGGCTGGTGGCCGATCGCAACCCCCACGTCTTCGACATCCTGCAGGTCGTGACGGCCCGCACGCCGCGCACGCCCGGGCGGACCGAGAACGGGGGAGACCGCTATGTCGGCTAGCCTCCGCGGTCACGACCTCCCGCCCGCCGCGC
>CAZWWR010000401.1:0-2016 GCA_964637265.1 uncultured Jannaschia sp.
GCGCCCCCCAGCGGCGGCGGCGCGACCGGCCGGCGGCGGCCTCCACCTCGTGCAGCCGGCGCAGCAGCGCCTCCGGCCCGAGCCCGGAGCGCACCACGAGCACCGCGTTCGCGAAGTCCGGCCCCGAACCGCGCGGGTAGGCCGCGGTGCGCCAGAGCGACGACGCCGCGACCACGCGGATCGGCCCGCGGCCGAGTGCGGATCTTGCTCTGGAGAGTTCCCCTACGGCACATTTGAACGCGGGCGGGTTTGCGCCCATGGCGATCACGTAGGGTGACATGTGCTTGACGGCCCCTTCTTGTTACCGCTCACTGGTCGAATAGTTCAGAAGTAGCCACTTGGCCGGCCTTGTTAAGGCAAACACACTCACCGACGGCCAGGTGACCTGGGGAAAGGATCGCAGGATGTTTTACCGGGACGAACGGCTTGCGCTGTTCATCGACGGGTCCAACCTTTACGCGGCGGCGAAGGCCCTGGCCTTCGATATCGATTACAAACTCCTTCGTCAGGAGTTCATGCGCCGCGGAAAGTTGCTGCGGGCCTTCTACTACACGGCCCTTCTCGAATCGGAGGAATACACTCCGATCAGGCCGCTGGTGGACTGGCTGCAGTACAACGGCTTCACGATGGTCACGAAGCCCGCACGGGAGTTCATCGACAGCCAGGGACGCCGGAAGATCAAGGGCAACATGGACATCGAGCTCACGGTGGACGCCCTCGAGACGGCCCAGCACGTCGATCACATCGTGCTCTTCTCGGGGGACGGCGACTTCAAGCCGCTCGTCGAGGCCCTCCAGCGCCGCGGGGTGCGGGTGTCGGTCTGCTCGACCATCCGGTCGCAGCCGCCGATGATCGCCGACGACCTCCGTCGCCAGGCCGACAACTTCATCGAGCTCGACGAGCTGCGGGAGACCATCGGCCGCCCGCCTCGGGAGCCGAGGGAGCCTCGTGAGGTGGCCTCGGGCGCCTCGCACGCGGCGGTCGCCGGAGAGTGACCCCGCCGGCCGGGTGAACCCCGGCAGACGGAAGCGATTCGCGTGAGGGCCTGGGGATGGGCCCGCCGCGCGGTGCTTCCGGCAGGGACCGATCGGCCCGGGGGCGGTTGCGCTCCGTCGGGCCTTTCGGTGCGTCAGGGAGCCGGGGCGACCGCGTCGCGCCCGGCCCGTCTCGCCGCGGGCGGCGCGCGCCGCCGTGAGACGCGGTGCGGGCGTGGCATCCGCCCGGCGTGCCGTGTCCCTCCGGACCTCGAGAGTTCCGGTTCACCGGACGGGTGGGCGGGCGTTGCCATGTGCGCGATCGCGTCGGCGCCTCGGTGCCCCGGGTTCCCGCCTCCGGATGGCGGATGCCCGCCCGGCACGCGGCCGCCTCAGCGCGGGGGCCGGGACCGGAAGGCGGGGAGCCGCCAGCCCCGGAGGATCGAGCCAGCCCGCAGCACGAAGGTGACGAGGACGCACGCCAGAAGCGGCGCGATGCCCGGGCCCGCCGCCTCCCGCACCACGATGGCGGCCGCCGCGCCCGCGAGCGCGGCCGTCACGTAGAGCTCGCCCGCGCGCAGCACCAGCGGCACCTCGTTGCAGATCACGTCCCGCATCAGCCCGCCCAGCGTGCCCGTGGCGACGCCCATCGAGAGCTGCACCCAGCCGGGAAACCCCGTGGCGTGGGCCACGCCGACCCCCGCCGCGGCCGCGACCGAGAGCGCGATGGCGTCGAGCCAGATCAGCGCCCGGAGCCGCGACTGCCAGAGGTGGTGCGTCACGAAGACGAGGGCGGCCGCCGCGGCGGCGAGCGCCACGGGCCGCGGGTCGGCGATCCAGAACACGGGCTCCCGGCCGAGCAGGAGGTCGCGCACCGTGCCGCCGCCGACGGCCGTGACGGAGGCGAGGAAGACGAAGCCGACAGGGTCGAGCTGGGCCCGCGCGGCGGCGAGCGCCCCGGTGACGGCGAAGACGAAGACCGCGGAGAGGTCGAGCAGGAGCGGCGGGGTCAAGGGCGGCCTCCGGCCGGCGCGCGCGGGTC
>CAZWWR010000402.1:0-2015 GCA_964637265.1 uncultured Jannaschia sp.
CGGACGAGGGGCTCGGGGCGGCGCTGGGCGCGGCGCGGCTCGCCATGATGGCGGACGGGGCGGGCCCGGAGGCCGCGGAGCCGCCCGGCGCGGCCGAGGCGGTGGAGCCGGAGGCGGCGCTGGCGGACGCCTTCGCCGAGGGCCACGAACGATACCGCGCGGCCTACCGCGCGACACGGGAGTTCTGAGCATGGGCTACTTCGAGGGCATCGCGCCCGTGCGGTTCGACCCGGAGGCGGGCGACGACCTTCACTACCGCCACTACGACCCGGACGCCCTGCTGGGCGGCGCGCGGATGGAGGATCACCTGCGCTTCGCGGTCGCCTGGTGGCACGGTTTCGCCTGGCCGGGCACGGACCCGTTCGGCGGGCAGACCTTCGAGCGGCCCTGGTTCGGCGACGGGATGGAGCGGGCGAAGGCGAAGGCCGACGCCGCCTTCGACCTCTTCGCCATCCTGGGCCAGCCCTTCTTCTGCTTCCACGACGCCGACATCCGCCCCGAGGGCGAGGGCTTCGCCGAGAACACCGCGCGGCTCGAGGAGATGGTCGACTACATCGGCGCGAAGATGGAGGCCACGGGGACGAGGCTGCTCTGGGGTACGGCAAACCTCTTCAGCCACCGGCGCTACATGGCCGGGGCGGCGACGAACCCGGATCCGGAGGTCTTCGCCTTCGCCGCGGCCACGGTGAAGTCCTGCATCGACGCGACGCACCGCCTGGGCGGGCAGAACTACGTGCTCTGGGGCGGGCGCGAGGGCTACGAGACGCTGCTCAACACCGATCTCGGACGGGAGCGGCGGCAGGCCGGGCGGTTCCTGCAGATGACGGTGGAATACGCCCGCAAGGTCGGCTTCGAGGGCACGATCCTGATCGAGCCGAAGCCGCAGGAGCCGACGAAGCACCAGTACGACTACGACGTGGCCACGGTGTACGGCTTCCTGAAGGAGTACGGGCTCGAGGGCGAGGTGAAGCTCAACATCGAGCAGGGCCACGCGATCCTGGCCGGGCACAGCTTCGAGCACGAGATCGCGCTGGCCTCCGCGCTGGGCGTGTTCGGCTCGATCGACATGAACCGCAACGACTACCAGTCCGGCTGGGACACCGACCAGTTCCCCAACAACGTGCCCGAGGTGGCGCTGGCCTATTACGAGATCCTGCGGGCCGGGGGGTTCACGACCGGGGGGACGAACTTCGACGCCAAGCTCCGGCGGCAGTCGCTCGACCCGGAGGACCTGGTGGCCGCCCATGTGGGCGCGATGGACACCTGCGCGGCGGGGCTCAAAGCGGCGCACGCGATGCTGGAGGACGGCTCGCTGGAGCGGCTCCGCGAGGCCCGCTACGCGGGGTGGGACGGCAGCGACCTGCTCGACCTCGGGCTGGGGGCGATCGCGGAGCGGGTGCGCGCGGACGGGATCGACCCGGAGCCGCGCTCGGGGCGGCAGGAGCGGCTGGAGAACCTGGTCAACCGGTTCCTCTAGGGCCGTCTCCGGGCCAATCAGGAGCCGGTGCCCAACCGGAGGATGGCGCCGCGACGGCCGGGCGGCGTGGTCCGTCCCCGGATCCCGGAGGCGTCGGCCCCGCGCATCGGGGCCATCGCCGCCCTGCCCGACCGGCGCCCGCATGGCGGGCCGGCCGCGACCCGGCTTCCCGGGTCCGGTCTGGAGCGGGACATCGCGGGGCGCCAGGAGCGGCACCGCGTGGCTCGACATCCGCCGGATGCGCGTACACTCGGCATGCGAGGCGCGCCGCTCGGCGAGGCCCCGGCTCGGGGGCCGGGGCGCGGCGCGCGGGGTCCCCTACGGCACAGATGCCACCGGAGGGTCGCGTGCCCTGCCCCGTCCCGCCCGCCGGGCCGCCACCGGCCTTTCCCGAGGAGAGGGTCCGACTCCGTCAGAGGTGGGCGCCTGCCGTCGGGACGGGAGCGGGTGCGTCCGGCGTCCTGACCGGTGCCGTCCCCCGGCTCGTCGGCAGGTCGTCGCGACTCAGGCGCGCTGGCGGGTCACGGCGCCAGGGGCG
>CAZWWR010000403.1:0-2007 GCA_964637265.1 uncultured Jannaschia sp.
CGATCGGCGCGGACGTGGCCGTGGGCGGCGACCGGGCCTGCTACGTGCCCTCGCTGGACCGCATCCACATGCCGCCGCTGGCACGCTTCGAGAGCGCCGAGCGCTACTACGCCACGCTCGGTCATGAGCATGTCCACTACACGAAGGCCCCGGACCGTCTGGACCGCTCCTTCGGCGCGTCGACCTTCGGCAACGAGGCCTACGCCAAGGAGGAGCTGGTGGCCGAGCTCGGCGCCGCCCTCCTCGGACAGCGGCTCGGGTTCACGGCGGACCACCTGGAGGACCACGCCGCCTACCTCGGCTCCTGGATGAAGGTGCTGTGCGGCGACAGGCGGTTCCTGTTCCGCGCCGGGGCGCATGCGCAGCGGGCGGTGGACTGGATGGTGGAGGCGGCGGCGCAGGGCGGGGTGACGCTCGACGCGCCGGGCGACGCCGAGGACGTCGAGACCACCGCACCGGACGAGGCCGTAGCCGCCTGACCGCGCTGCCGTCCCCCGACCCAAGGGTCGCTTCCGCAAAGGTGGAGGCGGCCCTTCTCGCATGCGCACCCCATAACATCGGAAGGGACCCCGCCATGGGATGGACCACCTACGCCGCCTACTGCTCGCCGAAGACCCGCGAGGAGGAGCGGGGCGAGATCACGGACCTCTACACCGACCTGGCCGCGGACGCGCCCTACGCCGCCGAATGCCTCATGGCCTCCAAGGTCGGCAACACCTGGTACCTCGCGATCCGGCTGACCCCGAAGCCTGATCGGGAGATGCCCGCACCCCTCATGCGGAGCTACGTGCCTGACGTGGCCGGGGCGATCGTCTACGCGGGCATCGTGCTGACGTCCCGCCGAGACGGCGAGTGGGGCTACAAGGACATGTGCGAGACGATGGGCCCGCACGAGGCCGCGGCGCCATGCAAGCTCCTCGACCTGCTGTCGCCGCTCGACCCGGAGGTCGAGACCTACGCCGCGGCCTGGCGCGAGCGGGTGGCGGCGCATCACGCGGCCAGACGCGCGCGACCGAGCGTCCGCCCCGACGACGTGATCGAGTTCGACGAGCCGATCGAGTTCACGGGCGGGCTAAGGGCCCGCCGGTTCCGGGCCTACGCGTACCGCCGGCATCCCGGTGCCCGCGCGCGGATCCTCTACGAGACGCTCGACACCACGCACGCCCACACCGTCCGGATGAGCGCCAAGGCGATTCAGGATCGGGGCGGCCGCATCGTCGTGCAAGGGGAGGACGCGACGGCTCCGGAAGACACCTGACCATCGCATGGTAGGTGGAACGGGAAGTTCCTCGACCAACCTCGTCCTGCGCTGGCTCGGCCGCCCGTCCTGCAAAGGAAGGGGCGGCCCCTTTTCGGGTGGACCCCGACCCGAGGAGAGACGCCATGCCGATCGGCACTTCACCCACCGACCACGTCCCCGACACCGCGCGCGTCGCCGCGCAGAACGACGCCTTCCGCCGCCGCATGGGCAGCGTGGTTGCGGGGGCGTTCCACCCCGGCGGCGCGCAACTGCGCGGTCGCATCTTCGCCACCGCCGCCGTGGCGGCCCGGGGGCGGCCCTTCGTGCTCGCCTGCCGGCGCGCGTTGGCGAGCGTCACCGACTTCCCGCCCGAGGACGATCCCGACGGCACGCGCGACTTAGGCGCCGTGGAGGTCGAGGGCGCACGGGTCTGGTGGAAGATCGACCTCTACTCGGACGACAGGCTCGAATGGGGCTCGGAGCGCCCCGACGACCCGGCCCGCACCTACCGGGTGCTGACGATCCTGTTCCCGGAGGACTGGTAGGGCCGTCGGCTCAGCACCGGGCGCGGCGCACCGCCCCATCCGTCCCGCCAGCTCGAGGGTCCCGCTCCCAAGAGGATAAAGGGGGCCTCCTTCGGGGTGTGGCCGATCCGGCCATGAGAGAACCTGGAGACGAGACCATGACCACCACCAAGACCGCCCTGCCCGACCTGACCGAGACCGCCATCGCGCTGAAGGATCTGCGGCTGCACCCGCTCAACGCCC
>CAZWWR010000404.1:0-2005 GCA_964637265.1 uncultured Jannaschia sp.
CGCGGGCCACGCGGTGACGCCCGACGCCGCCGGCCGCGCCGTCCGGCTCCTCGCCGCCTGAGCCCCTGCCCGCTCCGCCCGTGCGGAGCGGGCACATCGTGCGGGCGCGGCCCGCTACCTCGAAGAAGCTTTTGGGTGCGGTCGGGGCGATACCGATGAACGGGGCAGTTCCGACCGCGTCGACCGCCGCCGGACCCCGATCTATCGGAGAGACACGGACGCCCCCTCCAGAGGTTCCCCGACGCGCTATTGCTCCGGGCGGAGGTCGCCCTGCCGGCCGACCCCTGCATCCGGCATCAGGAACAGGTCCGTATCGCCCGTCCGGGCCCCGGCGGCGGTCAGCATCGCGTGGACCTGCCCCCGGTGGTGCGTCTGATGGTTGAACATGTGCGTGACGACGAGGCCCCAGGGCCGCTCGACCTCGCGGCCGAGCACGCCGGAATGCCAGCGCACCGTCTCGGGGGGCGTGTCGATGGCGTCGGCCCAGGCGGTGATCTCGGCATCGGCCTCGCGGCGCCGCAGCGCCCACTCCCCCGCGTCGGCCACGAATGCGGTCGAGTCCGCGATGCCGCCGACCGGCGGCGCCGCGCCCGCGAGGCGGGAGAGCCAGATGCGATCCCCCCAGAGGAGGTGGGAGAGCGTGCCGAGGATGGAGCCGAAATACGCCCCCCGATCCGCCTCCAGCGCGTCCGCGTCCAGCGTCCCGACGGCGTCGATGACGCAGCCGTTCTGCCAAGCGTTGTAGCGGGCCATCATCCGGGTCCAGTCCGCTCCGATCACCGAGGAACGTCCGGCCCGGACCAGTCGATCTGACAGATCTCGGCGGAGCGGCCCTCGAAGTCCCACACCCGGCCATAGGCCCGGACCCGGCCCTTCGTCGCGGTGGCGACGGTGATGTCCGCACCCATCCAGTACTCGGTGTTCGTCGCCACGATGGGCTTCGACGGATCCTTGCCGCGGACGGGCACGACCTCGCCGGCAATCTTCTTGCCGACGGTGAGGCGCCGCGTCTCGCCCTCGGTCTCGTAGTGGATCGGCGCCCGCTCCGCGCCCCAGAACTCCGACACGAGCATCCGGAACAGCCCCGTGGTGCCCCGCGCCCGTCCCGACATGATCTCCACGAGGCCGTGATAGGCCGCGTTGCTCGCCCGCTCGTCGATGAAGGCCGCCGCCTTCCAGCCGCCCCGCGCCATGAGCCCGGGGATCTCCATCATCAGGCCGACGTTCATGCCGCCGAGATCGTGGTCGCCGTAGTGCCCCTCGTCGATGCGGATCCCCGCCCAGGTCTGGCAGGTCCCCTCCGTCGGCGGGTGCGCGCCCAGCGAGATCACGCAAGGGCAGAAGACCGTGCAGTTGCAGTTGAGCACGAGCTCTCCCCGCATGGCCCAGGGCACCTGCCCGTGGCCGGGCCGGGTGCCGCCGGGGTGGCGGCTGTCGATGGGCGGGGCGGTCAGTCGATCCATGCGAGGTCTCCGATGAGGTAGCCGGCCGCGGCGAGGCAGCCGAGGGCGAGGGCCTGCCCGACGCGGCCGGAGGCGTCGAGCTTCTCGGCCGCCATGAGAACGGTGGCGAGCGCCATGAGGGCGAGGCTCATGGCACCGCCGATCAGCGCGAGGGCCATCAGCGCCCAGCAGCAGCCGAGGCAGACGAGGCCGAGGCGCAGCCCCATCCGCAAGGGCCCCTCGTCCCAGTGGCCGAGGAAGAACACGAGCGGGCTCCGGCACCGGGCGAGGCAGGCCCGCTTGAGTGGCGAGACCTGATAGGCCGCGGCGAGGAGGAGGAGCGCCACGGCGCCCCAGCCCGCGAGCCCGCCGGGGCGGCCGAGCGCGGCGAGGGCGGACTGCGCGCCGGCCGCGACCACGGCGAAGCCGAGCCACACGGCGAGGTAGCCCGCCAGCAGCGCCCCCTGCCCGCCCGTCCCGTGGGAGGTCGCGATCTCGTCATGCGTGGCCAGCGCGGGCAGCGCCGTGGGCAGCATCATCGCCGCCGCCATCAGCACCCACAT
>CAZWWR010000405.1:0-1997 GCA_964637265.1 uncultured Jannaschia sp.
GGCCTCCGGCGGGCGCGGCGTCAGCCGGCGCTCCACGCCCCACATGGCCACCGCCGTCAGCACGAGCGCGCCCAACGCCACGCCGCCCGCGATGGCGAGCAGCCGGGCCGGCGTGTAGGGATCGAGCAGCGCGCCCGTGCCCGCCGCCGTCAGCGCGATGCCCCCGATCATCATCACCCAGGTGATCGTCGCCGCGGCGGCCCGCCGGTGCGGCGCCGTCGCCGTGGCCATCAGAGCCAGCAGCGACGTGCCCGAGGCGCCCACGCCCACGCCGATCAGCGCGTAGGCCGCGACCGAGAGTGCGAGCCCCGCGCCGAAGCTCTCCTCCATCAGCGCGACCGCCGCCGAGGCCAGCACCGCGCCGAGCCCGAGGAGCGCCATGCCCGCGACGATCCACGGCGTCCGCCGCGCCGCGGTGTCCGACCGCAGGCCCCAGCCCGGACGGGTGATCTGGATGCCGTAATGGAGCGCCACCAGAAGCCCCGGCAGCACCGCGGGCAGCGCGAGCTCCACCACCATGAGCCGGTTGAGCGTCGAGGTCGTCAGCACGACCACCCCGCCGAGGCACATCTGCACCAGCCCGAGGCGGAGAATCTGCGTCCAGGTCAGCATCAGGAAGCTCCACCGATCGAGGCCAGCGCCGTGGCCGACACCATCATCCCGAGCACGTAGAGGAGGACCCCCGTGCCGTTGTACCAGGGCGCGAGCCCCCGCGGGTCACGGAGCATCCGCCGCATCGCGAGCCCCTGCGCCGCCAGCAGGACGGCGACGATCCCCGCCTGCACGGGCGCGCCCCAGAGCAGCAGGAGCGCCACGACCGCGGCCTGCGGCACGGCCATCACGAGGCAGGCCACCCGCGCCGCGCGCTCGGGCCCCAGCACCACCGGCAGCGAGGCCACGCCGTGCACGCGGTCGCCCTCGAGCGCCTTGAAGTCGTTGAGCGTCATGATCCCGTGCGCGCCCAGCCCGTAGAGCAGCGCGACGGCGAGCACCTCCGGCGCGGGGGCGCCGGCGGCGAGCACGGCTGCGCCGGTGATCCAGGGCAGCGTCTCGTAGGACAGGCCCACGAGCCCCGGCCCCCACCAGCCCGAGCGCTTCAGGCGCACCGGCTCCGCGGAGTAGGCCCAGGCGGCGGCCACGGCGGCGCAGGTGGCCGCGAAGCCCCAGGGCCCGAGCGTCCAGCCCAGCGCCAGCGCCAGCCCCGACATGGCGAGCGCGACCCAGAGGCCCCATCGGCCCGGCACGCGCCCCGAGGGGATCGGCCGATCGGGCTCGTTGACGGCGTCCACGTGGCGGTCGCACCAGTCGTTCGCCGCCTGGCTCATCCCGCAGGTGACCGGCCCGGCGAGCAGCAGCCCCGTCAGCGCGAGCCGCGGCTCCTCCCACGGGAGCGCGCCGGTGGAGACGAGGCCGCAGAGATAGGCCCACATCGGCGGGAACCAGGTGATCGGCTTGAGCAGGCGCAGCAGCGCCGCCGGTTCCGGGAAGCGGCGGCTCGGGGGGGTCGGGTGTAAGGTCGTGCTGACACTCATGGGGGGATCGTACTGTCAAGATCGCATGACAGGCAAGAGATTTGAGAGCGCCTGCGCCGGGCCCTTGCATGGGGGGGCGCGTGGGCCGGGCGAACCGGTCGGGCCGCACGGACGTACGGAGCGGAAGGCCCGGCGCGCGCCCGGGCCCCTGCGGGGACCGGGCCTGGAAGAGCCATCTCGAATGGGACTGACTCAGGACGGAGAGGGTGGGGCCGATGCCCGTGCGCACCTTTCGGAGCGTGCGATGAAGTTCCCGCCCTACCGGAACGAGGAGCCGCGTTGGCGCCAGAGGAGAGCGGCGCGGCACCGGTGCAGACGGGTGGTCGATGGCGTCGCCGCCAACCGCCTGCGACCGCTGCGGAGACGCAGGCCGGCGGGGGAACGTGGTACCGATGGCGCCGCGAGGCATCCGGAACGCGCCGGCGCAGGGGCTGCGGCCCTCGACCCCGTGCCGGGGGGAAGTGG
>CAZWWR010000406.1:0-1991 GCA_964637265.1 uncultured Jannaschia sp.
TGTGGCGGGGCCCGCGCCGGGCGCCCGATCGGGCCGGGCCGCGAACGGCCCCGGCCAGGGTGTTCGGCGCCCAGGCGATTGTGCCCGGGATGCCGGTCCGGGGCGCCGGTCCGGGGCGCGCGCGGCCCCCCGGGCCGCGGCCCTCCGGGACGACGGATCCCCTGCGCCGCGGCGTCGGGGCCGCGGCGTCCGGCGGGCGATCTGTGGTGTCCGTCCCCCTCGGGCAGGTGCGTGTCCGGCCCGCCACCGTCCTACCACGGCGTCCGCTTCGAGGCGCCTGTCCATTGGTCTGTGGTGAGCCGCCGCACGACCAAGGTCGCGGCAGGACGAAGGTCGCAGGCCGCCAGACGCGGCTCGCGGAGCACTGCGTTCAGGTTAGCCGCGGTCCGGACCGCGGGGCTGACGGAGACGGAGGCCGGAGGCGGCAAGGGGGCGACCGGACCGAGGATCGTGCCGTGGCGGGATCGTTGGGATGCCTCCGGCAGGCTGCTGAAGAAGCTTGCTGAGCACAGCGCGCGACCAACCGGGTAACATCACACCTCCGGCCAGTCCCTCGACTGAGAGGGCTCGCTGAACAACGGGCCGTCCTCAAGCGCCGTCTCGCTCCCCGAGCCCCCTCCTTCGGCCCCGAGCGACCCAAGGCCCCGCGCCTGCACCCGCCCGGGACCACCTGCCCGGGCCGCCCCCGCGACGCGCGGCCGCCTCCACCCTTGCCTGCGGGCCCGCGCGCCCTTTTCTCTCCCCCGACCGCCCGGCCCGCGCCGGGGCCACCGCCGGGGGAGCGCACCGCCATGGCCGTGAACACGACGCCCGTCGCCGCGGGGCAGGCCCTCGACGTGCTGCGCGCCGGGCACGAGGCGCAGGCGGCCGGGCGGATGACCGCGTCGTGGATGCTCCACGGCCGTCCCGGCATCGGCAAGACGGAGATCGTGCAGCAGCTCGCCGCCGAGACCGGCGCCCGCCTCCACGACCTGCGCCTCACGACCATCGAGCCGCCCGACCTGCGCGGCCTGCCCTTCTACGACCACGAGGCGCGGCGCACCGTCTGGTACCGTCCGGAGGATCTCCCCGACGGCGAGGGCGGGCCCGCGATCCTGTTCCTCGACGAGCTGACGGCCGCCGCCCCGGCGCTGCAGCCCACGGTCTACGGCCTGCTGCAGGAGCGGCGCGTGGGCCGGCACGTCCTGCCCGCCTCCTGCTTCGTGGTGGCCGCGGGCAACAGCGTCGAGGACGGGGCCGTGGCCTACGAGATGGGCACCGCCCTGTCGGACCGGCTCATCCACCTCAACGTCCGCGCCGAGGCCGGGGACTGGCTGGCCCGCTACGCCGTGCCGCGCGCGGTGCATCCGACGGTCACCGCCTTCATCCGCACCCGCCCCGACCTGCTCGACACCACCGAGGAGGCGTTGCGGCGCGGCGAGACGGTGTTCTGCACGCCGCGCTCCTGGGCCCGCGTCGGCACGATCATGGCCTCCGTCTCCGACCGCCGCCTGCGGGACGCCATGATCGCGGGCACCGTGGGCGAGGCGGCGGCGGGCGAGTTCCTGCTCGTCGCCGAGGAGATCGCCGCCACGGTCGAGGCTCGGGCCATCCTCGAGGCCGACCCCCGCGCCCGCGCCGCGCTCTACCCCGCCTCGCTGCACGGCCTCACCGCCCTCGTCTACGCACTCGTCGCGCTGGCCGACGGGCGCACCATGCCCGCGGCGATCGACGCGATGGCGGGCATCCGCGGGCTGGCCGGCATCCGCCCCGAGCCCGTCTTCGCCTCGCTCCCCCTCGAGGAGCTCGCCACCTACGGGTTCGAGCTGCTGATCGAGCGGGCGCTCGAGAACGGCTGGCAGGAGGCGTTCCGCGACTCGGCCGCCTATGCCGACTACGCCGCCGCCCGCGCCGCCGAGGAGGCATGACCGCCGCGACGAGCCTCGCCGCGCGTCCCGCCCCGCCCGGGCGCCACTCCGCCCGCGCCACCCCGGCCCTGCGGGCGCTGGTGG
>CAZWWR010000407.1:0-1987 GCA_964637265.1 uncultured Jannaschia sp.
CGGCCGGCCGGCCACCCTCGGCGCGGCCCTGACCGCGGAGCTCGACCCGGCGCGCCTCGCGGGCGTTCCGGCGTGATCCGCAAGCCGAGGCTGCCCGACGCCCCCGTGCCAACGAAGGACGGTCTCCTCGCCTCCCCGGCGGTGGCGCGCAACCTGCTGCCGATCCTGCGGGCGCTCCTGCCCGCCCTCCCGCGCGAGGGGCGCCTCCTCGAACTGGCCTCAGGCACGGGGGAGCACCTCGCCGCGATCGCCGTGCGCTGCCCGGGCCTCGAGTGCCGCCCCACGGAGCCGGACCCGGAGCGGCGCGCCGCCATCGCCACGCGGGCCGCGACCCTTCCCAACATGGCCGAGCCGTTGGGGCTAGACGCATGCCGGGCCGGATGGGCCTCCGAGCACGGGCCGGTCGAGGCGGTCATGGTGGTCAACCTGCTCCACCTCGTCTCCCACGGGGAGCTGTCGGTGCTGCTCGACGAATCCGCCCGGGCCCTGTCGCCCGGCGGCCTCTTGGCGATCTACGGGCCGTTCCTGCGCCACGGCGAGGCGACGAGCGCCGGGGACCGGGCCTTCGACGCCCACCTCCGGGGCGAGGATCCGACGATCGGCTACAAGGACGTGGACGACGTGACGACGGTGCTCGAGGTGCTCGGCCTCGCCGTGGAGCGGCGCGAGCTCCCAGCCAACAACCTGCTGCTGCTCGCGCGGCGGGCGGCCTAGCGGGGCACCGTCCGGCCGTCCCGGACCGCGGGCGCGCTCACTCCGTCATCATCCTCCGCGCGTCCTCCACCAGGGCCGCCCCGTCGAGGCCCTTCGCCTCCATCTCCGCGATCCACGCCTCGGTCACCGCCTCGCCCCGGGCGCGCAGCTCGGCCGTGGCCTCCTCCGACATCTCGCCCACCACGTTGCCGGAGGCCACCATCGCCTCGCGGCCCTCCGCATCCCCGGTGTCGTGCGCGCGGCCCGCCCACGCGGAGGCCATCGCCCCCGAATTGGCGTCGATCACGGCCCTCAGGTCGGGGGACAGCGAGGCGTAGGCGTCCGGGTTCATCGCCCAGAGGAAGAAGAGGTTGTAGAGCGCCCGGTCGCCGGCCACGTCGGTGTGGCTCTCGGCCAGCTCGTCGAGCTTGAGCGAGGGCGACTGCTCCCAGGTGATCACGCCGCCGTCGAGCACCCCGCGCGACAGCGCCTCGGGGAACTGGGGCACGGGCATGCCGATGGGCTCGGCGCCGAGTGCTGCGAGGAGCTGCGTGACGGGGCGGGAGGGCGCGCGCAGGCGGAGGCCCTCGAGGTCGTCCACCGTCCCGGGCGCGGGGCCGTCGATGTGGAAGAGCCCGGGCCCGTGCATGTGGGCGGCGATGAGGTGGACGTCGGCGAAGTCGTCCATCAGGTGCGCCTGCGTGAACTCCCAGGCCGCGGCGGAGGCGGCCTCGGCCGACTTCGGCGTCATGAAGGGCAGCTCCAGCGCCTCGGCCTCCGGGAAGCGGCCGGGCTGGTAGCCGGGGATGACCCAGCCGCCGTCGACCGCGCCGTCGGCAATGAGGTCGTACATGGCCTGCGGCGAGCCGCCGAGCTGCATGAACGGATAGAGCTCGACCCGGATGCGGCCCCCCGACTGCTCCTCGATCGCGTCCGCCCAGGGCTGCATGAAATAGGTCGGGTTGGCCGAGGCGGGGTTCACGAAGTGCTGGAAGCGCAGCGTGACTTCCGGCTCCTGCTGCGCGGTGGCCGGCGTGGCCAGAAGCAGCGCGGCGACGAGAGAGGCGAGGCGCATGGGGAGCCCTCCTGCGGTGCGGTTGGGGAGGGCTGGTAGGGGGTTTGGGAGGTGGGGGGAAGGGCGTTCGGGCGGGGGGAAGAAGCTCCCCCTCCCGGCAGCAGCGGCTGAACTCGCTTTGCCCATGAACGCTGTGCGGACAAAGCTGCCGCTGGAAGCTGAGCAGGTGACCTGAGCCCCGTTTCTTCCTCCAGGTTTGGGTAGAGTCCGTTCCGATCG
>CAZWWR010000408.1:0-1987 GCA_964637265.1 uncultured Jannaschia sp.
CTGCGGCTGCGCGCCCCGGCGGTGGAGGCGGCGCATCTCATCGTCACGCGGATCGGGGACGGCGCGCCGGACGGCAAGGGCGAGCGGGCGGTGACGGCGCGGCTCGAGAGGCTCGGCGTGCCCTGCAGCGTCGAGACTGTGGAGCACCGGGCCGACGCGGTCGCGCGTGCGCTGACGCGCTCGGACGCGCCGCTGCGCCTCGTGCTGACGGCCTCGGCCACCTCCGATCCGGAGGACGTGGCGCCCGCCGGAATCCGGGGCGCGGGCGGGCGGCTGATCCGCTTCGGAATGCCGGTCGATCCGGGCAACCTCCTCGTGCTGGGAGAGATCCCCGGAGGTGCCGCGGGAGGCGCGGCGCGGGTGATCGGGCTCCCGGGATGCGCCCGCAGCCCGGCGCTGAACGGGGCGGACTGGGTGCTGGAACGCGAGGCGTGCGGCCGGGCCGTCACCGCGGAGGAGATCGCCGTGATGGGCGTCGGCGGGCTGCTGAAGGAGATCCCCACCCGGCCCCAGCCGCGCGAGCGCCGCGGGCGCCCGGGCGAGGGTGCCGGGGTCGCGCGACCAAGGTCGTAGGCGCCTCGCGCGGGCAGGCGGACAAGGCGGTTCCCAACCGCATCCGGCTGTGCTTTGTCTTGGCCCAAAGAACGGGGAGGACGGACCATGAAGGTCACGATGACGGTGAACGGAAAGGAACGGAGCGCCGAGGCGGAGGGCCGCACGCTCCTGTCCGACTGGCTGCGAGAGGGGCTCCGGCTCACCGGCACGCATATCGGCTGCGACACCTCGCAATGCGGCGCCTGCGCCGTCCACGTGGACGGGGAGCTGGTGAAGGCCTGCTCCGTGCTGGCGCAGGAGCTCGAGGGCGCCGAGATCGTCACGATCGAGGGCATGGCCAACGCCGACGGCTCCCTCGGGACCATGCAGCAGGCCTTCCAGGATCATCACGGGCTCCAGTGCGGCTTCTGCACCCCCGGCATGGTGATGGCGGGCGCGGCGCTCCTGAAGGAGAACCCGAAGCCCTCCGAGCAGGAGATCCGCGAGTATCTCGAGGGCAACATCTGCCGCTGCACGGGCTACCACAACATCGTGAAGGCGATCATGGCCGCCTCGGGGCAGGACGTCGCCCCCCCGGCCGAGCATGCCGTCGCCGCCGAATGACGACCGGCCCCCGGGGCCGCTAGGCCGGGCGGGAGCCCGCAGCCAACCGACGTGACGAAGCGGGGCGACCCCCGCCATCCGACAGCACGGGCCCCGCGCGAGACCGGCGGGCCCACGATGGGAGGACATCGGAAATGCCCAAGGACACCGGCATCGGCGCGCCCAGCAAGCGCCGCGAGGACGTGCGCTTCTTGACGGGGAAGGGCCGCTACACCGACGACATCAACGTGGCCGGACAGGCCTACGTCCACTTCCTGCGCTCCGACATGGCGCACGCGAAGATCAACGGGATCGACAGCTCGGCCGCCGCCGAGATGCCCGGCGTGATCCGCATCTTCACCGCGAAGGACTTCGAGGGCGTGGGCGGCATCCCCTGCGGCTGGCAGATCACCTCCATCGACGGCAACCCGATGCAGGAGCCCAAGCACCCCGTCCTCGCCGAGGGCAAGGTGCGCCACGTGGGCGACCCGATCCTGGCCGTCGTCGCCGAGACGCGCGAGCAGGCCCGCGACGCCGCCGAGGCGATCGAGCTGGACCTCGAGGAGCTTCCGGCCGTCGTCGACATGAAGGCGGCGCTCGAGGACGGCGCCACGAAGGTCCACGACGACCTGCAGGACAACCTCTGCTACGACTGGGGCTTCGTCGAGGAGAACCGCGAGGCGGTGGAGAAGGCCATCGCGTCCGCCGCCCACGTCACCACGCTGGAACTGGTCAACAACCGGCTCATCGCCAACCCGATGGAGCCGCGGGTGGCCGTGGGCGACTACTCCGCCCATGACGACGCCTCCACGCTCTACACCACCTCGCAGAACCCCCACGTCATCCGGCT
>CAZWWR010000409.1:0-969 GCA_964637265.1 uncultured Jannaschia sp.
TCAACGCTTGCACGTCCCCCCTTAACCTTCCAGCACCGGGCAGGTGTCAGGCCTTATACTTCCCCTTTCAGGTTCGCAAAGCCCTGTGTTTTTGTTAAACAGTCGCCTGGACCTCTTCACTGCGCCACGCCGCTAAGCGTGGGATGCTTCTCCCGAAGTTACGCATCTATTTTGCCTAGTTCCTTAGCCATGAATCACCCGAGCACCTTAGGATACTCTCCTCGGCTACCTGTGTCGGTTTGCGGTACGGGCTGCTATTATCGCTTTTCTCGCATCTATAACCAGTGCATTATCACCTCACACGTATGATCAGTGTACTATCGCCTTAACTTTAACGTACTATATCGTCAGTACGCAGCACCTCTTATAAACGGTCACTTTCATCTAATAGCAGGTATCGGAATATTAACCGATTGTCCATCGACTACCCCCTTCGGGTTCGCCTTAGGTCCCGACTAACCCAGGGCTGATTAGCATTGCCCTGGAATCCTTAGCCTTACGGTGGATATGTTTCTCACATATCTTATCGTTACTTATGCCTACATTTGCTTTTCTATTCAGTCCAATATACCTGACAGTACACCTTCGCCCCAAATAGAATGCTCTCCTACCAAAGTATGTCTCCATACCTTCCACAGTTTCGGTAGTGTGTTTATGCCCGATTATTATAGATGCTCTGCCGCTCGACCAGTGAGCTGTTACGCACTCTTTAAAGGAATAGCTGCTTCCAAGCTAACCTCCTGGCTGTCTCAGTAACTGAACAACCTTTTCTCAACTTAACACACATTTAAGGACCTTAACCGATGGTCTGGGTTGTTCCCCTCTCGGACCGGGACCTTAGCACCCCAGCCCTCACTGCATGACTTCAATTTATAGCATTCGGAGTTCGTCTGGATTCGGTAGGATGTGACTCCCCCTAGTCCAATCGGTAGCTCTACCTCCGCCACACTCTCCTTGAGGCTGCTCCTA
>CAZWWR010000409.1:979-1978 GCA_964637265.1 uncultured Jannaschia sp.
AATCGGTAGCTCTACCTCTACAAATAAACATCACACGCTGCTCCTAAAAGCATTTCGGGGAGTACGAGCTATTTCCAAGTTTGATTGGCCTTTCACCCCTATCCTCAACTCATCCAAATACTTTTCAACGTATACTGGTTCGGACCTCCACTTTGTGTTACCAAAGCTTCATCCTGGTCAAGGATAGATCACATGGTTTCGCGTCTACACCTACTAACTAATTCGCCCTGTTCAGACTCGCTTTCGCTTCGGATACCTAACTTAATTAGTTAACCTCGCTAGTAAGTAGTAACTCGTAGGCTCATTATGCAAAAGGCACGCCGTCAGACAATAAATGCCCTCCGACCGCTTGTAAGCACACAGTTTCAGGTTCTATTTCACCCCTTTATTCAAGGTTCTTTTCACCTTTCCTTCACAGTACTTGTTCACTATCGGTCTCTCTTTAGTATTTAGCCTTACCAGATGGTGCTGGCAGTTTCAAAGGGAATTCCTCCGGTTCCCCCCTACTCAGGATACCAACCATTATAACAATATTACCTGTACGGGAATCTCACCCTCTGCGTCGCATTTTCCCACATGCTTCCAGTTCTATCATCATAATTAATGTCGGTCCTACAACCCCTGCATCGCCGAAACAATACAGGTTTGGGCTCCTCCGCGTTCGCTCGCCACTACTTGCAGAATCACTATTGTTTTCTCCTCCTTCAGGTACTTAGATGTTTCAGTTCCCTGAGTTTTACTTACAAATGTTCCCACTTGTAATACATAACCTTCAATTATGCAGGTTGTCCCATTCGGATATCCGCGGATCAATTCCTATTTGCAAATCCCCACGGCTTTTCGCAGCTTATCACGTCCTTCTTCTTCCAAGAGAGCCAAGGCATCCACTGTGTGCCCTTATTACACTTTCCTATAAGTGTCTTTCTTCACTATTACTAAAGCTACATATCTTCCAATACATATACTCGTAATAACTCTTTCTCTTTATTTTTCTAGATT
>CAZWWR010000410.1:0-1975 GCA_964637265.1 uncultured Jannaschia sp.
CGCCGCCGCCGGGCGGTTCCTCCGGCGAGGGCCGGGCCGCGGCGCGGCGCGGCGGGCGGGCCTCAGACCACCACATTCACGATCCGGCCGGGCACCACGATGAGCTTGCGCGGGCTGCCCCCGTCGAGCGCCCGCACGACCGCGGGATGCTGCAGCACCTCGGCCTCCACGGCCTCGCGCCCGGCGTCCCGGGGCACCGCGATCTCGGCCCGGCGCTTGCCGTTGATCTGGATCGGCAGCGTCACGCTCGCCTCCTCCAGCAGCGCCGGATCCGCCTGCGGCCACGGCGTCTCCACCACGAACCCCTCGCCCCCCAGCGCCGACCAGACCTCCTCGGCCAGGTGCGGCACCATCGGAGCCATGAGCTGGGCGAGCGTCCGCGTGGCCTCCCGCCGCGCCTCGGCGCCCGCGTCCGAGCGCGAGATGGCGTTCGTCAGCTCGTAGAGCTTGGCCACCGACTTGTTGAAGCCGAAGCCCTCCAGCCCCTCGGTCACGTCCCGCACCGCGCGCGCGGTTGCCCGGGCCAGCGCCTCGTCATGCTCGTTCGGCGCGCGGTCTGCGCGGGCCACGTCGCCCGCCAGCCGGTGGATGCGGCCGAGGAACTTGTGCACCGCCTCCGCGCCCTCGGGCGTCCACTCGAAGTCCCGCTCCGGCGGGCTGTCCGAGAGGACGAACCAGCGCGCCGTGTCCGCGCCGTAGCGCGCCACGATGTCCGCCGGGTCGACGACGTTCTTCTTGGACTTCGACATCTTGATCGCGGGGATCGTCTCGAACGCCTCGCCCGTGGCCGCCACGACGCCGCGCTCGCGGTCGACCTCCTCGGGCAGGTGGTAGACGGGCTGCCCCTTCCCGCCCCGCGTGACGTAGGCCGGGTGCGTGACCATGCCCTGCGTGAATAGCGCCTCGAACGGCTCCGTGGCGGAGGCGGGCATGTGCCCCGTCCGGTGCATCGCGCGGGCGAAGAACCGGCTGTAGAGCAGGTGCAGGATCGCGTGCTCGACGCCGCCGATGTACTGGTCGACGTTCATCCAGTAGGCCAGCTCGTCCGCGTCCGTGGGCCCGGCCGCGTGGGGCGCGGTGAAGCGGGCGAAGTACCACGACGAGTCGACGAAGGTGTCCATCGTGTCGGTCTCGCGCCGGGCCGGGGCGCCGCAGGCGGGGCACGCGACGTCGCGCCAGGTCGGGTGCCGGTCGAGCGGGTTGCCCGGGACCGAGAAGTCGATCGGCTCCCCGTCCATGTCGTAGGGCAGCGCGACGGGGAGGTTCTCGCGCTTCTCCGGCACCACCCCGCAGGCGTCGCAATGCACGACCGGGATCGGGCAGCCCCAGTAGCGCTGGCGGCTCAGGCCCCAGTCGCGCAGGCGGTACTGCACGCGGCCGCGGCCCAGCCCCTCGGCCTCCGCCCAGTCGATCGTCGCCTCGATCCCCTCGTTGCCCGTCGCCCGGCCCACGCCCGCGGGGTTGTCGATGTAGTCCACCGGTTCCGTCTTGGGCGGCACGTAGGCCTCCTCGCCGACCGAGAAGTCCTGCGCGTCCAGGGGCTTGAACGTCTCGATCACGTCGAGCCCGTACTTGCGCGCGAAGTCCAGGTCGCGCTGGTCGTGGGCCGGGCAGCCGAAGATGGCGCCCGAGCCGTAGTCCATCAGCACGAAGTTCGCGACCCAGACGGGCAGCGTTCCGCCCAGGGGATTCTCCACCGTCAGCCCCGTGTCCCAGCCCCGCTTCTCGGCCGTCTCGATGGCCTCCTCGGAGGTGCCGCCGCGGCGCACCTCGGCGATCCAGGCGGCGAGCTCCGGGTCTCCCTCCGCCAGGGCGCGCGCCAGCGGGTGCTCGGGCGCGACGGCCACGAAGGAGGCGCCGCGCAGCGTGTCGGGCCGCGTGGTGTAGACCTCGATCGCCTCCTGCCCATGGGCGGGCTCCGTCAGGCGGAACGCCATCTCCAGGCCCCGCGAGCGGCCGATCCAGTTCTCCTGCA
>CAZWWR010000411.1:0-1954 GCA_964637265.1 uncultured Jannaschia sp.
GCGGCGGGTCAGCCGGAGCCGCGCGGCTCGGGCGTCCGGTCGGGCGGGGCCGGGCGGGAAGACTGGCGGGGGGCCGGGGGGCCGCCGTCGAGGGCGGCGGCGAGGCGGGCATGGGCGGAGACGCCGCGGGCGTCGAGCTTCACCTCGCGGATGAACACGTTCTCGGCGCCGTTGATCCGCTGCAGCAGGCGCTCGTCGAGCGGCGGGCGGAACAGCTCCTCGCGCAGCACCGCCCGCTCCTCGGCGTCGAGCGAGAGCACCTCGGCGCCGTGGGGGCCCGTCTCGGCCTGCACGGTGACGTAGGTGAGCGGCGGCAGCGCGCTGAGCTCGGACTGCTCGACCACGAGGCGGAGCTCGCCCGCCCGCTGGCCCCGGAGCGCGGCGATCCGGGTCAGCGCGCGGCGCCCCTGTACGCGCAGCAGGTCGAGCCCCCGCTCGGCGTCGGCGGCGTTGATCAGGCGCTTGCGGCGCTTCGGCGAGGGGCGCAGGAGGCGGTCCTCCACCAGCCAGATGAGCAGCAGCATGAAGAGCGGCGCCTGCGCCAGCGGCATGGCCGTGTCGCGCCAGAGGATGCCGACGATCACGAAGGGCGCGAGCGCCAGCGTGTAGCGCAGCAGCTGGAACTCGGCGATCATGCGCAGGGCGAGGCCCGGGCCGACCCCGCCCTTCGGCAGCACCACGACCCGCCCGAAGAACTTGCGCGGCAGCTGGCGCACCTCGAGGATGTCGGGGTTTCGCACCGTGTCGTGGGTGAGGATCAGCATGGGGCGGGATGTAGGCCCCCCGCACCCCCCGAGCGAGCCCCTCCCCCTGCGGCGCCGGGGCGCGGGCGACCGGCGCCCGGGGACGGCCCGGGGGCGCGGCGGGTGCCCTTGCCCGGTGGGGCGCTTCGTGCCACCCGCTGGGGATGATCGCCTCCCCCGACGACGTCGCCCGGCAGTTCACCCGCGCGGACGGCCAGTACCTCTTCGCCCGCTGGGGCCGGCCGGTGGCGCCGGTGGCCTTCGGCGCGGACGACGGCACGGTGGCCACCTTCCGCGCCGCGGCCGAGGCCATGTCGGCGCTGACGGCGCATCCGATGGAGCAGACCGACCCGGAGCTCGGCGCCAACCTGATGCTGTTCTTCCTGCGGGAGTGGGACGAGCTCCGCGCGGTGCCGGACATGGGCCGCCTGATCCCAGACCTCGGCCCGCTGCTCGAGCGGCTGGAGGCGGCGGAGGCCAACCAGTACCGCGCCTTCCGCTTCGACGAGGGCGGCGCCCTGCGGGCCTGCTTCGTGTTCCTGCGGATCGACCGGGAGCTCTCGGCGGTGCCCGCGGAGACGCTGGCGCTCGCGCAGATGGCGCAGTCGTGGCTGCTGTGGTCGGACACGGCGTTCCGCGACGCCTCGCCGCTGGCGCTGGCGCGCGGGGTGGCGGTGCTGCGGCCCGACGTGGCGGCGCTGATGCGCGCGGCCTACGATCCGGTGCTGCCGGCGATGTCGCGGGAGCCGGCCCACGCGCTCCGGCTGCACGCCCGGATGGGGCGCCTGCAGTGAGCGCCGCGGAGCCGCATCGCTGGCCCCTGCGGGTGTACTACGAGGACACCGACCTCGCGGGGATCGTCTACTACGCCAACTACCTGCGCTTCATCGAGCGGGCGCGCTCGGAGATGGTGCGGGCGCTGGGGGTCGACCAGCGGGAGATGCGCGAGGCGGGGCTGGTCTTCGCGGTGCGGCGGGTGGAGGCGGACTACCTCAGGCCCGCGCGCTACGACGACGAGCTCGTGGTCGAGACGGCCACGGTCGCGACGACGCCGGCGCGCTTCGTGATGCGGCAGCGCGTGCTGCGCGACGGCGAGGCGCTGTTCCTCGCCGACGTCACGATCGTCTGCATGGACCTCGCCGGGCGGCCGGCGCGCCTGCCCCCGCAGGTGCGGGCGGCGCTGGCGGCGGGCGGCTGACCGGCCCGCGGGG
>CAZWWR010000412.1:0-1946 GCA_964637265.1 uncultured Jannaschia sp.
CCCTCGGCCCGCTCGCCTGGACGGTCGCCCGCCCCCGGCTGCTGGCCCTGCTGGCCCTGCTGCTGACCGGGCTGGCCGTCGGCCCGCTGGCCCTGCCCGGGCTGCTGCCCCTGTCCTGGTTGCTGGCCCGGTTGCTGTCCCGGTTGCTGGCCCGGCTGCGCGCCGGGGGCCTGCCCCTGTTGCTGACCGGGCTGCTGGCCCTGCTGCTGCCCGGGCTGCTGGCCCGGCTGTTGCTGGCCCTGCTGCTGGCCGAACTGCTCCTGAAGCTCGCGGAACGCCTCGTCGGAGAGCTCCTGCTGCTCGCGCAGGGTGTCACGCAGCTCCTCCATGGCCTGATCGCCGGGGCCGCCCTGTCCCTGGCCCTGACCCTGACCGCGGGCGACCTGCATGTTCTCCATCATCTGCTGCATCTGCTCGAGCAGCTCCTGCGCCTCGGCGTAGCGGCCCTGCTGCATCAGCTCCTGGATGCGCTCCATCATCTCCTGGAGCATGTCGGGCGAGACGCGCTGCATCTGGCCCTGGTCGAGCTCGGCGGACTCCTGGCCCTCGTTGCGCTCGGCCTCCTGGGCCAGCGCGCGCATGTACTCGTCCATCGCGCGGCGCATCTCCTCGGTGAGGCGCGCGATCTCCTCCTCGTCGGCACCCTGGCGGATCGCCTCGGAGAGCCGCTCCTGCGCCTGGCGCAGCCGTTCAAGGGCGGAATCGACGTCGCCCTCCTCCAGTCGCAGCGCGGCCTGCCACAGGAGCTCGGCCACGCCCTCCTGCACCTCGGCGTCGACCTCGCCCGCCTCGAGCCGGCGCAGCGCCATGCGCGTCATCACGTAGGCCTGGGGCGTGCCGTCGAACTCCGGCTCGGCCTCCCACGTGAGGGCGCGGAGCACCTGCGCGACGCGGGTGCCGTTCCCGCGGGCCCAGAGGAGATCGCGGCGCTGCTCCACGAGGGCGGCGGCCATCGGGTCGTAGAAGGGGCGGCCGGGCAGGATCTCGCGGAGCTCGGAGGCGCCGGTCTGCTCGAGCGCGTCGACCGCCTCGAAGGTGGCGACCACCGGCAGACCGGCGAAGGGGTGCTTGGCGATGTCGGCCAGCGTCGTCTCGAACACCTCGCGGCGGTCGCCGGAGATGGGCAGCGGAAGCTCGATCACGAGGGGCTCGCGCGGGTCGGGCTCGGCGGCGAGGCCGTGGCGCCGGTCGGCCTCCAGGTCGGGAACGATGGTGAGCCGGGCGGCGAGGATGCCGTGGTCGTCCGTGCCCCGCCAGGGGATGCTGGTGCCCTCCGGCGCGGCCGAGAGCTCGCCCTCGGGGGCGATCGCGGGCGCCTCGTCGGGCGTGGCGATCAGCGACCAGAGCGGATCCTCGCCCTCGGTGTCGATGGCCACCGTGCCCGAGCGGGTGACGGTGAACTCCTGGATCGGGGCGGTCGGGTCGGTCTCCGTCCGGCCCGACACCGTCTCGGTGACGGAGAGGCGCCCGACCTCGCCGTAGAGGCGCAGGATCACGCGGGTGCCCTCGGGCACCGTCACCTCGCCCGGCGGCAGGTCGGCGAGGTAGAGCGTCGGAAGCTCGGTGTGGCGCGGCGGCTCGAGCCAGCCCTCCCAGGTCGGTCCGGCGGCGATTGCGGGGCCGTCCGCCTCGCCGAGCGGCAGGGAGGGGGCGCGCCACAGCGTGCCGAAGAGGAGCGCGATCCCGAGGAGCAGCAGCGCCATGTAGCGCAGCGCGTAGGGGTCGCGCGAGGAGACGCGCAGGTCGGGCGGCACGGCGCGCGCGTCGCGGAGCCGCCGGGCCATGCGCGCGACATGCGCCTCCCAGACGGCGCGGGTGCCCGGATCGTCGCCGGTCGGCGCGGGCATGTCGGTGACGGCCGAGAGCGGGCGGCCCGGCAGCGAGGCGTCGAGGCGGTCGGCCGCGGCGGCGCGGGTGGGTGCGTCGAACTGCCGCCACCCGAGCAC
>CAZWWR010000413.1:0-1942 GCA_964637265.1 uncultured Jannaschia sp.
GGGCGGGTCGGTGCGCTCGTGGCGCCCGCCACCGACCCGCTCTCCGGCCAGCCCGAGAGCAAGGCCGCGGTCTGCGCCGTCTCCGCCTTCCCCGCCGCCTGGCACGGCTTCGCCGTCGGCCTCGAGCGGCCCGAGCCCGACTGCGCCTACTGGGCCCGGTCCCGCTGCGCCGGCGGCTGGCGGGTCGAGCTCGCCGGGACGCGGGCCCCCGCGGATTGGGAAAAATGGGTTCGGACCGTCCTGAAGTTGCCCCAAACCGGGGCAGAACGCCTCGCCGACCCCGCCCGCGGCATCGAGCGGCTCGCCTTCCGGGAGAACGGCCGCCTCGTCGCCGCCCTCTTCGTCTCCCCCGGCCCGGTCGCCCTCGCGCGGGACTGGGTCTCCTCCCGCCTCGGCGAGGCCCCGGCCGGGATCCTCGCCGGGCAGCCGGGCGGCGGCGCGGGCGATCCGGGCCCCACGGTCTGCGCCTGCATGGGGGTCGGGGTCGGGACGATCCTCGCCGCGCTCGAGGACGGGCGCGCGCAAGACGTTGACACCCTTGGGGATTGCACCGGCGCGGGAACCTCCTGCGGATCCTGCCGCCCCGAGCTCGCCGCCCTCGTGGCGCGGGCCAGACCGATCCGGGAGGCCGCCGAATGAGCCTGCGCCACGCCGTCGCCACCCTCGGGCGCGGGCCCGGCCGCTCCCGGAGCCTCTCGGTGGAGGAGGCCGAGGCCGCGATGGCCGAGATCATGGACGGCGAGGCCGCCCCGGAAGCCGTCGGCGCGCTCCTCATGCTCCTGAGAATGAAGGGGGAATCCGCGCCCGAGATCGCCGGCTTCGCGCGCGCGGCCCGCGTCCGGATGCCCGCGCTTGCACCCGTCGCGCTCGACTGGCCCTCCTACGCGGCGGGCCGCACGCGGGGCCTGCCGTGGTTCCTCCTCGCCGCCCGCCTCGTCGCCGAGGCCGGCCATCCGGTGCTGCTCCACGGCTCCAACCGGGGCGCCACCGGGGGCGGCGCGCGGGGCGGGGATGCCGGGATGGCCGCCAGCCTCCGCGCCTGCGGCATCCCGCGCGCGGCCTCGCCCGACGAGGCGTGCTTCGTGCTCGAGAGCTGCGGCATCGCCCACCTGCCGCTCGAGGCGCTCTCTCCCGGCCTCTCGGAGCTTCTCCGCCTCCGCGGCGTGCTCGGCCTGCGCTCCTGCGTGAACACGCTCTGCCGCGTGCTCAATCCGGCCGGCGCCCCGGCGGCCGTGCAGGGCGTGTTCCACCCGCCCTACCTCGCGCTGCAGGCCGAGGTGGCGCGCCTCCTCGGTCAGCCGGCGGTGACGGTCGTGAAGGGCGGCGGCGGCGAGTTCGAGCGCACGCCGTTCAAGGAGGTCCACGCCCACGGGGTGCGCGCGGGCCTCCCCTGGCAACGGCGCGTCCCGGCCGCGATCCCGGACGAGGCCCGGCGCATGGCGGACGGGCCCACGGACCGCGCGCTCCTGCCCGCCCTCTGGGCCGGGACCTACCGCGACCCGGCCGCCGAGGCCGCGGTGATCGGCACCGCCGCGCTGGCGCTCGACACGCTGGGCGTCGCCGACGCGGACGCGGCGGCCCGCGACCTCTGGGAGGAGCGGGCGCGCTCCGAGGCGGCCTGACGGAGAGAGCCATGAAATCCTTCCCGATGTTCATCCGCACCACCGGCCGCCGCGTCGTGATCGCCGGAGGGGGCGAGCAGGCGGCCCAGAAGGCGCGGCTGATGCTCAAGACCGACGCCCGCATCGTGCTGGCGGCTGCGGATCTCGAGCCCGAGCTCGCCGAGATCGTCGCGCGCGGACGGGCCACGCATCACGCGGGCGACGTGACGGCCGCCACCTTCGAGGGCGCCGCGATGGGCCTGATCGCGACGGGCTGCGCCGGGGCCGACGCCGCGCTGGCCGCGCTCGCCGGGGCCGCGCGCTGCCCGGTCAACGTGGTC
>CAZWWR010000414.1:0-1937 GCA_964637265.1 uncultured Jannaschia sp.
CGCCATGGCGGTGATCGTGGGCGTGATCGTCTCGGCGCTGACCTACGCGTGGGAGAACGCCCGCCGCATCCGGGCGCAGGGCCGCACCACGCCGGAGGGGGCCAAGGTCTACTCCATCCACGGCCCGCTCTTCTTCGGCTCGGCCACCGGCTTCGTCGAGCTCTTCGACCCGGCGAAGGACCCGTCGATGGTGGTGATCGACTTCGCCGGCTCCCGCGTGGCCGACCAGTCCGCGCTGCAGGCGATCGAGGACGTCGCGGCCCGCTACGAGGCGGCCGGCAAGCGCGTCCAGCTCCGCCACCTGAGCCGCGACTGCCACCGCCTACTCCACAAGGCGGGCCAGCTCATGATCGACAGCGAGGACGACCCGTCCTACGGTATCGCCGCCGATTACGACGTCCGGATCGGCGCGCTGGGCGGCGGGCACTGACCGCGGGCCGGGTGCGGCCCGGGTCGGCGAGGTGCCCGGCGGACGGCGCCGGACGCGTGCGGAGGCGGGAAGGGGCGCGATGCATCTGACGGTGATCGGAGCGAGCCGGGGCATCGGGCGGGAGACCGTGACCCGCGCGCTCGAGCGCGACCACGAGGTACGCGCCGTGGCCCGGACCGCGGACCGCCTGCCCGGGTCCCCCCGGCTCGAGCGGATGGCGGCCGATGCGACGAGGCCGGACGACATGGCCCGCGCGGTGGAGGGGACCGACGCGGTGATCCTCACGCTCGGCGTGCCGCGCAACGCGAAGGTGCTGCTTCCGACCACGCTGTTCTCTGACGCGACGCGGGCGCTACTCCCGGCGATGGAGGCGGCGGGGGTGCGGCGCCTGATCGCCGTCACCGGCTTCGGTGCGGCGGAGAGCGAGTTCCGGCTCTCGCGCATCGAGCGGCTGACGATGCGGGCGCTGCTCGGGCGGGCCTACGCGGACAAGGGCGAGCAGGAGCGGCTCATCCGGGCGAGCGGGCTCGACTGGACGATCTACCGGCCCGGGATCCTGAACGACAACCGCGCTTCCGGCGACGTGGACGTGCTCGTGCGCCCGGAGACGTGGCGGCAGGGCGTGATCTCCCGGGCGGACGTGGCGCGGGTGCTGGTGCGCGCGGCGGAGGAGCGGCTGCACGTCCACGAGACGCCTGCCCTGCAGCGGCGGGTCTAGGCGCGGGGGCACCGCGGGCCGTCGCGGAGGGCAGGGGCGGCCGCACCCTTCGGCCTTGGGCACCGACCGGGACCGGCGATGCCTCTCGGGCCCGCCTGCCACGCACTATGTCGGGTGATATCCCTCACGCGGTCGGGGACCGGTCCTGCCGCAGGGGGGCCGATCCAGGTTGCCGGCCCCCGGATCGGGCACGCGGCCTCCGCCTGCCTCTCAGTCGTCCGGGCGGGCGAGGGTGAACACTTCGGTCACGCGGGCGTAGTCGCGGTAGCCGAGCCGGGCGAGCGGCTGGAAGCGGGTGACGTCGAAGCGCCCGTCCACGAGGCAGTCGTCGCGCAGGTGAACGCCGGTCACCTCGCCGAACACCACGCGGTTCGCCTCCCCCGGAAGCTCGACGATCCGGACGAGGCGGCATTCCAACGAGGCGGGCGCGTCGGCCACGCGGGGGCAGTCGACCGTCCGGCACTCCGCCTTGGCGACGCCGGCCCGCCCGAACTCGTCCTCGCCCGCGGGCAGCGCGGCGGAGGAGGCGTTCATCACGTCGCGGGCCGCGTGCTCGACGATGTTGACGCAGAACACCTCCGACTCGGCGATCTGGGCCACGCTGTCCTTCGTGCCGGGCCGGTCGGGCTTGGCGGAGGTGGAGGCGAACATCACCTGCGGCGGCACGTAGGCGACGGCATTGAAGAAGCTGTAGGGCGCGAGGTTGTCGCCCAGCTCTCCCCGCGTGCTGATCCATCCGATGGGGCGGGGGGCGACCACCGCGTTGAACGGGTTGTGCGGCAGGCCGTG
>CAZWWR010000415.1:0-1898 GCA_964637265.1 uncultured Jannaschia sp.
TGGGCTCCGCTCCCGACCCCGCCCCCCCTGCGATGCGGCCCGCGCCGGAACTCCGCGCGGCGCGCCGGCGCTCACATCAGGGCGGAGGGCAGGAACAGGGCGATCTGCGGCACGGCCGCGAGGATCGCCACGCCGGCCAGCAGGATGAGCCAGTAGGGCACCGTCGCCGTCGCCGCCGCGCCCAGCGGGACGTCGCCGCGCGTGACCGAGACGAGCACCGAGAGGTTCAGCCCCACGGGCGGCGTGACCTGCCCGATCTCGATCATGATGGTGACGATCACGCCCAGCCAGACCGCCTCGTAGCCCAGCCCCGTCATCAGCGGGAACACGATGGGCAGCGTCATGATCATCAGCGACAGCCCGTCGAAGAAGCACCCCAGCACGAGATAGACGAGCACCACCACCGCGAGGATCGCCACCGGGCCGAGCGCGGTGGCCCGGACGGCCTCGAGGATGGACTGCGGCACGGCGAGGAGGCTGACGGCCTGCGCGAGGATGGTCGCCCCCGCCACCACGAAGGCGATCGAGGCGAAGAGCAGGATGCCCCGGTGCAGGCTCTCGAGCAGCGTGCGCAGCGTGAGCGTGCCCCAGGCCCGCCCGAGGACGACGGCCGCGATCACGCCGATCCCGGCGGCCTCGGTGGGCGTGGCGATGCCGAAGGCGATGCTGCCCATGATCGCCCCGATGAGCAGCGCGAAGGGCCACAGGCCGAGCAGCCCGAGGAGGACGCGCCCCGCCCCCGGCCCCCCGCCCGCCGCCGGCGGCGCGAGTTCGGGCCGGGCCCGGCAGCGCAGGTACACGTAGGCCATGAACAGGGCCGCGAACATCAGCCCGGGCAGGAGGCCCGCGAGGAAGAGCGACCCGATCGACGTCTCGGTGAGGGCCCCGAAGATCAGCAGCGACAGGCTCGGCGGGATCAGGAGGCCGAGCGTGCCGCCGCCCGCGAGCGAGGCCACCACCGTGCCCCGGTCGTAGCCCCGCGCCGTCATCTCCGGGTAGGCGACCGAGCCCACCGCGGCCGCCGTCGACAGGCTCGACCCGCTGACCGCGCCGAACAGGGTGCAGACGGCGATGTTGGTGTGCAGGAGCCCCCCCGGCACCCGCCGGAACACGGGCGCGAGCGCGGCGTAGATCCGCTCCGAGACGCCGCTTCGGAGCATCACCTCGCCCAGCACGATGAACAGCGGGATCGCGCTGAGCGTGAAGGAGTTCAGCACGTTCCAGACCGCGTCCACCACCACGAAGGTGCGTCCCCCGGCGACGAACTCGAGCAGCAGCAGGCCGGTGAGCCCGAGCGCCGCCCCGAGCGCCAGCCCCGAGCCGGCCAGCACGGTGAGCCCGCCGACGAGCACGGCCCAGAACCCCGCCATCAGCGCTCCGGCGCCTCGGCACGGGATCCCTCGCCGCCGGGCTCCCCGTCGCCCCCGGCCGCCTCGAGCAGCGCGCGCAGCGCGAAGGCCAGCCCGGTGAGCGCGAGCGAGAGCGGCAGGAGCATCATCCACGGCCACAGCAGCAGGCGCGCGACCTCCGTCCGGATCGCCCGGTCTAGCGCGAAGCCCAGCCACGGCAGGCTGAGCGCGAGGAACCACGCGCAGAAGCCCACGCCCAGCACCCCGGCCAGCAGCGCGGCCCGCGGGCGCAGCCGGGACGGCAGCGCGTCGACCGCGATCCGGATCCGCACATGCTCGGAGCGCAGTGTGACCAGCGGCAGGGCGAGCAGGAACGCGGCCGTCATCAGGAGCCCCACGAGCTCCTCGGTCACGCGCAGCGGCGTGCCGACGACGTAGCGCATCGTGACGCTCGCCCCGATCAGCGCGACGATCGCCGCCCCCGCCGCGCCGGCCAGGACCGCGAGCGCCAGGAAGACCGGCCGCAGCAGGGCCTCCGCGCGGCGCGCC
>CAZWWR010000416.1:0-224 GCA_964637265.1 uncultured Jannaschia sp.
CGGACGTGTTCGACCCCGACATCGCCGCGCAGATCGAGGCGGGGCTGGCGCTCCGGGGCGCGGAGGTCGCCGCGGCGGAGGCCATGAGCCGGGCGGTCGCGCACGCGGCGGCGGCCTTCTTCGCCGGGGATGCGGGGGATGGGCCGGGGGGTGGGCCGGACCTGCTCCTGTCGCTCACCGCGCCCTGTGCCGCCTGGCCGCATGACAGGCTGGCGCTCGGGACG
>CAZWWR010000416.1:335-1896 GCA_964637265.1 uncultured Jannaschia sp.
CCGCTCGTGAACCACGCCTTCCTGCCCGCGGCGACGGTGCCCTGCGGCCGCGACGCGGCGGGGCTTCCCTTCGGCCTCCAGATCGTCGGCCCCCGCTTCGCGGACAATCTCGTGCTGGCGGCGGCGGAGCTACTCGCGGGGCTGGGCGACGGGGCGTGAGGGCCGGCGCCTCGAGGCGCCCGGGGGAGCCCGGGGTCCGGTCGCGCCGAGCGGCCGACCCCGCCGCGGCCAGGCTGCGGATCACGGGTCCGGACCGCGCCCTCAGTACCCCATCGCGCGGGGCAGCCAGAGCACGAGCCCGGGGAACGCCACGCAGAGGCCCAGCACCGCGAACTGGAGCGCCACGAAGGGCAGCACCTCGCGGGTCAGCACCCCGATCGGGACGCGGGTGATCCCGCTCATCACGAAGAGGAGCACGCCCACCGGGGGCGTCATCATCCCGACCACGAGGTTGTACATGAACAGGAAGCCGAAGAAGAGCGGGTCGATCCCGTAGGACAGCGCCATCGGCGCGAAGAGCGGCACGAGCATGATGTAGGCCGCGTTCGACTCGATCAGCATCCCGACCACCAGCAGCATGGCCATCACCAGCAGGATAAAGGCCAGCGGGCTCGCGGCGAGCCCCTCGATGGCGGCCGACAGGCGCATCGGCACGAGATCGAGCGTGAACACGAAGGTCACGACCGAGGCGAAGGCGATCAGCGCGCCCACCATCGCCGCCGTCACCGCGGCGCGGAACAGGCAGCCCGGCAGGTCCGAGAGCTTCAGGCGGCGGGTGACGAGGAGGCCGACGAGGAGCGCGTAGACCACGGCGATGGCCGCGCCCTCGGTGGCGGTGAAGACGCCGCCGACGATGCCGCCCACGACGATCACGGGCATCAGCAGGATGAGCCCCGCGCGCCGCGTCTCCCGCAAGGCGCGCCGGGCCGAGAAGGGCGCGCCGTCGAGCGCGTAGCCGCGGCGCCGGGCGATCAGCGTGGCGAGCGCCATGAACCCCGCGGTGAGCAGCAGGCCCGGCACGATCCCGGCCATGAACATGCCCCCGACCGAGACGGACGATCCGGCCATCAGCGCGTAGACGATCATCGCGTTGGACGGCGGGATCACCGGGCCGAGGTTGGCGGCCGAGGCCACCACCGCCGAGCTGTAGCCGTCGGGATAGGTCCGCCTGAGCGCGGGCACGAGCGTGGAGCCCAGCGCGCTGGCCGAGGCCACGGCGGCGCCGCTCACCGAGGCGAAGACGGTGCCCGCGATGATCGTGACATGGGCCACGCCGCCCTGCACGCGGCCCACGAGCGAGGTGGCGAAGCCGATCAGCCGCTCGACGATGCCCGCCTTCACCATCAGCTCGCCCGCCAGCATGAAGAGCGGGATGGCCATGAGCGGGAAGGAGTTGACCGCGAACATCATCCGCTGCGGCAGCACGACGAGGTCGAACCCGCCCCAGGCCAGCGCGGCCACCGCGCCGAGCCCGATGGCGAAGGCCAGCGGCGCGCCGATCACCGCGAGCGCGGCGAACACGGCGACGGCGAGCGTGCTCACGGGCCCGGCCGCCCCGGCG
>CAZWWR010000417.1:0-1896 GCA_964637265.1 uncultured Jannaschia sp.
TGAGCCTGACGGAGAACGCCGCGCTGACCGGCGCCGGCCGCCGCGGGATGCTCCGGCACGGCTTCCTCGACTGGGGCGCCGCGCGGGGCTTCGCGGAGGAGGTGATCGCGCGCTTCGACGTGCGCACGCCGGGGCCGGGCGCCGCGGCGCGCGCGCTCTCGGGCGGCAACCTCCAGAAGTTCGTGATCGGCCGTGAGGTGCTTCAGGATCCGCGGGTCCTCGTCGTCAACCAGCCGACCTGGGGGGTGGATGCGGCCGCGGCCGCGGCGATCCGGCAGGCGCTGATGGATCTCGCCGCCGGTGGCGCGGCGGTCGTCGTCATCAGCCAGGATCTCGACGAGCTGCTGGAGGTGTCGGACCGCTTCTGCGCGCTCAACGAGGGGCGCCTCGGTGCGCCGGTGCCGACCGCCGAGCTGACGGTGGAGCGGATCGGCCTGATGCTGGGCGGCGCGCACGACATGGAGGCGGCGCATGTGTAGGGGCCGGGAGGAGGGCCTCCGTCGCGATCCCGGCTCCGCCGGCCGCCTGCGTCCGCCTGCGACCGGCCGGGCCGTATCGTGGAGACATGCCCGCCCTGAGAGCGACCGCATTCCGCGGAGGGCAGGCCCGATCGCGGACGATGGGATCCTCGATCGCGCCCCGCCGGACGGCCCTCCGGACCTGACCGGGGCGGGCCGCGCAGAATCGGCGTCCCGGCGGTGCCCGCCGGTTCGTCGCCAGCCCGTCCCGTCACCTCCGGCCCATGTTGAGGAGGGGTTCCCCGCCTCCGCCTGGTGGCTGGACGCCGTGGCCGCCAGCACCGGTCCCGACGCCCGCTCGTCCCTCCGCGCAGGGGCGGACGGCGGCACGCGTCCGGCCGGGGGGACCCGGTCGTGATCCGCCTCGAGCGCCGCCGCACGCCCTCGCGCGCCTTCGCCGCGGCCGCGCCCTTCGTCGCCGTGCTGCTCACCATGCTGGCTGGGGGGGTGATGTTCGCCCTCCTCGGGGCCGACCCGTTGGCCGCGATCCGCACCATCTTCTGGGATCCGCTGTTCAACGAACAGGTGGCCTCCTTCTCCCGCCCGCAGCTTCTGGTGAAGGCGGCGCCGCTGATCCTGATCGCCGTCGGCCTCGCCATCGGTTTCCGGGCGGGCATCTGGAACATCGGGGCGGAGGGGCAATACATTCTGGGCGCCGTGGCCGGCGCGGCGGCGGGCCTGGCGCTCTACCCGGCGGAGACGCGTCTCGTCTTTCCGCTGATGGTCGTCTGCGGCGCGCTGGGCGGGCTGCTGTGGGCTATGATCCCGGCGCTCCTGCGCGTGCGCTTCGGCACCAACGAGATCCTCGTCTCGCTCATGCTCGTCTACGTCGCCGAGAACCTGCTGGCCTCCGCCGCCGTCTCCTGGCTGCGCAACCCCGAGGGCGGCGGCTTTCCCGGATCCCGCTCCCTCGCCCGCTGGGAGGCCTCCGTCAACCCCGAGCTGATCGCGGGGACGGGGGCGCACTGGGGGGTGCTCGCGGCCGTCGCGGCCGTCGTCGCGGGCCACGTGCTCCTGACGCGGCACCTGCTGGGCTTCCACGTCCGCCTCGCGGGGCAGGCTCCGCGCGCCGCGCGCTTCGCCGGGGTGCGGCCGGCGCGGATGGTGGTGCTCTGCCTCGCACTGTCGGGGGCGCTCGCGGGCCTCGCGGGGCTGTTCGAGGTGACGGGGCCGGCGGGGCAGATCTCCATCGACTTCGCGTCCGGCTACGGCTTCACGGCGATCATCGTGGCCTTCCTCGGCCGGCTGAACCCGCTGGGGATCCTGGCGGCCGGGCTCCTGATGGCGCTCACCTACATCGGCGGGGAGCTGGCGCAGTTCACGCTGGGCCTGCCCGCGGCGGCGATCAGCGCGTTCCAGGGGATGCTGCTGTTCTTCC
>CAZWWR010000418.1:0-1878 GCA_964637265.1 uncultured Jannaschia sp.
GACGCCGGCGCACAACGTCGACGACGCCCAAGCAACCGTCGACGCGTGAGGGAGGACATCATGGCAACGATCGTCGTCAAGCAGATCGGCTCTCCGATCCGCCGCCCCGCCGTGCAGCGTCAGACGCTGATCGGCCTGGGCCTCAACAAGATGCACCGCGTGCGGGAGCTGGAGGACACGCCCTCGATCCGGGGCATGGTCGCGAAGATCCCGCATCTGGTCGAGATCGTGGAGGAGCGCGGCTGACCGCGCCCCGGACCTGACTGCCACGTTTCGGGCGGGTCGCGACGGCGTCGCGGCCCGTTTCGTACGTTTCGCCCCCCCCTCTCCCGGCGGTCCGCCGCCGAACGGGGCGAAACGGGGCGGGCCGTCTTGCGACGGTCACGAGGGGCCGCGAACCTCCCCCCGCCCATCCGGAGGAGACCATCCCATGACGTCGACGCGCATGTCCCTCCCGGCCCTGGCGCTCGCCGCCGCGCTGGTCCCGCCGCACGCCGCGGCCGATCCCGGGGCGGGGACGACCTCGCGGAGCTATGTCGGCACCACCGAGGTGTTGGCCAATCCGGACCGCGGCCTCGTGGTGATGAACGGCCCGGCCAACGCGGGCAGCGCGGTGGTCGAGCTGCCGGAGCCGATCTCGGGTCCGCTCATGGCGCCCTACATGCGCGACCTGCGCGCGAGCCTGGGCGCGACGACGGTGCGTCAGGTCTACGACCTCGACACCTGGCACGACGCGCCCCTGCCCGGCTCGGTCCTCGCGCGGATCCAGTCCGATTTCGACGACGCGCGCCGCGCGGGGCTGAAGGTGGCGCCGCAGTTCACCTATGCCTGGATCGAGGGGGGAAGCGGGCGTGCGTCCCGGGACGCGGACGCGGATCGCATCGTGGAGCATGTCGGCCAGATCGCCCCCCTGCTGGCGGCCAACCGCGACGTGATGCCGGTGCTGCATGCCGGCTTCATCGGCACCTGGGGCGAGTGGCACAGCTCGAGCGCGGGCAACCTCGACCCGGACGATTCGGTGAACGACGCGACGCGGCGCATCTACGCCGCGCTGATGGAGGCCGTCCCCGACGACCGCTTTCTCGCGCTACGCTACGTGCCGCATTTGGAAGATTTGGTAGGCCCGGCCCCGGTGACCGCGGCCGACGCGTTCGGGCCGGGCGACCGCGCGCGGACGGGGCTGCACGACGACGCCTTCCTGCAGAACAACTACGTCGACCCCTACGACACCGCCGACGCCCGGGCCCTGCGCGCGGCGTCGGGGCCGTATTTGCCGGGGATCGAGCACCTCGACCCGGGGCTGCGCCGCGACGACGGGCCCGCGTTGGCCTGCGACGACGTGATGGCGGCGCTGGGCCGCTGGAGCAGCGACTACATGGTCGACGCCGCCTGGCGCGCCGAGGTCGAGCCGGAATGCCAGGCGCGCGTGGCGGCCGGGATCGGCTATCGCTACCGGCTGGAGGAGGCGACGATGACCTCGTCGGCCACGGCGGGCGGGCTGATCGACCTGATCCTCGACGTCGCCAATGACGGGACGTCGCCCATCTTCACCGAGCGGCCCGTGGTGCTGAGCCTGCTGCGGGAGGGGGGCCAGGGCCGGATCGACCTGACGCTGGCCGCCGATCCGCGCTTCTGGGCGGCGGGGAGGACGACGCGCGTGGCCGAGGCCCTGCGCCTGCCGGACGGCATGGCGCGGGGCACGTGGCACGCGCATCTGGGCCTGCCGGACGCGTTCGGGCTGGCCGACCGGCCCGATTACGCCGTGCGGCTGGCCAACGAGGGGCTGTGGGACGGCGCGACCGGGCTGCACGATCTGGGGCTGACCGTGCGGGTGGCGCCGGTCCCCCTGCCCGCCTCGGCGCCCGCGCTGATCGCGGG
>CAZWWR010000419.1:0-1869 GCA_964637265.1 uncultured Jannaschia sp.
CACGCCAGCCGACACGCAGGCCGGCGCCGACGCCTACGAGGCCCGCATCGCCGCGCTCGAGGCCCGCATCGCCGCGATGGAGGGCGCGCGCGAGGCCCCCGCCGGGGCCCGCGCCACCCCCCGGGAGTGGTTCGAGCGCTACGCCCTCCTGCTCGCCTGGGCCGCCGTGATCCTCGTCCTCGGCGCGCTCCGCCCCGAGCAGATGTTCGCCTGGAACTCCTACGCCACCATGCTCGGCTCGAACGCGATGGTCGTGGTCCTCACCCTCGCGCTGATCGTGCCGCTCACCACCGGCGACTTCGACCTCTCGGTGGCGGCCACGATGGGGCTCTCCTCCATGCTGATCGCCGTGCTCAACGTCCAGCACGGCGTGCCCGTCCTCGGCGCCATCGCCGTGGCGCTCCTCGCCGGCGCGGCCGTAGGCCTCGTCAACGCCTTCTTCATCCTCTACTTCCGCGTCTTCTCGCTCATCGTCACGCTGGGCACCGGCTACTTCACCGCCGGGCTGATCCTGTGGGTCTCCGACGGCACCACCGTCGCCGGCGTCTCGATGGATCTCGTGCGCGCGGTGATCCTCACCCGCATCCTCGGCATCCCCGTGGGCTTCTACTACGCCGCCGCGCTCACGCTGGCGCTGTGGTACCTGTTCCAGCACACCGCGCTGGGCCGCCGGATGCTCTTCGTCGGGCGCGGGCGCGAGGTGGCCCGCCTCTCGGGCGTCGACGTCACCCGCGTCCGCGCCGGCGCGCTGGTCGCCTCCTCCACGCTCGCCGCCTTCGCGGGGGTGCTCTACACCGGCATGCGCGGCGTGGCCGACCCCTCCTCGGCGCTGGCCTTCCTGCTGCCCGCCTTCGCCGCCGCCTTCCTCGGCTCCACCGCCATCTACCCGGGCCGCTTCAACGCAATCGGGGCCTTCGTCGCCGTCTACTTCCTGTCCACGGGCATCATGGGCCTCAACTTCCTCGGCGTGGACAGCTTCGTGCAGAACCTGTTCTACGGCGGCGGCCTCGTCCTCGCCGTCGCCGCCTCGCAGCTCGTGCGTGGCCGCAAGGAGATGGCGTGATGACCCCGCGGGAGAGCGCCGATGCCTGACGCGCTGGGCTGGCGGGCCAAGCTCGCCGTGGTCGCCCCCTCCACCAACACCATCGTCCAGCCCGACATGGACGCGCTGCGCCCGCGCGGCGTCACCAACCATTTCGGCCGGATCCACGTCCCCGACATGCCCGTCCACTCGGACGCCGACTTCGTGGCCCTCGTCGACGCCATCGGCGCCACGCTCAACGACGCCGTTGACCGCTGCATGACCTGCAGGCCCGACTACCTCGTGATGGGCATGTCCGCGCTCATGTTCTGGGACGGCCGCGCCGCCTCCGAGGCCCGGATAGAGGAGCTGAGCGCCTATGCCGGCGTCCCCGTCTCCTGCGGCTCCTTCGCCTGCGAGGCGGCGCTGCGCCTCACGGACGCCCGCCGCATCGCCGTCATCTCTCCCTATCAGCCCGTCTCCGACCGCGAGGTGACGCGCTTCTTCACCGATTGCGGCTTCGAGGTCGTGGCCTTCCGCGGCCTCCGCTGCACCTCGCCCGTCAACATCGCCCACGTCCAGCCCGACACGCTCCGCGCCGAGCTGCGCGCGCTCGACCACGACGGCATCGACGCCTGGGTCCAGGTCGGCACGAACCTCTCGATGGTGGCGCTGGCCACCGAGATGGAGGCCGAGCTGGGCAAGCCCGTGATCCCGATCAACGCCGCCACCTACTGGCACGCGCTGCGCGCGCTGGGCATCGAGGATCGCGTGCCCGGCCACTGGCTGCTGGAGCGGCACTGATGGCGCGCGCCCGGCCCCCGGCCCCCGCGCCCCGCGCCGGCCCC
>CAZWWR010000420.1:0-1868 GCA_964637265.1 uncultured Jannaschia sp.
CCCTGGGCGCCGCGCTCCTCGCCGCGGCGGGCGGCGGGGCCGCCTCGGCCCAGGAGGCGGCGCGCGACCTGACGGTGGGCGTGAGCACCGGCGTGCAGGCCAACACGAACCGCTCGCTCTCGGCCGACGGCGACGACCCCTCCGCCGAGGTCGACCTGCGGCTGAACTTCGGCTTCCGCGAGATCACCCCGCGCCAGCGCCTCGAGCTGTCGGGCGGCATCGGGCTGCGCCGGGTGTGGGAGGAGGACGGCGACGAGGAGGATCTGCTCAACGGCCTCGCCGAGCCGGACCTGCGGTTCTCCTTCTCGCGCGCCGTGCCCGACACCAGCCTCTCGCTCAACGCCCGCGTCCGGCGCGAGCTCGTCGTCTTCCTCGAGCCGATCGACGACTTCCTCGAGAACCCGGACGACCCGCTGATCGACCCGAGCGACCTGATCGGCAGCGAGGACGAGGGCAGCCGGCTCACCGTCTCGGCCGATGCCGCGCTCGAGCTGTGGCGCACCGCGCCCGTGGGGCTCGACCTCGCCGCCGGGCTGACCGCGCGCCGCTACTTCGACGTCACCGACCCGGATCTCGTGGACGAGAACCGCGCCCGCGTGAGCGCGGCGCTGCGCTTCACCCTCGATCCGGTGACGCAGGCGCGCGTCGGGCTGCGCTACTTCCGCTCCGAGGAGGAGGAGGACGGCGAGGGCAGCCGCGAGCTGCGCCGCGACACCGCGCTCCGGGTCGGGGTGACGCGCCAGCGGCCCAGCGGCTCGGTCGGCGTCAACGCCACCGCCGAGGATCTCGAGGACGGCGAGCGCTACACCCTGGACGCGAACTTCGCCACGCGCCTGCCACTGTGGAACCTGCGGACCCGGCTCGGCGTCTCGCGCGGGGTCACGGGCGGGCTCAACTTCGTGGGCGGGCTGCAGGCCGAGCGCCGGATGCGCGTCGGGAGCTTCGCGCTCAACGTCGACCAGTCGCTGCGCACCATCAGCACCGACAGCGACGACGCGGCCGAGGAGGGCGAGGAGGTCGAGGCGCTGGTCACCGGGCTGGGGGCGAATTACGGCATGGAGGTCGATCCGCTCACCCGCGTGTCGGCCAACGTCTCCTTCCTGCGCGTCGACCCCGACAACGACGATCCCGTCGAGACCTCGATCCGCGCCGGCGTGGGCCTGCAGCGGCAGATCACGCGCGAATGGTCGGCCAATGTCCGCCTCGAGCACCGCTTCCGCGACGACGAGGACGGCGCCGCCCACGACAACGCCATCTCGCTGAACCTCGGCCGATCCTTCGCGTTCCGGCCTTGACCCCCGGCCCTTCGGAGCCGGAGGATCCCGGAAGGGACCGTCGGGCACCGGACCATCGGCCGGCGGACCGCCGCATGGCGGGCCCGGCGGCGCGCGGGGCCCGGGAACGGGCCGCGGAGGGCGCCGGCCGCATGGCGCTCACGCTGGCGTTGGTCTGCATCGCCTTCGAGGCGCTGGCGCTCGCCGGAGAGCGCGGCTGGTTCGGCGAGGGGCTGCGCGCCTGGCGCACCCTCGCCCTGGCCCTGGGCGGGTTCTGGCCGGGCCTGCTCGCCGAGGGCGGACGCGCGGTCTGGCCCGGGCAGCCGGCGGGGATGTTCTTCAGCTACGCCCTGCTCCATGCCGGCCCGGCGCACCTTCTGGGCAACATGGCGGTGCTGGCCTGGCTCGGCCGCCGGCTGGAGGGCGTGGTCGACGGGCGCGGCTTCCTGCTCGGGTGGATCGTCTGCGCCGCCGGCGGCGCGGCGGCCTTCGCGCTGCTCTCGCGGGGCGGGCAGCCCATGGTCGGCGCATCGGCGGCGATCTACGGGCTGGTCGGGCTCTACCTGGCGCTGGCCGCGGCCGGCCGGCGCGCCG
>CAZWWR010000421.1:0-1861 GCA_964637265.1 uncultured Jannaschia sp.
CCTGACCGCCCTTCCAGGCCCGGGTGGTGAAGCCGAGGATCTCCACCTTCACCCCGCAGCGCTCCAGCGTCCGGGCCAGGACGTCGGCGCAGATCGCCGCGATCGAGATCGGGCGCCCGCGCATCGAGCCGGAGTTGTCGAGGAGCAGCGTCACCACGGTGTCGCGGAACTCGGTGTCGCGCTCCATCTTGAACGACAGCGGCGTGGTCGGGTTCGCGACCACCCGGGCGAGCCGGCCCGCGTCGAGCAGTCCCTCGTCGAGGTCGAACTCCCAGGAGCGGTTCTGCTGCGCCTGCAGGCGGCGCTGCAGCTTGTTGGCGAGCCGCGCCACGGCGCCCTTCAGGGGCTCGAGCTGCTGGTCGAGATAGGCCCGGAGCCGCTCCAGCTCGACCGGCTCGGCCAGCTCGGCGGCGCCCACCACCTCGTCGTGGTCGGAGGAGAACACCTTGTAGGTCGGGTCCGCCTCCGAGGCGGGCGGCGGGGGAGGGGGCTCGAGCGGGCGCTCGGCGTCGGGCGCCTCGGCCTCCTCGCCGGCCTCCTGATCGGCCATGTCGTCCATCGCGACCTCGGCCTGCGAGGGGTCGGGGCTCTCGTCCGGGCTCTGGTCGGCCTCGGCCTCCTCCTCCTGCTGCTGGTCCTCCTGTCCGGAGGAGTCGGGCTCCTGCTCCTCCTCCTCGGACTGGCCGTCCTCCTCGGGCTCGTCCTCGGCGTCGGGGTCGTCGCCGAGCTGGTCGCCGTAGCCCAGGTCGTCGATCACCTGCCGGGCGAGCCGGGCGAAGGCGGCCTGGTCGGTCAGCACGTCGTCGATGCTCTCGAGGCGGTCGCCAACCGATTCCTCGATGAACCCGCGCCACAGCTCCATCACGTTGTCGGCGGCCTTCGGCAGCGGCCGCCCGGTGGCCAGGTGGCGCAGGTAGTAGCCGGCCGCCTGCGCGAGCGGCGCCTGCGCCCGGTCGGTGATCTCGCCGTAGCCGCGCCGCGTGGCCTCGGCGCCGATCTTCGCCTCGATGTTGCCCGCGGTGCCCGGCATCTCCCGGGCGCCCACCGCCTCGCAGCGCGCCGTCTCGAGCGCGTCGTAGAGATCGCGGGCCATGTTGCCGCGGGGCATGTAGCGCTGCCCGACGCCGGTGTCGTGGTGCCGGTGCCGGAGCGCGAAGGCGTCGGCCGTGCCCCGCGCGAGGAGCACCTCGTCCCGCGTGAGGCGGCGGCTCACCTGCGGTAGGCGCACGCTGTCGCCCGTCCGCCCCGGGGGGTCGACGGAGTAGGTCACGCCGAGCTCGCGGTCGTCGGCCAGCACGCGGGTGGCCTCCGCGAGGGCCTTCTTGAACGGGTCGGCGGGGTTCTCGCCGGGCTTCAGGGGCGGCTTCGTCATGGTCCCCAACCTAGACGCCGCGGCCCCCGGCGCAAAGGGGCGGACGGCCCCCGCGGGGCCCCGGGCGGCGAAACCGCATGTGCCGTTCGCGGGTTGTCGCCCCAAGACGATCGAGAGGAGGAACCCCATGACCCGCATCCGCACCGCGCTGGCGGCGACCGTCGCCAGCCTCGCCCTGACGCTTCCGGCCGCCGCCCAGACCGCGCCGGACGCCTCCGCCACGCCGCAGGCCTCCCCCTCCGGCGCGCAGGTCGCCGACGGCCTCGCGGAGCCCGCCGCCGAGGACGCCCCCGAGGCGGCGAACGGCGTGGCGCCCATCGCCCGCTCGCTCACCATCGCGGACCGGGAGCGGGCCGTCCGAGAGCGAGAGATGGAGGCAGAGGCCGGGTTCGCGTCCAGGAACCGCGACATGCTCGCCGCGCTTGAGACGGAGAAGTCAGACCTCGAAGAGGCGATCCGCGCAGCCCGGACGGAGCTCGCCGCTGTGGG
>CAZWWR010000422.1:0-1856 GCA_964637265.1 uncultured Jannaschia sp.
CCCCCGCCCACCGCAGGGCGATCGGCCCGATTGCCGCGCTCGCCCCCCGACTCTGCCAGCCGCGCGGCGGGAGCCTGCGGCGGCCCCCGCTCCGAAGCCTTCAGGGCGCGCCCTCGTGGCGGCCGATGAGGCGGCGGCGCGCCAGGGCCGAGAGGCCGTCGATCAGGTAGACCATCGCGATGATGAGGAAGATGATCGTCCAGGCCTCGTCCCAGCGATAGGCCGAGATCCGGTCCGACAGCAGGAAGCCGATGCCGCCCGCCCCCACGATGCCGAGGATGGTGCCCGAGCGGACATTGGACTCGAAGTTGTAGAGGAGGACCGAGAGGTAGACCGGCGCCACCTGGGGCATCACCCCGAAGCGGATCGCCTGGAGCCGCGAGCCCCCCGCGGCCAGCACCCCCTCGACGGGCCGCCGCGACGTGTTCTCCAGCGCCTCCGAGAAGAGCTTGGAGAAGGTGCCGACCTCCGAGACCGCGATGGCGAGGATCCCCGCCAGCGGCCCGAGCCCGAAGGCCCGGATGAAGATCAGCGCCAGGATCAGCGTCTCGAAGGCGCGGATCACGTCGTAGCCGCGCCGCGCCGTCATCCGCAGCCAGAACACCCGGTTGATCGTGCGCGCGCCCAGGAACGCCAGCGGGAAGGCCACGACGGCGCCCAGCACGGTGCCGAGGAAGGCCATCGCCAGGGTCTCGCCCAGCCCGCGGAGGATCTCCGACCACTCCTGCCAGCTCGTCCAGACATGCGGCGGGAGCATGAAGGAGGCCACCCGGCCGAGGCGCCCGAGCCCCGTCCAGATCCGCTCCGGCGTGAAGCCGAAATCCCATAGGCACCAGGCGAGGAGGCCCGCGAAGGCCGCCCACGCCGCCCAGCGCCGCGCCCGCACGGGGGCGGGGTCGCGGAAGGCGCGGGGGTGCCGGGCCCTGAGCCGGGCGATGCGCTCGGGCGTCATCGCGGTCCCTCCTCCAGCCCGATGAGGCGGCCGCGCAGCCGCTCCGAGCCCCAGTCGATGGCGACCACCGTCGCCAGCACGATGAGGAACAGCGCCGAGAGGTCGGTGTATTCCTGGAACGACATGGCGGTGCGGAACTCCTGCCCCAGCCCGCCCGCGCCGACATAGCCGATGATCGAGGAGGCGCGGACGTTGATCTCGAAGCGCAGGAGCGTGTAGCTCACGATCCCCGGCAGAACCTGCGGCACCGCGGCGTAGCGCACCCGGTCCCACCAGCCGCCGCCCGCGGCGCGGACCCCGTCGAGCGGGGCCATGTCGATGTTCTCCACGACCTCGGCGTAGAGCTTGCCCAGCGCGCCCGCGGCGTGGAGCCCGATCGCGAGCACGCCGGCCATCGGACCGACCCCGAAGCAGAAGACGAAGATCAGCGCCCAGACGAGCTCCGGCACGGTGCGCGCGATCTCGAGCGCCCGCCGGCTCGCCCAGAGGACGGCCGCGTCGGGCGCCAGGTTCCGCGCGGCCGGAAAGCTGAGGAGGAACCCGCCCGCGACGCCCAGCACCGTCGCCATGAAGGCGATGAGCACGGTCTCGAGGAGGAGGTCGAGCCACACGCGCCAGCGCCAGAACCACTCCGCGAGGTCCGCGCCGAGGCTCTCCCAGCGCAGCGTCGGGATCGTCTGGGCGACGTACTCGCCGAGCCGCGGCAGGCCCGCGGCGATGACCCAGCGCCACTCGCGGCCGCCGTCCGCCATCGTCACCGGGCGGACGTCGAAGACGTCGCCGAGCCAGGCCGTCAGCAGCACGAGCGCCGCGAACGCCGCCCCACCCGCCGCCCAGGCCCGGCGCGAGGCCGCACGGCGCCGGGCGAAGGCGAAGCGCGCTGGGTCCGGGGCGACCTCGAGGA
>CAZWWR010000423.1:0-1260 GCA_964637265.1 uncultured Jannaschia sp.
CTACCATCCCCTGCTTTTACAAAACGATCTATGACCGTTTCAAAATCCAGTACCTGCTGATCTGCTTCAAAAAAATGATGCTTTTTATCCAATTTTTCTGCCAGTTGTTGGGCTACATAGGCATCGGTATGCTTATCCTCCACTGCACTTCTCAAGCCCCAGGAGAGGGTGTTTTTGATCTGATCGCCCAGGTAAAATAGTGCAGCACGGCTATCGTATCCCCCTGAAAGCGTTAATGCAAAGGCGGAAAGATCAATATTAACTCCCTCAATGCTACTTGTTAATAAGGCAGACAGTGTTACGATGATCAATCTTCCATGTTACCTTATCAAAACTCAGGCTGGCTCCCGGCCCCAACGCTTTGATTCGCACATCCCAGGCATGACCGGGCCCGGTACAACCTGTTGCCAGCATCCAGCTGATAGCCTGGGGATTGATTTCAAAACTTTGCAGATATATTGCCATAGCACGCTGGGAAGTAGACAAAATGAAGACCTCATCATCCTGGTAATACCACAGGCAACGGCTACCCAATGAATCAGTCAACACCTTTACTTGCTGCTCCTGATTATATACAACTAAAGGGGCATTTTTTGGACGCTCCGCAGGCTTTTCCCAGGCTTCATCTAACGTAAACATACTCCCCACACAAAAACTAAAACCTCTTCTTTGGATGGCCTGAGCATGGGGATTGAATATGTACAAAAAATGATGGTCATCACTTACATGATCAGATGGAGCGGGCTGAAAGCTTTCAATAGGGGAAAGCTCACGGTCCAGTACACTAACTGCTTTTCGCCAGCGATCCTTTGCAGCTTCATTGGCAGCTTTTCTTCGGTAGGCAAAAAAGATCTTAGCCACAACTATAGATTTTCATATAGGTCCACTACTTTGTCATTCAGGCTAAAACGATCCCGTACTGATTGAGAAAGGCGGGTGCCCAAATTATTGATTTCTTCAGGATGATGGTACAATTGTCGAATGAGGGGGGCGGTCTCCTCAGCAAAAGTATTCGGATTGACAAGAAAACCGTTTATTCCATGATCCAAATAATCATCAAAATCCCCTACTCCTTTACAAACCACGACTGCCTTTTTTAATAAGCCTGCTTCTTTCACCGCGCTATTACTGGCCTCTGTGAGAGATGGATGCAGTAGTACATCTGCCGCTGCGATATAATGAAGAATATCAGTCTTAAAACCCGGTAGAAAGATTCTGGTGCTGAGTTGTTTATATTCAATATGTTTCTCAATAAATATT
>CAZWWR010000423.1:1322-1841 GCA_964637265.1 uncultured Jannaschia sp.
CCATGATCAGCAACTTAATATCCAGGCCTTCCCTGATCAGTTTCTCAACCACCGGCAGGACCAGCATGTGTCGCTTATAAGGCGTCAGGCGGGAAACCATGATCAATAGAAATTTACAAGGATACTGCTGACGTACTGCCTTGACCCTTTCATTATCCAGCCTGCCCATCTGATCAAAATCATATATATAAGGAATAACCTCTACTTTATCTGCGTTGGCATGCTCCTTTTTTATCATAAGGTCCTTGACTGCCTGACCGGGCACAATGATCTTTTTAGCCAAGAGATTAATCAGCCTATCCGCTCTCAATTCGTTAGGGTGGGGCTTAAGCGTTGGGTCCTGCACCAGATGTTCAAATTTTCCGTGATGCCGAAATACGACCACTTTCGCTTTGATAAAAAACTGGGCTATGACGGCTATCAGGTTCGTTTGCTGCAGGTGGGCATGAACGATATCAATCCTTTTTTGTCGGCAAAACCTGATAAGGAATCTGATATGGGTCAGGTACCAAAGTAGTG
>CAZWWR010000424.1:0-1838 GCA_964637265.1 uncultured Jannaschia sp.
CGGCCCCCGCGGGCGCGGCCGGTGAGGCAGGGGCAGCGGCCGCGGGGGCGGAGGCGTCCTCGCGCGCGGCCCGGTTCGACAGGCCCAGCCGGTGGACCTTGCCGATCACGGCGTTGCGGGTCACGCCGCCCAGCTCCTTGGCGATGGTGGAGGCCGAGGCCCCCTCCCCCCACATCCGTTTCAGGATCTCCACGCGCTCGTCGGTCCAGGCCATCGCATTCGCTCCTTGCACGCCCCTGCGGTCCTGCTGCCGGGGTCGAGGCCGGGATCGCGGGCGGCTTCCTCTGTCCGGGGTCGGCCCTATTCTATGCGCGGGGCGCGCGGTTACAAGCGCGGGCCGGGAGGAAGCCAGATGCCAGACGCAAGCCATGCCGAGACCGCGGCCGTGCCGCCACGCGACGCCGACTCCCCGCCCGCCGGGACGCGGGTCGCGCCCCCGGCCGCCGCCCCGCAGGGCGTGCGCCGCTTCGGGCGGGTCAACTGGCTCGGCCTCTGGACGCTCTGCCGCCGGGAGGTGCAGCGCTTCCTCGCCGTCTGGACGCAGACGCTCCTCGCCCCGCTGGTGACGGCGGCGCTTTTCGTGCTGATCTTCACCTTCGCGGTCGGCACCAGCCGCGAGGCGGTGATGGGCGTGCCGTTCACGCACTTCCTCGCGCCCGGCATCCTGATGATGACGGTGATCCAGAACAGCTTCGCCAACGTCTCCTCGTCGATCGTGATCTCGAAGGTGCAGGGCAACATCGTCGACACGCTGATGCCCCCGCTTTCGGGCGGGGAGCTGGTGGCGGGCTACCTCGCCGGCGGCATCGCCCGCAGCGTCGTCGTCGCGGCGGCCATCGTCGTGGCGCTGTTCCCGGTGGTGGGCGTGGGCATCGCGCACCCGGTCCTCGCGCTGCTCTACGTGGTGCTCGGCGGGGCGTTCATGGGCGCCATCGGCATCGTCGCGGGCGTGTTCGCCAACAAGTTCGACCAGATGGCGGCGATCACGAACTTCATCGTCATGCCGCTCTCGTTCCTGTCGGGCACGTTCTACTCCTTCGAGGACCTGCCGGGCTGGATGTGGATGCTCGCCCACGTGAACCCCGTCTTCTACCTGATCGACGGGATGCGCTTCTCCACGATCGGCGTGTCCGACAGCCCCCCCGCCCTCGGCCTCGCCGTGGTGCTGGGCTCCACGGCCGCGCTCTGCGCGCTGGCCTGGTGGATGTTCCGCACGGGCTACCGTCTGAAGTCCTGACCGGAGGGGCTTGCGCAGGGCCCGCCGCGCGCCCACCTCCCGCGCGACACCCGAGGGCCGCGCGGGCGTCGCTCCCCCCTGCGGCCCCGGACGCGCCCCATGGCCTATCTCCTCCTGCTCGCCGGCCTCGCCGGCCTCGCTTGGGGCGGCGACCTGCTGGTCCGCGGCGCCACGGCGCTGGCGCTCCGCCGCGGCCTCTCCCCAGCCGTGATCGGCGCGACGCTGGTGGGTTTCGGCACCTCGCTGCCCGAACTCGTCACCAGCGTGCAGGCGGGCCTCGCCGGCGCGCCGGGCATCGCAGTGGGCAACGTTGTGGGCAGCAACATCGCCAACATCCTGCTGATCGTGGGGCTCGTGGCCGCGCTCCGTGCCATGCCCGTCGATGCCGCCGCGCTCCGCCGGGACGGGCCGTGGATGGTTGCCGCGGCGGTGCTCTGCGCGGGCATCGTCCTTTGGGGGAATCTCGGCCGCGCGGCCGGCCTCGTCTGCCTGGCCGGGCTCGCGCTCTACCTCGCGGTCACGCTGCGCCGGACGGCCCCCGCGCCGGAGCTGCCGCCCACCGGAGGGCTCGGCACCGGGCGGGCCGCCGCCGCCGTCCTCG
>CAZWWR010000425.1:0-1825 GCA_964637265.1 uncultured Jannaschia sp.
CGAAGCCGAGGAAGCCGCCCTCCTTCGCCGCCTCGGCGACGCGCGCGGCGACGTCCCGGATGAAGGCCGCGAAGGCCGCCTGCTCCCCGGGCGCCTTCGCCGCGACGATCGAGGCCGTCTCGCGGAGTTCCGCCACCGCCGCCTCGCAGGCCTCGGCCGGCCTGCGCCCCTCCGAGACGGCCTTGAGCCCGTCGCTCGCCGCGCCGCGCCCCTCGCCCGTCTGCATGGCGGCGGCGATCTCGCCCACGAGCGAGCCCTCCGCGCTTCCCGCCTTCGCATCCTTCAGGGCGCCGGCCATCGCCGACGCCTCCTGGAACAGCCCGACGAGCCCGCCCGGATCGGCCGCCGAGACGGCGAACCCCGCCGTCGCCGGCGCCCGCGAGACGCGCGCCCATTCCTCCGCCGTGAACATGTCCTTCGCCGTCATCGCCGTTCCTCCCTCTCTCTTCCGTCGGAGCGGCGGGCGACCCCCCGGGGGGCGCCCGCCGCCGGCCGCTCAGGCCTCCATCCTCGTGATCTCCACGCTGTGCGGATACGGGATGGTGATCCCCCGAGCGTCGAACGCCGTCTTGACCGCCTTCGTCAGCGCGAACTTGAGCTCCCAGTAGTCGTCCGCACGACACCACAGCCGCGCCGTCAGGTCGACCGAGCTCTCGCCCAGGTTGGTCAGCCGCACCCACGGCTCCGGGTCGTCCAGCACGCGCGGGTCCGCCCGCGCGATCTCGAGGATCGTGTCGATGGCGGCGTCGGCGTCGTCGCCGTAGTCGATGCCGAACTCCAGATCGAGGCGGCGCAGCTCCGAGGCGGTCGCGTTCGTGATCACGTCCCCCCAGACCTTGGAGTTGGGGATGTAGATGACCTGGTTGTCGGGCGTGCGCACCATCGTGGAGACGATCGACACGGCGGCCACCGTCCCCGACGTGCCCCCGGCGGTGATGTAGTCGCCCTCGTCGAAGGGCCGGTTGAGCATGATCATCAGCCCGGCGGCGAGGTTGCCCAGCGTGTCCTGCATCGCGAAGGCGACGATGAAGGACGCCCCGCCGACCAGCGCGAAGAGCGGGGTGATGTTCACGCCGAGCGCGGCCAGCACGATCATCAGGCCGATCGCGATGGCCAGCCAGTAGACCACCACCGCCAGGAAGGCCTGCAGCAGCTTCGAGAGGTTGGGCACGCGCCCGAACATCCGCCGCGCGAACCCCTTGAGCATCCGCGCGACGACCAGCAGCCCGAGGAACGCGGCCACCACGATCGCCACGTCGATGGCGATGCCCAGCCCCCCGTCCGGCGCGGCGGCCCAGGCCAGGCCCCGGTTCATCAGGGTCCGCCAGTCGGCGCGCTGCGTCTCCTCGACGACGATGGCGCTCCGGTAGGCGCGGTAGGTGGCGACCTCGGCCTCGTCCCCGCCCTTGTTCTGCAGGCTGTCGATCACCGAGGTGTACCTGTCGAACCCGGCGCGGCGCTGCTGGGTCAGATCGACGACCCGCTCGAGCTCCTCGGCCGTCGCATCGGCCCCCTTCCGCTGGGCGACGATCGTCGCCTCGACGACGCGCTCGGTCAGGTCCTTCGTGATCCCCTGCCATTCCGCGGCCAGCGCCGAGAGCTCCTCCAGCGTCAGCGGGATCAGGCGGAGCTGGAAGATCTCCAGCTCCGTCGCCGGATCGAGCAGCTCGTCGGCGAAGGTCGGCGCCTCCTCCGCGGCCCCCTCCTCGGCGGCCCCTTCCTCGGCGGCCGCATCCGCCGGGGCCGCGTCCGTCTCCTCCGCGGCGGCATCCTCGGCCGGCGGGGTCTGGGCGGCCGCCTGCGGCCCGGGCAGCGGGCCCGCGAG
>CAZWWR010000426.1:0-1823 GCA_964637265.1 uncultured Jannaschia sp.
GACCCGCCGCCATCACCCCCCAGGCCAGCGGCGCGCCCGGCGGCCAGAGCGACGCGCCGCCCGCCGCGATCAGCAGCGCCCGCGGGACGGGCCCGAGCGGACCGGCCACGAAGCCCACAACCCCCGCCGTCACCAGCCAGACCCCGGCCAGCGCCGTGACGAGCGCAGCCGCGATCTCCCACCACGCCCCGTCGAGCAGGAGCGCCGGCGAGGCGACGAACAGGAACGGCACCACGAAGGCGGGCTACGCCACCCGCACCGCCTCGAGCCCGGTCCGCATCGGCGGGGCGCCGGCCATGTTCGCCGCGACGAAGGCGGCGATGGCCACCGGCGGGGTGAGCATCGAGAGCATGCCGAAGTAGAGCACGAAGAGATGGGCGGCCATCGGCTGCAGCCCCAGCTCGATCAGCGGCGGCGCGGCCAGCGTGGCGAGCAGTAGGTAGACGCCCACCGTCGGCAGGCCCATCCCCATGAGGATGCAGACCCCGGCCGTCACCACGAGCAGCAGGATCAGGCTCCCCTCGCCCAGCCGGACGAGGAAGAAGCCCATCCCGAAGGAGAGGCCAGAGCGGGAGAAGAGCCCGATGATGATGCCTGCGATGGCGCAGATCAGCACCACCTCGACCGCCGCGCGGCCCGCCCGCACGACCGTCTCGCCCAGCGCGCGCGCGGCGATCCGGCCGCCCGAATAGGTCCGCACCAGGGACAGCGCAAAGAGGGACGCGACCGCGTAGAGCGCCGCCGTCTCGGGCCGGAGCCCCCAGACGAACAGCCCGCCGAGCAGCACCGCGAAGGGCACGGCCACGAACCAGCCCCGCCGCAGCACCGCGCCGAGCGGCGGGATGCGCTCCGGGTCGACAGCGGCGATCCCCCGCCGTCCGGCCTCGAGGTCGGCGAAGACGTAGAGCGCGACGTAGAACAGCACCGAGGGGATGAGCGCGGCGGCGACCACGGCGCCGTAGGCGACCTGCAGGTTCTCGGCAAGGAGGAAGGCCGAGGCCCCCATGATCGGGGGCATGAGCTGCCCGCCGGTGGAGGCCGAGGCCTCGATGGCGGCCGCGGTGCGGGGCCGGTAGCCGCCGTCCTTCATGAGCGGGATGGTGATCGCGCCGGTGGAGGCGACGTTCGACACCGCCGACCCCGAGACCGAGCCGAACAGCGCCGAGCCGAGGATGGCGATCTTGCCCGCGCCCCCGCGCCGCCGCCCGGCCAGCGCCATCGACAGATCCGAGAAGAAGGCCGAGCCGCCCGTCTGCAGCAGGAGCTGCGCGAGGAGGAGGAACGGCACGACGACCGCCACCGCGATGTAGAGCGCCGCACCCGCAAGCGAGGCGCTGTCCATCACCATGAAGGTCAGGAGCCGGTTCCAGGGGATCGAGCGGCTCTGCATCGGGCCCGACAGCTCCGAGGAGAACAGCGCGTAGAGGCAGACCGCCCCGAGGATGGCGATGAGCGCCCAGCCCATCGCCCGCCGCACCGCCTCGAGCAGCAGCGCGAGCCCCGCGGCCGACAGGATCAGCGCCTCGGTCGGGTGGTAGAAGACGTTCTGCGAGAGCACCGGGAAGCGGACGACCATGACCGCTCCCCAGATCAGCGCCGCCCCGGCGAGGCCCGCGTCGAGCCGCCGCCGGGTCGGGCGGGTGAGGAAGGTGATCGCCATCGCGGCGGCGAGCACCACGAGGAGCACCTGCTCCGAGTAGACGCGCAGGCCGAGCCAGAGCGGCAGCGAGGACGACCAGACGACGGCCGCCACCGCCGCCAGGGCCGCGAGCGCCGCGACGAGGCGGGGCGCCCGGTCCGGCCCGGACGGGGAGGCCGCCGCG
>CAZWWR010000427.1:0-1822 GCA_964637265.1 uncultured Jannaschia sp.
AACACGGCATCTACGTGCAGCCCATCAACTACCCCACGGTCCCGAAGGGCACCGAGCGCCTCCGCTTCACCCCGGGCCCCCAGCACAGCGACGCCGACATCGACCGCCTGATCGCCGCGCTCTCCGACCTCTGGCGCCAGTGCGCGCTGTCGCGGGCGACGGGAACGGGCTGAGCGCCCCCGCGCCCGCAGCCTCGCCCGCCCCGGCCCCCGGGCCGGGGCCGCCCGACCCCATGGAGCCGGCGTTCGGGCCCCCGTGGGTCTCTCTGCCCTCGGCCGCGGGCGGCCGGAGGTGGCAGCCCGCCGCGGCAGGGCCCGCCCCCCCGAGGCGGCGAAGCGACCGCCGACGGGGACGAGGCCCGACATGACCGACGACGCCGGACCGCGCTTCGAGACCGACGGGCCCGTCCCGCTCCCTGCGCTCCGGCGCCTCCTCGACCAGACGACCTGGGCCGCCGGGCGCAGCGACGACGGGCTCGCGGCGATGCTCGCGGGGTCCCTCGCCCATGTCACGGCGATGCGGGACGGCGAGCTCGTGGGCTTCGCGCGCGCGATCGGGGACGGCGTCTACCGCGCCCTGGTGGAGGACGTGGTGGTGGACGAACGGATGCGGGGCCGGGGACTGGGCGCCGGCCTGATGCGGTGCCTGATGGCGCGTCTCTCGACCGTCGAGGAGGTGCGGCTGGTCTGCGGCGAGGAGCGCGTCCGCTTCCACGCCCGGCTGGGCTTCCGGGCGGACGGCGGGCCGCACATGCGCCGCCCCTGACGCCCGGACCGCGTGGGAGCCGGCCCGCCGCTTGCCCCCCGCCGCCCGCCGGTCCATGTCACCCCGGCCAAGACGGGGGACGGCCATGAGCCTGCGCGTAGGGGTCCAGATGGACCCGATCGAGCATGTCGACATCGACGCGGACAGCAGCTTCCGCATCATGTGGGAGGCGCAGGAGCGCGGCCATGCGCTCCACGTCTGGACGCCCGACGCCATCGCCTATCTCGAGGGCCGCGTCGTGGCGCGGGCCCGCCCGGTCGCCCTGCGACGCGAGCGGGGGAACCACGTCACCTTCGGCGAGCCGGTGGAGCTCGACCTGGCCTCCGGTCTCGACGTCGTCTGGCTGCGCCAGGATCCGCCCTTCGACATGGCCTACATCACCACGACGCATCTGCTCGACCGCATCCATCCGGGCACGCTCGTCGTCAACGATCCGACCTGGGTGCGCAACTGGCCCGAGAAGCTCATGGTGCTCGACTTCCCGGACCTCACGCCGCCGACCCTCGTGACCCGAGACCTGGAAAGGCTGCGCGCGTTCAAGCGACGCCATGGCGACGTGGTGCTCAAGCCGCTCTACGGCAACGGCGGGGCGGGGGTGTTCCGCCTGCGCGAGGACGACCCGAACCTCGCCTCGCTCCACGAGACCTTCGCCGCCATCAACCGCGAGCCGCTGATCATGCAGCCCTACCTGCCGGCGGTCGCCGAAGGCGACAAGCGCGTGATCCTCGTCGACGGCGAGCCGGTGGGCGCCATCAACCGGATCCCGCAGAAGGGCGAGACCCGCTCCAACATGCATGTCGGCGGCCGGGCCGAGAAGGTGGGACTGTCGGAGCGCGACTGCGAGATCTGCGCCGCGATCGGCCCGGTGCTGCGCGAGCACGGGCAGATCTTCGTGGGCATCGACGTGATCGGCGAATGGCTCACCGAGATCAACGTGACCTCGCCCACCGGCCTGCAGGAGCTCGAGCGCTTCGACGGCACGAACGCGAGCGCCCTGATCTGGGAGGCGATCGAACGGAGGAGGGCGCCCGCGTGAGCGCGCCTCGCCCGGAGGCAG
>CAZWWR010000428.1:0-1819 GCA_964637265.1 uncultured Jannaschia sp.
CCCCGTCCGGGCGACCCTCCCGCCGAAGACCACCTTCGGGAGAGCGCACGGCCACGGCGCCGGTCCGGCGCCGGCACGGCGGGGCCGAGTCCCCTCGACCCCGTGCCGGGGGACCTGCCGGCGACGGGTCCTCTGGGCACCCTCGGCCGGGCCGCGGAACGCGCGCCCCGTCCCGCCGTGCTGCTCCCGCAGGCTGCCGGAGGGAGCCGTCCGTCACCGCGCGTCTCGCCGCAGGGGAACGTCGGAAGGCCGACGGTCGGCCTCCTTTCCGGGTCCGGCGGAGGATCGAAGGTCCGGCAATGCCGCCGCACCCTTCCCCCTCGCGCCGTACCGCCCCCTCGCCCCCGGCCGGACGCCAGGGAACCCGTCCGCCCGCGCCGGCCCCTCGGTTCCGCCCGCGCCCGAACTGCACTAGCACCGCGACGGCGCCCGGGTGAGGCGGGGCGCCGCGAGCCGGGGGCGCGGGCGATGGGAATGGTGAGGCTCTTGCTGATCGTGACGGTGGCCTTCGCCGCCGTCTGGGCCGGCTGGTGGGTGGTCGGGAGCCGGGCCAAGTCCCTGCTGATCGAGAGCTGGGCCGAGGAGATGCGCGCCGAGGGCTGGCGGATCGCATGGGAGGAGCGGCGCCTGCGCGGCTTCCCGTCCCGCTTCGACACCACCTTCGAGGGGCTGAGCCTCGCCGACCCGGCCGGCGCCTACGGCTGGGAGGCACCCCTCTTACAGCTCCTGAGCCTCTCCTACCGGCCCGATTCCGTGATCGCCGTGTTCCCCGACGAGCAGCGGGTCTCCCTGCCCGGCGGCGCCTGGCGGATCGCGTCCGACGACATGCGCGCCTCGGCCACCGTGGCGCCGGGCCGGCGGATCGAGCTGCGCCGCGCCACGCTCGTGGGGGAGGATCTGCGCTGGAGCGGCCCCGCGTCGGGCGCGCTCGAGGCCGGCCAGATCGCCATCCGCCGCGCCGCGGGGGCCGACGCCGAGGTGGCACCCGACGGGGAACCCGGCGGAGAAACCCGCGATGGCGACGCGGCCTACGACTTCGCGGCCTTCGCCGAGCGGCTGGCCCTGCCCCCGGGCACCGTGCCGCCTGGCCTGGAGACGATCGAGCGGGCCGATCTCGACGCCACGCTGGGCTTCGCGTCTCCGCTCGCGCTCGCCGACGGCCGCCTCCCCCCGCTCGAGCGGATCGAGCTGCGCACCGCCACCGTCGCCTGGGCCGGCGCCGTCCTGAGGCTCTCGGGGGAGCTGGAGGTGGACGGGCGCGGCCGGCCCGAGGGGGCGCTCGCGCTGCGCGCCGAGGGGTGGGAGGCGCTCCTGCCCGCCCTCGCCGGGATCCTGCCCGAGGGGCAGATCGCGGCGCTCGAGGCGTTTCTCGGCGGGATGGCCGGCGAGGACGGGACGGTGGAGACCACCATCGACCTGCGGGACGGCCGCATGAGCCTCGGCCTCCTGCCCCTCGGCCCCGTGCCGCTCCTGCGCTGAGGCCGGTGGGGCGGAACTCCGCCCCCGGCCTAGACGAGGAACGGCGCGAGCATCGCCAGGCTCAGGGCGAGCACGATCGCCCCGCCGGTGACGTGGAGCGCGCCCGAGAGGCGCCGCGCGGCCTCGGGGGACGCGCCCCTGCCGACGAGGGCGAAGCGCCGGGCGGCCACGCCGCCCCCGGCCACCATCAGGTTGAAGGCCGCCGTGCCCAGCCCCATCGCCAGCACCGCGAGGCAGCCCACGGCGAAGACCTCGAACCGGGCCGCGATCACCAGCACCAGGAGCGCCCCCGTGCAGGGCCTCAGCGCGATGCCCGCCACCAGCGCCGCCGCGTCGCGCG
>CAZWWR010000429.1:0-1810 GCA_964637265.1 uncultured Jannaschia sp.
GTCAGCGGCGTGATGAAGCCGACCTGCTGCCCCGTCTCCTCGAGGCGGACGTAGCGGGCCGGCCCCCCCGTCCGGTGGGCCAGCTCCGTCAGGGTGAACCGCTCCGCCAGCCGGGCCCGGAGGTCCTTCAGGGGCCAGTACTGATCGAGGCGGAGCGCATCGCCCAGGGTGCCGCCCGCGGGGCTGCCGTCCCCCATGTCGCCCATCGGCATGACCTCGATGAAGGTCATGTCCAGATCCTCGTCCGCCGCCCAGGCGAGCATGTCGAACAGCTCGTCCTCGTTGAAGCCCTTGAGCGCGACGGCGTTGATTTTCACCCGCATCCCGGCGGCCTTCGCCGCGGCGATGCCCTCGAGCACCCTGGGCAGCGCGCCCCACCGGGTGATGCGCCGGAAGCGCTCCGGGTCGAGGGTGTCGAGCGAGACGTTCACCCGCCGGACGCCCGACGCGGCCAGCGGCTCCGCGAAGCGGGCGAGCTGCGAGCCGTTCGTCGTCAGCGTCAGCTCGTCGAGCGCGCCCGAGCGGAGATGCCGCGACAGGCCCTCGAACAGCGTCATGATGCCCTTCCGGACGAGCGGCTCGCCCCCCGTCACCCGCAGCTTGCGGACCCCCATCCGCACGAAGGCGGAGCACAGCCGGTCCAGCTCCTCGAGCGTCAGCAGCTCGCGCTTGGGCAGGAACTGCATGTCCTCCGACATGCAGTAGGCGCAGCGGAAGTCGCAGCGGTCGGTCACGGAGACGCGCAGGTAGGTGATCGCGCGGGCGAACGGGTCCACCAGGGGCGGGAGCGTCGGATCGGGCATGGCGCAGACGCTACCCTCCGCGCCGCAACGGGACAAGGTGGGCTGACAGTGCGTGAGGCGGGGCTATGCTGCCCGCGTCCGGTCCACCGCCCGGGCCAGCCTCGCCGCACCGACCCCCCGGAGACGCCACATGCTGCGCCACGCCGTCCTCGCCGCCCCCCTCGTCCTCGCCGGGTGCGGCGCGATCCCGTTCCTCCAGCAGGACTTGCCGGCCGGCGCGAACGATCCCTCCGCGCCGATCCCCGCCGGGGCGCAGACGAGTGGCCGGTCCCCCGCCGCAGACAGCGTCGTCGCCCCCCCGTCCTCCGTCACCGCCCGGCCCGAGGCGCTCGACACCACCACCGAGGCCGAACGACAGGCGGCGCGGGCCGAGGCGGAGCAGAGCGCCGCGGACTCCCGCGCGCTGGGCACGGTGACGGCGACGCTGGGCGACCCGGCGGAGCAGGGCCTCTGGCTGAAGTCGGATCTCGTCTCCGAGGAGCGCGAGGGCCTCGTCACCACGGCGGGCGGCGCCTCGGCCACGCTCACGCTGCGCCCGCTCGGCGGAGACGGCGGGGCGCAGCTCTCGCTCGCGGCCATGCGCACCCTCGACCTGTCGCTGGCCGGCGTGCATGAGGTGACCGTCTCCGCGCAGTAGCGCCGGGGGGCGGCGTGCGGGCGATGTCATCGGAGGGCGGGATGCGGGCGGGGATCGGTCACAACTCGGGCGAGGATCTGCGCGGCTACACCGGCCGCCTCCATCGCTGGCGGCGCGCCCGCCGGGCGCTTCTCGGCGAGGCGCTGCCCGTGGAGGTGGTGCGCACGCGCGTCCGCCGGGCGGCGGCGCTCGGGCTCGACTACGGCACCTATGCGGGCGTGCGCGCCTCCACCGGCCGGGACATCGTCGCGCTGCTGTTCTCCTCCAACGCGCTGGGCCTGCTGCGCGAGGCGGAGCTCGACGGCGTCCGGGCGGGCAAGCTGGCGGCTGCCGCGGCCCAGCGCGGCGCGCTCGTCCACCCGCCGCTCGA
>CAZWWR010000430.1:0-1806 GCA_964637265.1 uncultured Jannaschia sp.
CCGAGCGCGGCGGCCGGCTCCCGCCCCTGGTCGGCATCGGCGGCCCCTGCATCGCGCGCGAGCTGGCCGATCGCCGGCCGACCGCGGTGGTCTACGCGTCCTCGGACGCGGGGGCGGCCCGCCACGCCGCCGGCCTGATGGAGACGGAGAGCTACGCGGTGGAGGTCTCCCAGGATGCCCGCGGCGTCGAGGCCTGCGCGGCGCTCAAGAACCTCCTTGCAATCGGCGTGGCGGCGATCGAGGGCGCCCACCGGCGCGGGGACGTGCCCGCCCGCAACCCGGTCGCCCGGGCCTTCCAGCGGGCGGTGGACGAGATGGCCGCCCTGTCGCCCTGGCTCGGGGGCGGCGCCGAGACGGCCCGCGGCCTCGCGGGGCTCGGGGACCTCCACGTCACCGTCGGCGGCGGGCGCAACTCCCGGCTCGGCCGCCTCCTCGGCGAGGGCGTGACGATCGCCGACGCGCTGGCGGGACCGATGCGCGGCGAGACGGTGGAGGGCGTCGACGTCGGCCGCGCCCTCGCCGCCGGCCTCGCGGGAGGCCAGCCGACCGGGCCCCTCCGCCTCACGAGGGCCGTCCTCGCCGCGATAGAGGGCGCCCCCTTCGACGCGTCCTCCGCCCTGCGCACCGCCTGACGCCGCACCGGCGAGACGAGCGGCCACCCCTCCTGCCCGGTCCCAGACCGTGGCGTCCCGCGCGGGGTTTCGACGTCGGATCGCCGCGCGCCGGACATGCGGACACGTCCGCCCACCGCCTCCGGAGCGGACGTCCATCGCGGGACACGCTGCGGCGGGTCGCAGCGGTGGTCGCCTCCGACCGTCGCGGGGGCGAGGGGCTGACCGCCTCCTCCGATGGGCAGTTCTTCCCCGCCGCAGGGGCGGGAGAGTCCATGAACCTCGCGGGCGCCCGCTGCGGCGGCGAACCGGGGGTGGAGGCCTACGGCCATCTCTCGGACCAGTTCGCCCCCTTCGCCGTGCGCACCATCCCCGCCACGGCCCATGAGGCACCCTTCATCCTGGACGGCCTGCTGGGCTGCGAGGCCGGACGGCGCGTGCGCGAGCACTATGCCGACACCGGCGGCTTCACGGACCACGTCTTCGCCGCCTGCGCGATCCTCGTCTACGCCTTCGCGCCCCGCATCCGCGACCTGCCGGACCACCGGCTCTATACTGGCGAGCCGTCCACCTGACTCAGCCTATGTGCACGCCGCACGGCGTGATTCCCTGTCTTCACCGGATGCGGGGGGCGGCATGGGGAAAGCACCCAAGATCAGGGGCGAGCTGTCGGCGGAGGCGCTGCGGCGGGAGCCACGCCGCGAGAAGGACGGGCGGGCGGCGGCGCGGATGTACGCGATCGCGCACGCGCTCGACGGGCCGAGCCGGGCCGAGGCGGCGCGGCTCGCCGGCATGGAGCGGCAGGCGCTGCGCGACGCGGTGGTGCGCTGCAATGCCAAGGGGTTGAGAGGGCTTCACGACCGGCCGAAGGGGCGTCCGCGGCGGCGGCCTGAGGCGCAGGAGGAGGCGGCTCTCGCGGCGGCGATCGAGCGCGGGCCGGACCCCGACGCGGACGGCGGCTCGCGCCTGGACGCGGGCCGATCTCTGCCGCTGGCTGGAGGCCGAGCACGGCAAGACCTCCCATCCGTCGAGCATGACCCGGGTGCTGCGTCGGCTCGGCTTTTCGCGTCAGAAGTCGCGGCCCTTCCACCCCAGGCGGGACGTCGAGGCGCAGGCGGCCATCCAAAAGGGGGGGCTCGCCGACCAGGTAGCTGCCGGGGGGTGTCCGCTCTTCTGTGTATGGGGTTGCCGGTTC
>CAZWWR010000431.1:0-1803 GCA_964637265.1 uncultured Jannaschia sp.
AGGACAAGAACGACCCGTTCCGCCTGATGGGCTTCGGCCACCGCGTCTACAAGAACTTCGACCCGCGCGCGACGGTGATGAAGGAGAGCGCGGACGAGGTGCTCGACCTGCTGGGCGTCGAGAACAACCCCACCCTCCAGGTCGCCAAGGAACTGGAGAAGCAGGCGCTCGACGATCCCTACTTCACCGAGAAGAAGCTGTTCCCCAACGTGGACTTCTACTCTGGGATCATCCTCGAGGCGATGGGCTTCCCGACCGCGATGTTCACCCCCATCTTCGCGCTCTCGCGCACGGTGGGCTGGATCTCGCAGTGGAAGGAGCAGCTCTCCGATCCCGCGCTGCGGATCGGGCGTCCCCGCCAGCTCTACACCGGCGAGACCGAGCGCGACTACGTTCCCGTCGACGCCCGCTGACCCCTCCTCGGGCACGGTCCGCCCCGTCGCGGGGCGGATACTTGTCCGGGGGTCACGTCCCGGGATCCGCGGGCCCTGACCGTGATCCCAAGCCGTCCGGCGCCGTTCGGCGGGCGCGGATGCGGCGAGGGGACCGGGCCTCAGGCCATCGATGCGCGCGAGGGACGTCCGGATGCCCGACTCCGCGCGGCGCGGTGGTCGCGTCGGACCCGGCCCCGGCGACCGCACTCGGTCATCTCGTTGACATGTCTCGGACAAGACGCGTCGAGCGGCCGATGAGCTCCGGCCGCACCCTTCGAGGGGCGGGCTGAACCCCATTGCATGACGCGCGCGTCGCGCGGTGGGCTTCGGGCCGTGGCCCGGCGAACCGGAGGCCTGCGATCGGCCTCCGCCCGTGCCAAACCCCGAGCTTCCGCTGTCGGCGTAGGCCCACCGGTGCCTTCGACGTCGGGGCCGGCCGGTTCTAGGGGCGCCGGCAGCGCGCGCGCGGGCCCGACCGCCCCATGCGTCGGGCCCCGCCCCGGGCGGACGTCGGCCGCGAACGCCCGCCGGCGCGGGTCGCCCTAGCCCGAGGGTCCGCGCTCGACCGGCGTGCCGTCGCGCTGCTCGTAGCCGCGGGGCGCCGATCCGCGATTGAGGATGCGCGTGACGACGCCGTCGCGCTTCACCGCGTGCATGAGGGCGCCACCCACATGCGCGACCGCGAGCAGGAGGAGGGCGAGCGCGGCCCAGCCGTGGAGGGTGCCGAGGATCTCGATCCCCGTCAGCACCGCCGCGAGGCCGAAGAGCGGCATCCCGAGCAGCAGCCCGTAGAAGGCGTAGTGCACCCCCCGACTCACCATCTGGAGCGGGCGCGGCTCGGTCTCCGGGGGCGGCGGGGCGCCGTAGCGGCGGCGGAGGAACACACGCCAGACCATCGCGGTGAGGATCGACAGGCCGATGATGCCGTGCACCGCCGACACCCCGTCCGACACGCGCCACCCGCCCTCGAGCGCGGTCTCGAAGGCCACCGACATGGACGGGCCGGTGAGGTACTGCAGGATCACGAGGCCGACGATCGTCCAGTGGGCGACGATCTGGTCGGAATGGTAGCGGCCCTTCGGGCGGACGTGGGCCTGGGCGGTCTGGTCGTATCGGATCGTGTCGTCGTAATCCGGCTGGGCGTGCGGCTCGGTGGTGGCCATGTATGTCCTCCGGGGATCGTGCGGGGGTCGGCGGGGTTGCGGGCGGGCGTCGCGCGGGGCCCGGTGAACGTGAGAACGTGCCCCGTGGGGCGTTGTTCCCCGGATCCGGCCCCGGAGCCCGCTTCCGCGGCGAGGCCGGGCCCCGCCCCCATGCGCCCGCGGCGCCTCCCGGTCCGTGGTTCCGCCGCGGCGTGGGCGCGCCGGCC
>CAZWWR010000432.1:0-1799 GCA_964637265.1 uncultured Jannaschia sp.
CCCGCCCCGGCCCCCGAGCCGGGGCCCCGCCCGTCCGGCCCGCCCGCCACCGCCGCAGGCCCCAACCAGGCCGACGCGCTCTCGGCGCTGGCGAACCTCGGCTACGCCCCCGTCGACGCCGCCCGCGCGGTGGCCGAGTCGGCGGGCGATGCGGAGGACACGGGCGGGCTCATCAAGGCGGCGCTGCGCCGGTTGATGCCGCAATGAGCGGGCTGACGTTCCAGGACCTCCTGCGAGCCGAGGGGATCGACCCTGGCAGCCTAAACGTGATCCTCAACTCCCCGCACAGGAACGAGGGCGATCTGCTGGAGGTGGTCCGCGCCCTCGTGCCGAGCCGCCCCGAACTCTTCGAGGCCTACCAGGCCGGCCACTCGCCCGCCGCGGCCCGGACGCTGAACAAGAGGCGGTCGGCCGCCAGTTTCGTGAAGGTCGGGCCGGGGTCGGAGGCGGGCACGTCGCGCATGCTGTTCGTCCACCTCTTCTCCCACGGAGGCATGAGGGTCCGCAGCCGGGAGGAGTACCTCTCGGACGAAGCGACCCGTTGGCTCTACCGCAACTTCGGCGACGCCTGGGACGCCGATCCCTACGCGCCGGACGGAAAGCTGCCGGACCATCATTTCGACATGAAGCGGGACGAGCGCATGGCGAAGTATTCCGGGCGCCTGCTCGTCGAGGCTCGGCTGACGCAAGCCTACGTCCGACTTGCCGAGAACCTGCATGCTCCGATCGTCGCGCTGCATGAGGAAAGCGTCTTCGACGCAGGCCCGCCCGATTGGCGAAAGCTCGACGTGCGGGGCGGACTGGTGGAGACGCTTCCCCCGTCCTGGGTCGCGGCCTTGCTGCAATGGCGGGGCATCTACCTGATCGTGGACGAAAGCGACGGGGCGCGGTACGTGGGCGCGGCCTACGGGCAGGAGAACATCCTCGGGCGGTGGCGGGCGCATGTCGCGGGCGACAGGGGCGTGCCGCGAGGCCTGTCCGACCGTGACCCCCGCCGGTTCCGCTTCTCGATCCTCGAGCGCACCTCGCCCGACGCTCCGGCCGAGGGGGTGCGCCGGCTGGAGCAGACCTGGATGAACCGGCTGCATACCCGGCGGTTCGGACTGAACGCCGGCGCGCGCGAGGCCCCCGGCATTCTGGAGGGCGCCGATGAGCCGTGACCCGATCCTCGACCCCGCCCAGCGCGACGAAGCCGACCGGGCGCTGCGGCCGCAGGGCTTCGACGAGTTCGTGGGCCAGGCGGAGGCGCGGGCGAACCTGCGGGTCTTCGTGGAGAGCGCGCGCCGCCGGGGCGAGGCGATGGACCACGTGCTGTTCCACGGGCCCCCGGGCCTCGGCAAGACGACGCTGGCGCAGATCGTGGCGCGCGAGATGGGCGTGGGCTTCCGGATGACGAGCGGCCCGGTGCTCGCGAAGGCGGGCGACCTTGCGGCCATCCTGACGAACCTCGACAAGCGCGACGTGCTCTTCATCGACGAGATCCACCGCCTTAACCCGGTGGTGGAGGAGGTGCTCTACCCCGCGCTGGAGGACTACGCGCTCGACCTCGTGATCGGCGAGGGGCCGGCGGCGCGCACCGTGCGGATCGACCTGCAGCCCTTCACGCTCGTGGGCGCGACGACGCGGCTCGGGCTCCTGACCACCCCGTTGCGCGACCGGTTCGGCATCCCCGTGCGGCTCGAGTTCTACACGGTGGACGAGCTGCACAGCATCGTCACGCGGGGCGCGCGGCTGCTCGGGGCGCCGGCCACGGAGGACGGCGCGCGCGAGATCGCCCGCCGGGCCAGCGGGACGCCGCG
>CAZWWR010000433.1:0-1795 GCA_964637265.1 uncultured Jannaschia sp.
CGGCGGTCCGTTCCGCCGCCGCGGTCCGTTCGGCCGAGGCGGCCGGTGGGGCGGCGACGGTCGGGACCGGGTCGCCGGCGGCGGGCGCCGCGAGGACGAGGAGGAGTGCCGCGAGGCGGGCCGCGAGTAACGTCATGACGCCGCCGACCCTAGGCCCGATCCCGTTACCGAGACGACAACGGCCGAGCGCGGCGGCGAGCCGGACGGCATGGGGCCCGGCCACCGGGCGGGCTTGCGGACCCACTCCGTGCAGGCGTCGGCCGGCCCGGTGTCGTCCGGTCGTGCGGACAGGATGGATCTCCGCGCCCGTCACGGACGCCTGGCGGTCAGTGCAGGCGTCGAGCGAAAGCCGCAGCCTTCGAACGCCCCCAGGCGCGTGCGAAGCCTCCGCATGATGCGCCCAGGACAAGGGGCCCAGCGGGGGTCGCCCCGCCCCGCGTCGCCCCGCGGTCTCGTGTCGGGGCACTTGCTTGAGCCCACGGGGACGGCGCTCGGCCATGGACCCCGGCGGGCCGATCCGCCACGATCGCCGCGGGATCGGGTCCGGGACACGGAATGCGCACAATTCTCGCCGCCGACATCGGCGGCACCTTCACCGACGTCGTGGGCGAGGCGGGGGGCCGGCGCGCCTCCACCAAGGTGCTCACCACCGGCCGGCGCCCGGAGGCAGCGGTGCTCGAGGGGGCCGAGCGGGTGCTGGCGGAGCTGGGCGCGGGCTTCGCGGACGTCGCGGGCTTCGTCCACGGCGCCACGCTCGCCACCAACGCCATCATCGAGCGCCGCGGCGCGCGCACGGCGCTGCTGGCCACCGAGGGGTTCCGAGACGTCGTCGAGATCGCCGACGAAGGGCGCTTCGACCAGTACGACCTCGCGATCGAGAAGCCCCGCCCGCTCGTCGGGCGCGAGGCCCGCTTCACCGTGCCGGAGCGCGTGGACGTCACGGGCGCCGTGCTCCTGGCGCTCGACGAGGAGGCGCTGCGCGCGCTCGGGCCCCGCCTGGCCGGGTTCGACGCCGTCGCGGTGGCGTTCCTGCACTCCTACGCCAACCCCGCCCATGAGGAGCGCGCGCGCGAGGTGCTGGCGGAGGCGGCGCCCGACGTCGCGGTGTCGATCTCGTCCGAGGTCTGCCCCGAGATCCGGGAGTGGGAGCGGACCTCGACCACCATCGCCAACGCCTACGTCCAGCCCCTGATGGCAGGCTATCTGCGGCGGCTGGAGGCGGCGCTGCGCGAGCGGGGCTGCCCCGCGACGCTGCGGCTGATGACCTCGGGCGGGCACCTCACCTCCGTCGAGACGGCCTGCCGCCACCCTGTCAGGCTGGTCGAGTCGGGCCCCGCGGGCGGCGCGATCCTCGCGGCCCACGTCGCACGGGAGCGCGGCGAGGACCGGGTTCTGTCCTTCGACATGGGGGGCACGACCGCGAAGGTGTGCCTGGTGGAGGACGGCGCGCCGCTGACCGCGCGGGCCTTCGAGGTCGACCGGGCGGCGCGCTTCATGAAGGGCTCGGGCCTGCCGCTCCGGATCCCCGTCATCGAGATGATCGAGATCGGCGCGGGGGGCGGCTCCATTGCGCGGCTCGACGCCACGCGCTCCATCGCCGTGGGGCCGCGCTCCGCCGGCTCGGAGCCCGGCCCCGCCTGCTACGGCCGCGGCGGCGAGGAGCCCACCGTAACGGACGCCGACGTCACGCTGGGGCGCATCTCGCCCGAGCACTTCGCGGGCGGCTCCATCGCGCTCGACGCCGCGCGCGCGGCGGAGGCGCTGTCGCGGACCATCGCCGAGCCGCTGAACCTGG
>CAZWWR010000434.1:0-243 GCA_964637265.1 uncultured Jannaschia sp.
TACATGTGGACCACCGAAGACGGCGTCGTCCGAAACTACGACGAGGCCCTGATGTTCACCGCGGCCACCAACCCGTTCCACGGCGGGCCGGTCCGTTGGTTGGTCTGGCCCGGCGGACTCCAGCGATATGCGGCCCAGGCGCTCGTCGTCGGGGATTATGTCGTCCACCACGGCCTCAACCCCCGGCCGCAGCAGTTCCTGGAGTATCTGGCGGGCCAGCTCCGCTCCGAGTGGCACATGGCG
>CAZWWR010000434.1:261-1788 GCA_964637265.1 uncultured Jannaschia sp.
ATGCTGACGCGATTGACGCACCGGCCGACGTGGTCGGTCCTGTGGACGCTCCTGGCCGCCACCGCGCCGCTGGTCTGGCAGCGGGGGATCATGGGCACCTGCGACGCCACGAGTTGGGCGCTGGCGACTTTCGCCGTTGCCGTCGCCGCCGGTGTCGGGCGAAGCGGGCGGCTGCCGCTCGGCTGGGCGATGGCCGCCCGGCGGCGCCGGGCCCCGGTTCCGCGCCCGCCTTGTGATCGCCCCGGAGGCGGTGGATAACGGAGCCCTCGCCCGCGCCGGGGGCCCGCCGGACGCCCCGACCGCGAGAGCCGCCGCCACGAGACGAGAGCCCGACCATGCCCCAGACCGATGCCGACCGGATCGACGGCCCGGCCCCCGCGGCCTCCTCCGGCCTCCCCCCCGGCTCCACCTCCGCCGCCCCCGGCCGCGCGCCGGTGCAGGTGATCGCCGAGATCGGCTGCAACCACCGGGGCGAGCTCGAGACCGCCAAGGAGCTGATCCGCGTCGCCGCCCACGTCTGCAAGGCCGACATCGCCAAGTTCCAGAAGCGCCACAACCGCGAGCTGCTGCCGCCCGAGCAGTACGACGCGCCCCATCCGGTGCCCGGGAACAGCTACGGCGACACCTACGGCGCGCATCGCGAGTTCCTCGAGCTCGACGCCGAGCAGCATCGCGAGCTGATCGCCTGCTGCCGGGAGAACGGGATCCTCTACTCCACGAGCGTGTGGGATCTGACCTCGGCGCGCGAGATGGCCGCGCTCGGGCCCCCGCTGCTCAAGATCCCCTCCGCCACCAACCAGCACTGGGCGCTGCAGGGCTGGCTCTGCGAGAACTACGCGGGCGAGATCCACGTCTCCACCGGCATGTCCACGGGCCGCGAGATCGCCGCGCTCGTCGACTTCTACGAGGAGCGCGGCCGGGCCGGCGACCTCGTGGTCTACGCCTGCACCTCCGGCTACCCGGTGGCCTTCGAGGACGTGTGCCTGTTCGAGATCCGCGAGCTGATGGAGCGCTACGGCGCGCGGGTCCGCGGCGTCGGCTTCTCGGGCCATCATCTGGGCATCGCCGCCGACGTGGCCGCCCTCGCGGTGGGGCGGATGATGGAGGATGCGGGTCACGGATGCTTCACCCATGTCGAGCGGCACTTCACGCTCGACCGGACCTGGAAGGGCACCGACCACGCCGCCTCGCTGGAGCCCGACGGGCTGCGCCGGCTGTGCCGCGACATCCGCAACGTCGACCGCGCGCTGGCGTCGAAGCGCGAGGAGATCCTGCCCGTGGAGGAGGTCCAGCGCCGCAAGCTCAAGTGGCGCGGCCCGGGGGAGGGCTCGGACGACGTGGGCAGCGCGGGCGGCAGCACGGGCGGCGGGGCGGAGGCGGCCGAGTAGCGGCGCGGCGATGATCGAGGCGCCGCCGGGCGCCCTGCCCGCCCTCACGGTGGCGCTGGCCACCACGGCGGACCGGCTCGGGCGGGTGGTCGCGCCGCCGCCGCCCGCGCCGGGGCTCGACATGGTGGTGACGGTGCAG
>CAZWWR010000435.1:0-1761 GCA_964637265.1 uncultured Jannaschia sp.
CCCGCTTCGCCGCATCCACGGCGGCGCGGGCCGCGCGGGTTCCGTCCTCGTCGGTGGCGTCGCGCACGGCCCGCCGGGCCCGCATCAGCGCCTTCACCGCGGCGCGGCGCGCCTCCTCGGGGAGCGCCGGGTCGGTGCGGCGCCAGAGCCGACCCTTCGCCACGAAGTAGCGGCCGTCGGGGGTGGCGGGGTAGTTCTTGCGGGAGGCTGTGGCCATGCCCGGGACTTGGCGCGCCGCGCGGGCCGTGCCAAGCCTTGGTGCCCGGATCGAGGAGGAGCGCGCCCATGACCGTCGAAGACCGCCTGAGGGATCTGGGCCTCGCCCTGCCGGACGCGCCCGCCCCCGCCGCCAACTACGTGCCCTTCGTCACCGTGGGCGATCTCTGCTTCGTCTCGGGGCAGATCAGCGTCGGCGCCGACGGGGAGATGATCCGCGGCAAGCTTGGCGCCCATCTGGGCATCGGCGAGGGGCAGGAGGCGGCGCGCCGCTGCGCGCTGTCGCTGCTGGCGCAGGTGCGCGCCGCGGTGGACGGCGACTGGGAGCGGTTCGGCCGGGTGGTGAAGCTGACCGGCTTCGTCAACTCCTCGCCCGAGTTCGGCGACCAGCCGAAGGTGATCAACGGGGCCTCCGACCTGCTCGTGGAGATACTCGGCGAGGCGGGCCGGCACTCGCGTTCGGCCGTGAGCGCCGCCGCCCTGCCGTTCGACGTGGCCGTGGAGATCGAGGGCATCTTCCAGCTCCGACCGTGATCCCCTCGCCGCCGCTGCCCGAGGGGCTGCGCGCCGGACACGTCGCGCACCGGGCCCTGTACGGCACGCTCCATGACGGCGTCCCCCGTCCCGAGAACTCCCGCGCCGCGATCCGCGCCGCGATGGACCGGGGCCTGCCCTGCGAGCTCGACCTGCAGCTCTCGGCCGACGGCGTGGCGATGGTTTTCCACGACGCGACGCTCGAGAGGCTCACGGCGGAGACCGGTCCCCTCCGTGCCCGCGACGCCGCCGCGCTGGGCCGCATCATGCTCCGCGGGGGCGCGGAGGCAGAGGGGATCCCCACGCTGCGGGAGGTGCTGGCCCTCGTGGCCGGGGCGGTGCCGCTCCTCCTCGAGATCAAGGATCAGGACGGGGCCATGGGCGGTGGGGTGGGCGTGCTGGAGCGGGCCGTCGCGGACGAGCTCGCGGGCTACGGCGGCGCGGTGGCGGTGATGTCGTTCAACCCGCACTCGGTGGAGGCCTTCGGCGAGGCCGCCCCGGCGGTGCCGCGCGGCCTCGTGACCTCCGCCTTTCGGACGGAGGACTGGCCCGACCTGCCCCGCCACATGCGCGACCGCCTGCGCGCGATGCCCGACTTCGAGGCCGTGGGCGCCGCGTTCGTCAGCCACCAGGCCGCGGCGCTCGACATGCCGACCGTCGCGGCGGTGCGGGCGGCGGGGCTGCCTGTGCTCTGCTGGACGGTCCGCTCGCCGGAGGAGGAGGCGCGCGCCCGGCGCATTGCCGACGTCGTGACCTTCGAGGGCTATTTGCCGCGCTAGCGCAGCCCGCCTCCGGAGGCAGGTAGCATCCGTGCGGGCACGGGCCCGTTTGTTCCGAACCCCGCAAATGCCCCGGTGCGCTTCGCGACCTCGCCGCGCCCCGGCCATGTGCCGCGCCTCCAAGCAGCCGCTCCGGGGCCGTCTCTCCCGTGAGAAGGGCCCGTCCATGCCGGCGGCACCCCGGCCCGCACGACCCGGCCCGGGGCGCGCGCCGCCTCCCACGGCGGCACCG
>CAZWWR010000436.1:0-1739 GCA_964637265.1 uncultured Jannaschia sp.
GGGGGGCCGCGCAGGCCACCGCGCAGGGGCTCTCGGCCGCCGCCGGCGGCGGCCTGCGGGACGGCGCCGCCGCGCTCCTGCCGGAGGCCCAGGCGTCCACGCCCTACGCCGTCGTCTACGCCGCCGAGATCGCGCTCCTCGCGCTCACCCTCGTCCTGCTCGCGCCGCTGCTGCGGCGCCCCGCCCCCTCACGCGAATACGACCGACCCGCCCCAACCGGCCCCGAAGGCGGAGAGCGCCTCGGCCTCGCCGACTTCCCCACCTGAACAGGAGGACTTCCCCCATGGTGGATCCGTTCTTCGGCGACTTCGACCTCGCCAGCCTCTCGCTCTACGTCTTCTACGGGTTCTTCGCCGGGCTCGTGTACTACCTGCAGACGGAGAACATGCGGGAGGGCTACCCGCTCGAGCAGGACGACGGCACGCTCGCGCCCAACCAGGGCCCGTTCCCGCTCCCCGCGCAGAAGACCTTCGTCCTGCCGCACGGCCGCGGCACCATCACCGTGCCCGACATGCAGCCCGAGGGCCGCGAGATCGCGATGCGCAAGACGGCCGTGCCGAACGGCTACCCGCTCGAGCCCACCGGCGACCCGATGCTCGACGGCGTCGGCCCCGCCTCCTGGGCGCCGCGCCGCGACGTGCCCGAGCTCGACGGCCACGGCCACCCGAAGATCGTGCCGATGTCGGCGCTCGACGGGTTCCGCGTCTCGGCCGGGCGGGATCCGCGCGGCCTGCCGGTGATGTCGGGCGACCAGATCCTCGTCGGCGAGGTCGTCGACATGTGGATCGACGCGCCCGAGCAGCTCGTGCGCTACCTCGAGATCGAGCTCGCAGGCGGGGGAGGGCGGCGGCTCGCGCCGATGACCTTCTGCCGCATCTTCCCCGACCGGGTCGACGTGAAGGCGCTCTACTCGGAGCAGTTCGCCAAGATCCCCGTCACCAAGTCGCAGACGCAGGTGACCCTCCTCGAGGAGGACAAGATCAGCGGCTACTGGGGCGGCGGCAAGCTCTACGCCTCCCCCGACCGCCAGGAGCCCCAGCTCGAGGGCTGAGACCGCCGCGGCCCGCGCTCGGCGGGCCGCTCCCCGACGCTTCCACGGGAGGACCGGACCCATGGACCACGACGATTTCGAGGGCGAGCCCGTGCACGGTCTGCCCGAGGCGCTGCCCCCGGGCGAGCGCATCCTCTGGCAGGGGCGCCCCGCCATCGGCCGGCTGGCTCGGGAAGCGCTGTCGCTGCCCTGGGTCGCTGGCTGGTTCGTGGCGCTCTTCGTCTGGCGCTGGGCCGTGCTGGCCGAGACGCTGCCGGCGGGCCAGGCCGCGCTGCACGCCTCCTTCACGCTGGCGCTGGGCGGGGCGGCCTGCGCGCTCCTCGTGCTGATCGCCGCGGTGCAGGCGCGCGCGACCGTCTACACCGTCACGAACCGGCGCATCGCCATGCGGATCGGCGCGGCCCTGACCATGACGCTGCAATTCCCCTTCTCGCGGATCGAGGCGGCCGACCTGAAGCTCAACCGCGACGGCACCGGCACGATCGCGCTGCGCACGGCGGGCGACACGCGCTTCGCCTACGCCCTCCTGTGGCCGCACCTGCGCCCCTGGAGGATGCGCCGCACGGAGCCCGCGCTGCGCTGCATCCCCGGGGCGGAGTCGGTCGCGCGCCTGCTGACCGAGGCCGTGGCCGCCGAGCGCGACATGCCGCGGATCTCGCGCGCGGACCCCATCGGGGAGGCCGTCCCG
>CAZWWR010000437.1:0-1739 GCA_964637265.1 uncultured Jannaschia sp.
CGAGCGGCCCGAGCTGCGCGACGCGGGCGACGGCCGCCGCGCCGCCTGCCACTACCCCGTCGCCGCGGGGGACGCGGCATGACCCTGCTCGAGGTCGACCGGCTGGTTCAGCGCTTCGACGTCTCGGGCGGCGTGCTCGACCGGCTGTCGCTCTCGGGCGGGCGCGTGCTCGCCCCGCGCCGGCTCGTCCACGCGGTGAACGGCGTCTCGCTCACGGTCGCGCGCGGCGAGGTGCTGGCGCTGGTGGGCGAATCGGGCTGCGGCAAGTCCACCGTGGCCAAGGCCGTGGCCCGCATCCACCGGCCCACCGAAGGGGCGATCCGGGTCGACGGCGTGGACATCGCCGCGCTGGGCTTCCGGGAGATGGCCCCGGTCCGCCGCAAGGTGCAGATGATCTTCCAGGCCCCCTACGCCTCGCTCAACCCGCGCCAGCGCGTCATCGACATCGTGACCGAGCCGATGCGCCAGCACGAGCGGCTGGCGCGGCGCGAGGCGGAGGCGCGGGGCATCGAGCTGCTGGCCCGGGTCGGGCTCAACGCCGAGCAGGCCCGCCGCTACCCGCACCAGTTCTCCGGCGGGCAGAGGCAGCGGATCGGCATCGCCCGCGCGCTCTCGGTCGCGCCCGAGCTGGTCGTGGCCGACGAGCCCGTCTCGGCGCTCGACGTCTCGATCCAGGCGCAGATCCTCAATCTGATGATGGACCTGCGCGACGAGCGCGGGCTCGCCTACCTGTTCATCACCCACAACCTCTCGGTCGTGCGCCACATGGCCGACCGCATCGGCGTGATGTATCTGGGCTTCCTCGTGGAGACGGGCCCCCGCGACGCCCTGTTCGAGGCGCCCCGCCACCCCTACACCCGCGCGCTGCTCGCCGCCGCGCCATCGCTCGATGCGCCCGCCGCCGAGGAGGTGGAGCTGCGCGGCGAGGTGCCCTCCGCCTACGACTTGCCCTCGGGCTGCTGCTTCCGCACCCGCTGCCCCCACGCCGAGCCCCGCTGCGCCGCCGAGCGCCCCGCGCTGCGCGACCTCGGCGGCGGCCAGTCCGCCGCCTGCCACCTCGTCGAGGAGGGCCGCCTGTGAGCGCCGCGCCCCGCCGCCGCCACCCGAACCCGGCCGGGGAGGGCCGCTCATGACCGTGACCATCGTCCAGCCCCGCGCCGCGCTCGAGGATCCGCACAACTGCACCGACGCCGCCGACGCGCTCACCGTGCTCGAGGCCGTGTACGACCCCCTCCTGCGCCGCACCGCGGACGGCTTCGGCCCCGCGCTCGCCACCGCGTGGGAGACGCCCGACGGGCGGGAGTGGACGATCACGCTGCGCGAGGGCGTCCGCTTCCACGACGGCGCCCCCTGCGACGCGGTGGCCGTCGCCGCCACCCTCCGCCGCATGGCCCGCCCGGAGATGGGCGTCACGCTCGGCGCGCCCGGCGTCTGGGCGCAGTATCTCGGCGGCATGGAGCTCGAGGCGCCCGACGACCGCACCCTGCGCCTCCGCCTCGCCGCGCCGATGGCCGACCTGCCCGACATCCTGTGCCACGCCTACGTCGCCTCGCCCGCCTCGCTCGAGGATCCGGCCGCGCGTCCCTCGGGCACCGGCCCCTACCGGATCGAGCAGGTCGCGCCCGAGCGCATCGCGGCCAGCGCCGCCGACGGGCATTTCGACGGCCCGCCCCCGAACCCCCGGCTCGAATGGCGCGCCGTGCCCGACGCCGCCGCGCGCCTGGCGATGTTCGAGGCCG
>CAZWWR010000438.1:0-1716 GCA_964637265.1 uncultured Jannaschia sp.
CGCCGCCATGATCGCGATGGCCTGCTGGTAGACGCTCGCCGCGTTCCACGCCTGGATGGCGCGCCAGTTGGTCTCGCCCGGCTGGTAGCCCGCGCCGGCGCGCCAGCCCTTGCCGCGCAGGAAGTTGGCGGTGGAGGCCATGGCGTCGGAGAGGTTCGTCAGGTCGAGCCGGCCGTCGCCGTTGCCGTCGCGGCCGTAGGCCAGCACGTTGGCGGGAAGGAACTGCGTGTGCCCCCACTCCCCGTGCATCGCCCCGACCGAGCCGGGGCCGAGGATGCCCCGGTCGACGAGCTGCAGCGCGGCGAGCGCGTGGGGGCGGAAGAAGTCGGGGCGGCGGCAGTCGTAGGCCAGCGTCAGGATCGAGGAGACGACGTTGCTGTCGCCCATGAACCGGCCGAAGCCCGTCTCCATGCCGTGGATCGCGATGAGCACGCCGGGCGAGACGCCGTAGGCCGAGGACAGGCTGTCGTAGAAGCCACGGTTGCGCTGGTACATCTGGCGGCCCTGCCGCACGATCGTCGCGGCGCCGCGCTTCTCCATGAACTCGTCGAGGCTCAGGCGGAAGGAGCGCTGGTTGCGGTCGGCGTTGATCGTCCGCTGGCTGTAGGAGGAGGCCTGCAGCGCCTGCAGCCCCCGCTGGCCCACCCCCTGCGCCTGCGCGTAGCGGCCGAACTCGCCCTTCCACCGCTCGAACCCGCCGGCGTCGTTGCCGCAGCTCTGGGCCAGGGCGGCCGGAGCGGAGAGCAGCGCCGCGGCGCCGAACACGATGGCGGTGAGATGTCGACGCATGGCTGTCTCCCGGAAAATGCCTTGCCCGGACCATAGCGCCCCCTGGCGCCCGAACAAAGCGGCGCGGCCCGGCTATCGCGCGGCCGTTAACGAGACGTTGACGCGGGGGCTGGCTCGCCGCGCCCGCGGGCGGCGTCAGAAGTTCGACAGGCTCGACTGCGCCGCCGCCGCGTAGCGCTCGCCGAACGCGTGCTCCCACATCGGCGCGGCCTCGTCGGAATCGTGGGTCAGCGTCACGCGGCAGCCGCCCGCCTCGCGCGCGAAGGCCACCACCACGCGCGACGGATCGTCGGCCAGCGACCACTCGACCTCGAGCTTCGACGCCTCCCGCGCGCCCCTCACCCGGCCCCAGACCGCCTCGCGGCCGTCGAACGTCACCTCCCGCCAGAGCCCGCCCTGCCGCGCGTCGAGGACGACCGCTTGCGGCAGCGCGCCCGCCTCGCGGGCCGACTGGCTCTCCCTCGCGACGGGCCACCAGAGCGCCAGATCCTCGGTGAACAGGTGCCAGGCCTCCGCCGGGGTCAGCCGCACGGACAGCGCCGAGGCGTAGCCCCGCTCGGCCTCCGGCGCGTCCGCGGCGGGGCGCGCGGCCCAGGCATCCGCGACGAGGAAGCCCAGCCAGTCCGAGAGCGGCTCCACCCCCTCCGCCCGCAGCGCGTAGTGGTTGCGCGTGCCCGACCGCTCCATCGTCAGCAGGCCGGCGTCGAGGAGGACCTTCAGGTGCTGCGAGACCGCCGGGCGCGTGACGGGAAGCGGCCGGGCGATCTCGCCCACCGGGAGCGGGCCGCGCCTGAGCCGGTCCAGGATCGCGCGGCGGGTCGGATCGGCCAGCGCCCGGAGGATCGCCTCGTAAGCCATGGGCGACGCATGGCGCGGGCCCCGGCGGGCGTCAACCGCCGCCCCCGGCCCGCCGCCCGATGCGCGACC
>CAZWWR010000439.1:0-559 GCA_964637265.1 uncultured Jannaschia sp.
GGGCGAAGCCGGGCAGCCAGCCATGTTTGACCGAATGAAGAAAGCGGAAGAAAGCCAGCAGGTCGAGATTGCCGATTTGACAGTGCGTCCCCTGCCTGAAACGCTGAAAACGTTATATACGCTGGAATATGCTGAAAAAGAGACAAAATTATCCGATGCGCATAAGGACATGCTGCTTGGTGACATAATTCCCCAGCTGGATCATGACCAGCAAATTACCCTTCAGATTGAAGCCTATGCCACGCCTCTGGCTGGCATTCTGAATTCTGACAAGCGCCGGGCGCTGGACCGGGGTATGGCGATCCGCAATTATCTTATCGAAAACGCCATCGACAGTACGCGGATCAATATACGCTCCCTGGGCGATAACACGGATAAAGAGCCTGTGAACCGGGTAGATGTGACCGTTCTGAAATAAACGCTTACTTTTTGACCGCTCTTGTGTGGATAAGAAAGCGCTTACCCCGCGAATAGATTGACAGGAAACCCTGTATTCCCGCATTTTGTGATGGATTTTCCGAACCACATGGTTTAGAAAATCAACATATCATACATCATT
>CAZWWR010000439.1:569-1104 GCA_964637265.1 uncultured Jannaschia sp.
AAAAAATGAAAGGGGGCTTTATGTCTCAGGGTAAAAGCAAAACTGGGGTTGTTATTGGAATTCTCGTCTTCGCGCTTATTGCGACGGTAGTGGCCTGGTTCCTGTTCAGCAATCCGCAGAACAACGACTTACCGCAAGCACCGGCTGCAGGGGAAATCCTGCCTGAAGGTGACGTAACCGGTGAGGAAACTGGAGATCAATCCAGCTTAGAACAAGACGAGGTGCCGCTAGCGCGGCGCCAGTCACCCTCCGCTCCAACAGCGCAGACTGTTCCGGGTGAACCGGGCGAAGTGGAAGAAGTTGCCGTTGATCCCGTACTGGGTACACGCGCACTGGGCGACCCGAATGCGCCCGTTAAAATTGAAGAATTTTTCTCCCTGACCTGTAATCACTGTGCAGATTTTCACACTGGCACGTTTCAGGCGCTAAAGCGCGATTACATCGACCAGGGCCAGGTTTATTTTGTTTTTCGTGAATTTCCCCTGAACGGCCCGGCCCTTTACGGCAGCATGATTGCCCGCTGCCTGCCGGAAGA
>CAZWWR010000439.1:1154-1714 GCA_964637265.1 uncultured Jannaschia sp.
CGAAGGCATCAGCCAGGCGACAGAGGCATATAACATCCGCTCAACCCCGTCTTTCGTTTTTAACGATGGTGAGCGCATTTTACGTGGCAGCAACCCGATCGACGCTTTCGAGCAGATCATCACGTTCCTGAACAATGATGAAAACAGCGCGGCGGCAACAGATGCTGAAGGCGCGGCGGCCATCGCTCCGGCCGCCGGTGAAGGCGAAGGTGAATTGCCCCAGATTATTTTCGAATAATCTCTGACCGGGAACGATAGAGTATTAATAGATGATCCAGTTTGAAAAGCTTCGCCTGAACGGTTTCAAGTCGTTCGTGGATCGCACGGAACTTGAAATCTCTACCGGCCTGACGGGGATCGTCGGGCCGAACGGGTGCGGCAAGTCAAACCTTGTTGAAGCGCTTCGCTGGGTCATGGGGGAGACGTCGGCCAAGCGGATGCGCGGCGGCAGCGGCATGGAAGATGTGATCTTTAATGGTACGTCCGACCGCCCGGCACGTAATTTTGCCGAAGTCTCCCTGCTTCTCGATAATGAAACTCGGACTGCCCCTTCTGCCTAT
>CAZWWR010000440.1:0-330 GCA_964637265.1 uncultured Jannaschia sp.
AGATTCCGGACATCGTGACCATCCGCAATGCGGTCACCGAAGCCTCGCGGGTCTATGCCGGACTGGTCGCCGAAGGCGCGCCCATGGGCTGGCTGGACCTGGGTGGCGGCCTGGCGGTCGACTACGACGGCTCCCATTCCAACACCGCCAGCAGCCGTAACTACACCGTGCAGGAATACTGTGCCGATGTGGTGGAGGGCGTGATGGAAGTCTGCGGCTCCGCCGGCGTGCCGGTTCCCCATCTGGTGACCGAATCCGGACGGGCCACCATCGCCCATTATGGAATGCTGGTGTTTACCATTCTGGATGTGAATGAACTTTCGTCTCAGG
>CAZWWR010000440.1:340-1714 GCA_964637265.1 uncultured Jannaschia sp.
CTCCGCCTGCTTGCCCGGATCGTCGGGGTTCAGCCCCAGCTCCGTCACCTCGCCGACCTGGTGAATCTGTCAGAGACCGGAGACGCTCAGGAACAACTCAACGATGCCGCCTACTACCGGGATACCCTCCGCTCCCGCTTCCGTCTGGGACTGGCGAGCCTCCGGGAACGCGCATTGGCGGAACGGTATTTTGCCCATATTGTCCGCGCCTGCGATCCCCTGCAGGATTCCGGAGGCCATGCGCGTCCGGATATTTATTACGGCAACTTCAGCCTCTTCCAATCCCTGCCCGACACCTGGGCCATCGATCAGCTCTTCCCCATCATGCCCCTCCACCATCTGGACGAAGAGCCGGACCGACAGGGTATTTTTGCCGACATCACCTGTGACTGCGGCGGAAAAATCGACCGCTTTTTCGGTGAAGAGGATGCAAACACCTCCCTGCCCCTGCATCGATTCACCGGGGACGCCCCCTACTACATCGGAGTATTTTTAGTCGGCGCGTATCAGGAAACCCTGGGCGATCTGCACAATCTCTTCGGCGACACCAACGTGGTGAGCGTGGAGCTGGATGATCAGGGCCGACGCGTGTACGGACATGAAGTGGAAGGCGATACCGTCTCCGATGTCCTCAGTTACGTGGAGTTTGACCCGAAGGATCTTACCGTCCACTTCCGTTCTCTGGCTGAACAGGCGGTCCGCGACGGACGCATCACCGCCGAACAACGCAAAGTCGTCATGAACGCCTACCGCGAGGGCATGCGGGGGTACACCTATTTTGAGGCAGACTGAGATGGCAGCCCTCCCCTTTGATCCGTCCTCGGCCCCCTCCCCCTGTTTCGTGGTGGATGCGGAGGCCTTGCGGGAGAATGCGCGATGTCTTGAATCCGTGGCCCGCGCCTCCGGCGCCCGTATTCTGCTGGCTCTGAAAGCCTTCGCCATGCCCTCCGCATTCCCAGTTCTCCGTCCCCATCTCGACGGCACCACCGCCAGCTCGGTCTCCGAAGCTCTGCTCGCCAGTCTTCATTTTGGCAAAGAGGTGCATGCCTATGCCGTGGCCTACACCGAAACCGAATTCGATCAGATCTGTTCGCTGGCCACCCATGTTACCCTGAACAGTCTGTCCCAGTGGCATCAGTTTGAGGCGCAGAGGCGCAGGTATCCCGATGTGCGTTTCGGTCTGCGCGTGAATCCCCGCTACAGCGAAGTGGAGGTGGATCTGTATAATCCGTGCATCCCCGGTTCCCGGTTCGGCATGACAGCGGAGGATCTCGAGGGCGCAGATCTGGTGGGACTCAGCGGACTGCATATGCATACCCTCTGCGAGCAGGGATTCGGTCCGCTGGCCCGCACCGCGGAACGGTTGGAAGCCGA
>CAZWWR010000441.1:0-1712 GCA_964637265.1 uncultured Jannaschia sp.
TCCGCTCCGCCCCGGAGGAGCCGGCCCCGGCCGCTCGCGCCTGGCGGGACCGGCGGCGCCCGCGACGGTTTTCGCCCCGGTTCGGCCCCCGCTCCCTCTGGTCCGCCCCGAGCACCGGCCCCGACCTCCGGCAGCGCGGCCGGAGCGCCGTCACATCCCCGCCGCCTTGCTCAGGTTCACCCTGAACCGGTCGCGCCGCCGCTGGTATCTCCGGGTCATCTCCGCCGAGGCGTGGCCCAGCTGCCTCTGGACGTGGCGCTCGTCGACCTCGGCATGCGTCGCGAGGCCCGCGCGCAGCGAGTGCCCGCCGTAGAGGAGCAGGCGCCTGGCCTCGGGCAGGTCGCCCCGCAGGCCCGCGGCCGCGGCGGTGCGCTTGACCAGCCGGGCCACGTGCTTGTCCGCCAGCCGCCGGTCCAACGCGCGCCGCCCGTCGCGGCTCACCGGCCGGAAGAGGGGGCCCTCGTCGATCCGCGCGTGGTCGAGCCAGGTCCGCAGGGCCCGGAGCGGGCAGGTCGCACGCCGCGCGCCCGCCCCGACCTCGACCTCGCGCCAGCCGGTCTTGCCGGGCACGAACAGCACCACGCCGCGCGCGCCCGGCCCGTCCTCGTGCAGCTCGACCCAGCCCGCGCCGTTCGGCAGGTCGTCCGACTGGTCGCGCCCGCGGTCGAGCGAGACGAGTTCCGAGCGGCGCAGCCCGGCCGCGAAGCCCAAGAGCAGCATGGCCCGGTCGCGCAGCCCCCGCAGGTCGTGCCCGAGCGTGGCGAGCATGGCGGCGAGATCGTCGATCGAGACGGCCTCCTTCTGCCTGGGCGGCCGGGCGTGGCGGCGGCGGATGCCGGCGAGCACGGAGGCGACGTGCCGGTCCCGCCGGTCGAAGGCCAGGCCGCGCTGCCGGTAGGTCCAAGTGATGCCGACGAGGCGCCGCTCGATGGTCGAGACCGCGTGGGCGCCGCCCGCGCGCGCCGGGTCGGCGCAGTCGGCGAGGTAGATGCCGACGAGTTCGGGCGAGGGCGGCACGGGCAGCGCGTCGTGCCGGTAGCACCACGCCTCGAAATGCGCCCAGTCCGAGGCGTAGGCCTCCCGGGTCCTCGGGGCGGCGGCATCGGCGGCGAGATCCCGTGCGGCGTCGATCATGTAATCGAGGCGGCTCGGCCTCGCGAGCGGGCCGGGCAGGGGGCCAGGCAACGGAGCGTCGGGAGGGTCCGGGGCCTCCTCCAAGGGCGGCATGGGGGCCGGAGGCCCCGCATTTACAGGGGCGCGGGTCATGGCGGGGACGGTATCCGCCCCGCGTCCGATAACGCAAGCTTATCGGACACAACAGTGCCGACGGGGTCACGTCGGTTACGCATCAGATATGGCCTATAACCGCCGGACCCGGTATCGTGGCGAAATGGACCGTCTCGCCGAACCCGTCCCGTCCGGACCGGACGGGCTTCACCTTCCGGACTGGGTGTCCGGCCGGATCGGCCCGGGCGACGCCATCGCCGGCGCGGTCGCCTTCCGTGCGGCCGGCGCCCTGGGATCGTTGCACCCGCTGGGGATGGATCGGCGCCCAGACGTGCCGATGGGCCTGGTCCGCGACCACCTCGCCATGCGGGCGGCGGTCGGCGGCATGGTGATGCTCGGCCGCCCCGAGCGGGAGGCCGAGCTGCGCGACGAGGTGTACGCCCTGCGCCCCGGGGAGCGTCCGGGGCCGCGCGGGGCGGTGCTGG
>CAZWWR010000442.1:0-1702 GCA_964637265.1 uncultured Jannaschia sp.
CGTCCAGGGCCCGGACGTTCTCCTCCAGATGCGCCGGGGCCGTCGTGCCGGGGATGGCGAGGATGTTGGGCGCGCGCGCCAGGAGCGTGCGCAGCGCCTCGCCCGGCCCGGTGGCGGCACCCCGCCTCATCGGGTGCGCGCCCAGCGGCCCGTGCGCCACGAAGGCGATGCCGTGCTCGGCGGTGAAGTCGATCAGCGCCTCCGTCCCCGCGTCGCGCGCGTCGGCGGGCGAGTAGCGGTTCTGCACGGCGGAGACGGGCGCGACCTCCATCGCCTCCCGCAGCTGCGCGAGCGAGACGTTCGACAGGCCGATGCGGGCGATCCGGCCGGCCCTCCGGGCCGCCTCGAGCGCGCGGACGCTCTCGGCGAGCGGGACCTCCGGATCGGGCTGGTGCAGGTAGTAGAGGTCGATCGGACGGTCCCCGATCAGGGGCGCGAGGTCGCGCCGGCTCTCCTCGATGTGCCGGGCCAGCGCCTCCGGCGATCCGTCGCGGCGGATGGACGCCTCGTCCTTCTCCACCCCGCCCTTCGAGGCCACGAACGCCCGGGTGGCGAGGGGAGCGAGCGCCTCGGCGACGAGGCGCTCGTTGGCGTGCGGGCCGTAGGCGCGCGCGGTGTCGACGTGGTCGACGCCCAGCTCCGCCGCGCGGCGCAGGAGCGCGATGCCGCCCGCCCAGTCCTCGTAGGGGCCGAAGTTGCGGGGCTGCCCGGTGAGCCGCATCGCGCCGTAGCCGATGCGCGAGACGGCGCGGCCGTCGGGGAAGGCGAAGGTCGGGGCGATCTGTCGGGCGTGGGTCATGCTGGCCTCCTGTGGTCCGGTCGGAAGGGATATGGCCGGATCGGCGCCGCCCCTGTAGCCGCATGGACCGTCGGACTGTTATACGTCCGGCGTATGTCCACCCGCTTCGACCGCCTCGCCCTCCTGGGCACCTTCGTGCGCGTCGCGGAGCGCGGGTCGCTCTCGGCCGCGGCGCGCGACCTCGACACGTCGCAGCCGTCGGTCTCGCGCCAGCTCGCGGCGCTCGAGGAGATGCTCGGCCGGCCGCTGGCGCGCCGCACGACCCATTCGCTCGCGCTCACGCCGGACGGCACGGCGCTGCTGGCGGACGCGCGCCGGATGCTGGCCGAGTGGGAAGGGCTGACGGAGCGCTTCGGGGACGCCTCGGGCCTTCGCGGCACCGTGCGCGTCGTGGCGCCCGTCGCCCTCGGCCAGCGGCACCTGATGGGCGCAGCGCTCGACTTCGCCCGGGCCCACCCGGAGGTGGCGATCGAATGGCGCCTGACCGACCGGCCCGTCCGCTTCGCCGAGGAGGGCTGCGACCTCTGGGTCAGGGTCGGTCCCGTCCCCGACGACACGCTCGTGGTGCGGGAGCTGGCGCGGGTGGAACGCCTCGTCGTCGCGACCCCGGATCTCGCGGCGCGGCAGGCGGGCGCGCCGCTGGAGGCGTGGCCCTGGCTCGCGCTCGGCCCGTTCGAGGGAAGCCGCATCGTCCTCCACGACCGGAACGGCCGGGAGACGGCCTTCCCGGTCCGGCCGAGACTTGCGACCGACAACATCTTCGTCCTGTCGGAGGCCGCGCGCGGCGGCCTCGGCGCCGCCATCCTGCCACGCTGGTTCGCCGCCGGGGACATCGCGGCGGGGGCGCTGATCGACGCCGCCCCCGGCCTGCGCGCCGCCACGCTGCCGGTCGGCCTGGCCATG
>CAZWWR010000443.1:0-1694 GCA_964637265.1 uncultured Jannaschia sp.
ACATCACCCCCAGGACTCTCCCCACAGCCGGAGGAAAGTCGGGGCTCAGGTCATGGGGGTGGCGGAGGGCGCCGGGGCGCCCTCCGGGGGCGGTCAGCTCCGCTGGATCTCGAAGTACTTGAACTTCGGCTGGTCCTCGACAGAGACGTCCGAGTCGACGCCCTCGCTGAAGCCCCAGTTCAGCACCTGGTGGTGGAGCGGCAGGTAGAGCGTCTCGGCCTGCACCTCCTCCCAGATCTCGGCGATCATCGCGTCGCGGGCCTCGAGGTCCGTCTCGGAGGCCAGCCGCTGGATCTTCCCGTCGAGCTCGGGGTTCGAGTAGCCCGTCGCGTTCCACGAGCCGCGGTCCTCGGTCCTCGTGTGGGCGAGGAAGCTCGGTGAGGTCGAAGGCCCCCTCGGTGACGGGAAGACCCGGGGCGAGAGCGCCGCGGGAGCGCAGTGGCGGCGGCGGCGTGCCGGGTCAGCCCTCGATCTCCTCCACCTCGGGCAGCACGTAGTCCCGGTCCAGCACGGCCTGGCCGGGGCGGTAGATGCGCATGAGGAAGTTCCAGCCCTCGGTGATGTCCACGCGGTTGGGCCGCTCGCCGCAGAGCGCCTCGGGCCCGAAATGCACGGTGAAGCTGCCGTCCTCGTTCAGCTCGACGTTGCGGTCGTTCACGATGGCGTTCCCGCTCTCGATGAAGCCGTCGTCGCCGTAGAGGGTGATCGACCAGAACGCGTCGCTGGGCGGCACGTCGTAGGTGGCGGTGTAGCAGGCGTCCGCCGAGGGCGGGCCGGCGTAGTTGATGTAGACGGCGTCGCGCTCCGGGAAGAGGCCCCAGGCCCCGGCCACGGCGAGGTGGCGCGTCTCCTCGTCGACCTCGCCACGTGGGCCCATCCAGTCGGGCTCGTACTGCGCGAAGCGCTGGAACTCCTCCTCGTAGCCCGCGCGCAGGGCGAGCATGGTGTCCACGTCCCAGTCCGGCGCGGGGAACAGGTCGTGGCTCCCGGCCTCGATCACGAAGCGGTTCTGCAGGTCGTTGACGAGCGCGATGTCCTCCGGGTCGGAGGGATCCATGACCTGGATGCGCTGGACGAGGGCCACGTACTTGGTGTCGCCCGGGATCTCGTGGGTGCCGGGCTCGTAGAACACGGCCGGCGCGTAGTGGTCGTTGTCGATCACGAGCACCGAGACGTAGCGGTCGTCGGGGAGCTCGGGGATCGTGAGCGTCGCCCCGCCCTCGGTGTCGACGAGCGCGCCGGCGTAAAGCGTGTCGAGGTTCATCCGCACCACCACCTGCGCGTCGAGCGGCGTGGGCCGGCGGATGTAGAAGAAGCGGTTCACGTCGCTGCCGGCGTTGGCCTGGAACTGCGCGAAGGTGAGGTCCACCTCGGCCCGGATGTAGCTCTCGGGGGTGACGGCCTCCTCGGCGGCGGCCGCGGCCGCGCAGAGGGCGGCGGCGGCGCAGAGGATCGGGATGCGCATCGGGAGCTGCTCCATCGGTTCGCGGGAATGCCATGGTTGCGGCGCGATCCCGGACGCGGCAAGGGCCCGGATGCCGCACGCGCGGGGAGGCGCGGCCGGCCGGTCGCGGGATCTCCGGCCTCCGGCGGATCCTCCGGGGGACGGAAGGGACGGCCTCGCCCGGGTGCCGGCCGGTCGTCTGGCGGGCCTGCGCCTTGCGTGCGGCGCGCGGCCTGGGTCCGGCGATGCG
>CAZWWR010000444.1:0-1691 GCA_964637265.1 uncultured Jannaschia sp.
CTGGGCGCCCGCCGGCCCGCCGCCGGACGCGGGGGGCCCTCCGAGCGGGAGATCACGGGCGCGGAGCTGCTGGCCGGGGCCGAGGGCGCCGTGCGGACCGCCGGCGCCGAGGACACGCCCGCCGGACGCATCGGGGCCGTCCTCGCGCTACGGCTGCTCGACGGGCACACGGATATCGACGGCGCCGCAAGGTTCCTCGGGATCGGCCGCCGCACCCTGCAGCGCCAGCTCGCCGCCGAGGGGACGAGCTACCGCGCGCTGCTCCGGCAGGTGCGCATGGCCCGGGCGCGGGCGCTGATCGAGGAGACGGACACCCCGCTGCTGCGGGTGGCGCTCGACGTGGGCTATACCGACCCGGCCCACTTCACCCGCGCCTTCGACCAGCAGTTCGGGCACCCCCCGTCGCGCCTGCGCCGGAGGGCGTGAGGGCGCCTCCGCGGGGGCCCTGACGGGGCCCGAGGCGGTTTCGGGGCGGCCCTAGTGAGTCTTCGCGGGTAACGCACCGAGGCGCTCTGGCGCGTGCGCCCGGCAGGGATCGGCCGGCGGCGGGGACAGGGATGCTGAGGGCGCCGGGGCGCCGGGCTCGCCAAGCCCGGGGCGTGTCGGAGGTATGCCGCCCTGCCCCGACGCCGCCGGACTCTGTCCGAGGCGGCCGCTGCCCCCGGGGTTTTTTCCGTACGGGCGACGGACCTGCGGCGATGCGCGGTTGCTGCACCCGCCCCGTCCGATCGCCAGCCCTCCGATGCGTCCCGGCACAGGGCGGATCCCGTGTTCACCGGGGGATGCGGAGAGGTGTGCTCAGGAGTGGCGGGCAAGGTCCCGACACCATTCCGCTGGAACGATCCCGCCGGAAACGGAGATGGCCGCTTGCCGTCCCGCCAGTCCCTCGGGCGGTCTCCGGGATGGACCGTCCGGCCGGCCTAGGGCGCGAGCGAGCAGCATCCCGACAGAAGGCCGCCGCCGGCGTCCTGCCGCCCGGCCACCATGTCGATCGAGAGCCCGAAGGCCCGGTCCGACATCCCGTCGGAGCACCGCTCGGCGCGGATCGTCGCGAACCCCGGCGCGCCGTCCTCCCACAGGAGGCGGGCCGCGAACCTGTCGCGCCGGTTGGCGGAGCCCCAGCGCCCGGCGAGCCAGCCGTCGGCCGCCTCCGGATCATCGGGCGTCGAGAGGCGGAGGGCGTCGCCCTCGACGGCGACGGACCAGAACGGCTCGGTCCCGAAGCAGCGGGCCAGCGGGGGGAAGGCGCCCTCCCACTGGCCGGGGCGGCGCTCGAGGAAGGCGAGGCTGGCCCAGGCCGTGCCCTCGCCCGCGTTCACCAGCCCCCAGGCGAGGTCCTCGCTCGGGGCGATCACCTCGATGCCGGTCGCGTCGGGTGCCAGAGAGCCGACCACCTCGTGCTCCGTGCCGGGCCCCGCGCGGAGGTTCAGCACGTCGTCCGCCGCGACGCCGCTCACGTCGTGGAGGGCGGGCCAGGCGTCCTGCGTGGCCCGCGCGGGCGAGGGCCCGAACAGGAGCCAGATCGCGAGCCCCGCCGCGAGGGCCGGCCGCAAGAGAGCCGCCCGCGCCATGCATCTCCGCGTCCAGTCCCTCATGGCGTCCTCCTCCCCGGTGCCTCGCGGCCCCGACCGGCCGCGCCACGATCCTAGCCGAGGGAGGCCCGCAGGGGCGAGCGGCGAATCGCGGCGACG
>CAZWWR010000445.1:0-1688 GCA_964637265.1 uncultured Jannaschia sp.
ACCGGGAGGGAGGCCGCGCGGGAGGGCGGCGCGCGCCCTAGGGCGGGGCGCCGGCTTGACCGGGCGGGGCGCGGCTCGTAACCGCTCGGCGCCCGCCCTACGGAGCCGCCCCATGACCGCACAGCCCACAGCCTGCCTCGCCCTCGCCGACGGAACTGTGTTCCTCGGGCGCGGCTTCGGGGCCACCGGCACGCAGGCGGCCGAGCTCTGCTTCAACACGGCGATGACGGGATATCAGGAGATCATGACCGATCCGTCCTATGCGGGCCAGGTCGTGACCTTCACCTTCCCGCATGTCGGCAACGTGGGCGTGAACCCGGAGGACGACGAGGCGGCCGATCCGGTCGCGGCGGGGATGGTGGTGCGCTGGGATCCGACGGAGCCGTCGAACTGGCGCGCGGCGCGGGGGCTCGCCGACTGGCTGGCGGCGCGCGGGCGCATCGGCATCGGCGGTATCGACACGCGGCGGCTCACGCGGGCGATCCGGCAGCAGGGGGCGCCCCACGTGGCGCTCAGCCACGATCCGGAGGGGCGGTTCGACATCGCCGAACTGGTGGCGCGGGCGCGGGGCTTCCCGGGGCTCGTGGGGCTCGACCTCGCGCGGGAGGTGACGACGCGGCAGTCCTACCGCTGGGACGAGACGCGCTGGTCCTGGCCGGAGGGGTTCGGCCGGCAGGAGGCGCCGCGCCACCGCGTCGTGGCGCTCGACTACGGGGCCAAGCGCAACATCCTGCGCAGCCTCGCCAGCGTCGGCTGCGAGGTGACGGTGATGCCGGCCACGGCGACCGCCGAGGAGGTGCTCGCGCAGGAGCCCGACGGCGTGTTCCTGTCGAACGGTCCGGGCGATCCGGCGGCGACCGGGGCCTACGCGGTGCCGACGATCCGGGACGTCGTGGAGCGCGGGGACGTGCCCGTGTTCGGCATCTGCCTGGGCCACCAGATGCTCGCCATGGCGCTGGGCGCGAAGACGGTGAAGATGAACCACGGGCATCACGGTGCGAACCATCCGGTGAAGCGGCAGGCCGACGGGCGGGTCGAGATCACCTCGATGAACCACGGCTTCACGGTCGACGCGCAGACCCTGCCCGAGGGCGTCGAGGAGACGCATGTGAGCCTGTTCGACGGCACGAATTGCGGCATCCGGATGCTCGGACGGCCGGATCACGCGCCCGTATATTCCGTGCAGTACCACCCGGAGGCGAGCCCCGGCCCGCAGGACAGCGCGTACCTGTTCGACGCGTTCGCGGCGGCGATGGGCGCACGGCGGGGCTAGGGCGTCTGCGGCCCCTGCCGGTCAGGGCGACGAGGGCGAGCACCGCTCGGGTTCATTGACGGTACCGGGCTGAACCGGTCCCGGCGGGGATAAACGTAGGCCTCCGGGACAGGTCAAGCGAGTGGGCCCCGTTGGCAGTCGCGGGCGGCGCGTGGATGCCATCTGAGCGATGACGCTGGAGGGGCGGCGGACGCCCAACGGAGCCGCCGTCCGGAAGGGGGTCAATTCGTTAAGGCGGCGTTAACCGCGACCGGTTCAACTCGCCTCAAACGGTATTCGAGGTATCCCTTTGGCGTCGCAGGATTTCGCCTTCGGCATGGGCCGCCGTGCGGCCGCGGGCGGCGGATTCGCGGAGGCATCGGCGCAGTTCGTGCCCGGCGCCGTCGTGCCGGTGCCGCCCGCGCGGCCCGCACCG
>CAZWWR010000446.1:0-1687 GCA_964637265.1 uncultured Jannaschia sp.
CGGCGCGCGAGGACGACGAGCGCGAGGAGGCGACCGCATGAGCGACACCGGGGGCGCGGGCGAGACGCGGGACGGGCGGGGCGAGGGCGGAGCGCCGCCGCGGCCGCCCGGCCCGCTGGCCGGCATCCTGCGGAGCCTGGAGTTCCGGATGCTCTGCCTCGCACTTCTCCTGGCGGTGGTTCTGTCGTTCTCCTCGGACTTCTTCCTGACCGAACGCAACCTGTTCAACATCCTCGACCAGTCGGTGGTCATCGGCATCGTCGCCGTGGGCATGACCTTCGTGATCCTCACCGGCGGCATCGACCTGTCGGTGGGCGCCGTGTTCGGGCTGACCGGGATCATCCTGGCCCAGCTCCTCCAGATCGTGCCGATCCCCGTCGCCATCCCGCTCGCGGTGCTGGCGGGCGCGGCGATCGGGGGGTTCTCGGGCGTGCTGGTGGCCGTGTTCGGGCTCGCGCCCTTCGTCGTCACGCTCGGGGTGATGGCGATCGGGCGATCGCTGTCCTTCATCCTGTCCGGGCAGCGCTCGATCTCGGGTCTCCCGCCGGATCTCGACGCCATCGTCTACACGACCGTGCTGGGCGTCCCGGCGAACGTCCTGTTCCTCGTCGCGCTCTACGCGGCCGCCTGGTGGTATCTCGGGCGCACGAAGGGGGGCAGGACGATCTACGCCATCGGCTCGAACTTCGAGGCGGCGCGCGCGGCCGGGCTGGCGACGCTGCGCTACTCGATCCTGCCCTACGTCGTGTCGGGCGCGCTTGCCGCCGTCGCCGTGACCTTCAGCCTCGCGCAGGTCATGTCGGCCGACCCGATGGCCGGGACCGGGCTCGAGCTCGACGCCATCGCGGCGGTGGTGATCGGCGGGGCGAGCCTCTACGGCGGACGCGGCTCCATCGTGGGGACGCTGCTCGGCGTCCTCATCATGGTGATGATCCGCAACGGGCTGAACCTGATGGGCGTCTCGCCCTTCTGGCAGGGCTCGGCCATCGGCGCGATCATCATCCTCGCGCTGCTGGCGGAACGGCTGATCAACTGGCGCTCGGCGCGCGGCTGAGGGAGGCACCCATGGAGAACCCATCGCGCGCCATCGCGCTCTACGGCACCGAGGAGGAGGTCCCGCCGCCGCGCGTGCTGAGGGCGGGACGGCTCTCGGCCGAGCTCGAGGCGGGCAACCTGCGCTACCTCCGCTGGGACGGCGAGGAGGTGCTGCGGGCCGTCTCCTTCATCGTCCGCGACCGGGACTGGGGCACCTACGCGCCCGAGATCTCGGACCTCCGGGTGGAGGAGGACGGCGACGCGTTCCGCGTCTCGCTCCGCGCGGTGACGGGGGACGGGGAGCAGAGCTTGTCCTACGAGGCCCGGATCGAGGGCCGCGCCGACGGCACGCTCACCTTCGACGGCGAGGGCCGGACCGAGACCGGCTTCCTCACGAACCGTACGGGCTTCGTCATCCTGCATCCGATCGACGGCGTGGCCGGCGCGCCCGTCACCCTCCTCCACACCGACGGGCGCACGGTCGAGGGGGCCTTCCCCGAGATCATCGACCCGGTCCAGCCGATGATGGACCTGCGCGCACTCACGCACCGGACGCCGGGCGGCCTCACCGTCGAGACGCGCATGGAGGGCGACACGTTCGAGATGGAGGACCAGCGCAACTGGACCGACGCCTCCTACAAGACCTACGTCC
>CAZWWR010000447.1:0-1685 GCA_964637265.1 uncultured Jannaschia sp.
AGTAGTTGCCGAAGCCGCCGAAGAGCGCGGGGATGACCACGAAGAACATCATCAGCACGCCGTGGCCGGTGATGAGCACGTTCCACAGGTGGCCGTTCGGGGTGCAGGGATCGGCCATGAAGCCTTCCATGCACATGTACTGGACGCCCGGGTCCATCAGCTCCAGGCGCATGTAGACGGTGAACGCTACCGAGATGAATCCGGCGATGCCGGAGACGATCAGGTAGAGGATCCCGATGTCCTTGTGGTTGGTGGACATGAACCACCGGGTGAAGAAGCCCGGCTTGTCGTGCTCATGCCCCTGGATGGCGGCGTCGGCCATGTGGGGTCGCTCCCGTGTAGTCGCGTCTGATCTTGCTGTTCGGTGGGCGCGGGTCAGAGCCCTGGCACCCGGCTGTCGGGTGTTCTAGCGCCGCCGCCCCGGATCGGCAATCGCCGCGGGGGCGGGGGGGAGGCGGATAAATCGTCGCGCGCTTTGATCCCGGTCAAGCGGAGGCGCGGCGCGTCGGCGCGCTCAGCCCTCCGCGAGACGGCGCAGCGCGTCGAGGTCGGCCGGCTTGCCGAGCGAGGGCCGGTCGGCGAGGTCGGCCGGCATGTCCCCCGGCTCCGAGCCGGAGAGGAAGGCCACGCGCACGTCGCGGGCGCCGAGCGCGCGGGCGAGGTCGAAGGTGGTCGCGCCGGCGAGGTTGACGTCGAGCACGGCGAGGTCGAGCGGACCGCCCGCCAGCTCCTGCGCCTGCGCGAGGTCGTAGGCCGGGCCGGCGACCTCCCAGCCCCAGTCCTCGAAGCACATCCCGAGATCCATCGCCACGATGGCCTCGTCCTCGACGATCAGCACGCGCCGCGCGCGCAGGGCGTCGCCGTCCCGGTTCCCCGTCGCGTTCGTGCCGTCCAAGGCGAACTCCCCCCCGTGGGCCCCCGCACGGGCCACGTCTCAGGGGGATAGCGGTGGAGGGGGGGATTGTCCAGAAATCGTTGCGGCAAGGTCGGTTGTCGGCGGCATCGCCCCGTCGAACCGCTCCCGCAGCGCGGCGTCGAGGTCGTTCATCGTGACCGGCAGGCCCAGGTCCACGAGGCTGGTCACCCCGTGCCCGGCGATGCCGCAGGGCACGATGCCGTCGAAATGGCCGAGGTCGGGCTCGACGTTCACCGAGACGCCGTGGAAGCTCACCCAGCGGCGGAGCCGGATGCCGATGGCGGCGATCTTGTCCTCGCGCGGGCTGCCGTCGGGGAGGGGGGGCTTCTCCGGGCGGGGCACCCAGACGCCGACGCGGCCCTCGCGCATCTCGCCCCGCACGCCGAACTCCGCCAGCGCGTCGATCACCCAGTCCTCGAGCCCGCGCACGAACCGGCGCACGTCGCGGCCCCGCGCGGCGACGTCGAGCATCACATAGGCCACGCGCTGGCCCGGGCCGTGATAGGTGTACTGCCCGCCCCGGCCCGCGTCGTGCACGGGGAAGCGCTCCGGGTCCCGCAGGTCGCGCCGGTCGGCGGAGGTCCCGGCGGTGTAGAGCGGCGGGTGCTCCAGCAGCCACACGGCCTCGCCCGCCTCGCCCGCGCGGATCGCGGCGGCGCGGCGCTCCATCTCGCGCAGCGCGAGGGGGTAGGGGACGAGGCCCGGCGAGGTGATCCACTCGACCATGGCGCGGGGGCCTAGCCCCGCCGCCCGGCGGGCGCAACGGCGG
>CAZWWR010000448.1:0-1681 GCA_964637265.1 uncultured Jannaschia sp.
CGCTGCGAGCCACGCCCGGAGGCGATGCAGCCGCCCCCGCGGATCGCGGGCGGCGGCGGCACGGGCGGGCTCGATGGGTTCCACGCCGGCGGGCGCGAGGGCGGCGCGGATGACGGCGTAGGCCCCCTCCAGCTCGTGGAGCTCGTAGCGGAAGGCCACGGGCCGCTCGAAGGCCCAGCCCTCCAGCGTGCCGGTCCGGAGCGCGCGCGCCGCCTCCCAGGCCGAGGCCACCGCGCCGCGGTAGAGGCGGTTGGCGATGTTCACGACGCCCGCACGGTGCATCCCCTCGGTCCCGGAGCCGCAGGCATCCTCCACCAGCACCACGCGCCAGCCGAGGCGGACGGCGTCGGTGACGGTGGCGAGCACGCAGGCCTCCGTCCAGACCCCGGCGACGAGCAGCGTGTCCACCCCCCGGGCCTCCAGCCGCGCGGCGAGATCCGTTCCGGCGAAGGCGCTGCGGTAGCTCTTGAGAACCACCTCCTCGCCCGGCGCGGGACGGACGCGGTCGGTGATCGGATCGTGCAGGTCGTCGAGGGTGCGCGGCGCGGGCGCCCGCGGCGTGCCGGCCGGGCGGTCGTAGGCCGCCGGGTCGTAGTCGAGCGCGACGTGGATCGCGGGCACGCCGGCGGCACGCGCCGCGTCGAGGAGCTGGCCGGCGGTCTCGGCGACGCGGGCGTAGTCGTGCACGGGCCATTCGGCGCCGGGAAGCGAGTTGTCCTGCATGTCGATGAGCAGGAGCGCGGTGCGGGCGCGGTCGATCTCCATGGGCGGCCTCCGGCTTTGTCCCCGCGATGGTGGGGCCGGACGACGCGGCGCCGATGCCCGAACCACCGCCGCGGAGGCGTCGCGCGCCGCCAGGCCGCGCGCTTGTGCGATCCGCGCGCCCGGTGCCCTCCTCTTGGGCAGGTTGCGAACGCGGGGGAGGCGGAAGGGGCGCCTAGGCGCCGCTCGGCCGGCCCCCGCAGCGGCGCAGGAGCGCCGTTGCGCGCCTCGCGTGATCCGACAGGGGAGGCGGCGCGTAATCCACGCCGCCCGGAGGCTTGATCGCATCCTTCCCCAAGGGCATTCTTCGCCCCGCGCCTCGGGAGGGCGCTGCAGCCGGGATCGGGCTCGCGCATGGGGGCGAAGGACGACAAGTACTGGGCCGGGCGCCTCGTCGCGGTCGGGCGCCACCGGGACGCGGAGGCCTTCTCGGAGTTGTTCGACCATTTCGCGCCCCGGCTCGGGTCGCTCCTGCGGCGCGGCGGGCTCACCCGGACGCAGGCCGAGGACGCCATGCAGGACGTGATGGTGACGGTCTGGCGCAAGGCCCATCTCTACGATCCGGAGCGGGCGACGGTGGGGGCGTGGCTGTTCACGATCGCCCGGAACCGCCGGGTGGACCTGCTGCGCCGCGCCACCCGTGCCGAGCCCGAGGACCTGCCCTGGGGGCCGGAGCCCGAGGGCGAGGGCGAGACGCTCGTCGGCTGGGCGCAGGAGACGGTCCGCCTCGCGGAGGCTGTGGCCGAACTGCCGGACGCGCAGCGCATGCTGATCGTGCGGGCCTTCTACGAGGAGGAGAGCCACGGCGAGATCGCGGCCCGCACCGGCCTGCCGCTGGGCACCGTGAAGTCGCGCATCCGGCTCGGGCTCGAGCGGCTGCGCCACCGCATGGACGCCCCGCCGCCGCCCGCCGCGCGGG
>CAZWWR010000449.1:0-1668 GCA_964637265.1 uncultured Jannaschia sp.
GAAGGCGTATTTCGACCTCGTGGCCCGCGTCGCGCAGGCTGCGCAGCAGCGCCACGCGCGGGTCGTCATGGGTGAGCCCGGTGTCGTGCTCGGGCACCGCGAGCACCACCCATCGGGCCGTGCGCAGGGGCAGGTGGGCGACGAACTCCGGATCGGTGGCGTCGCCGAACAGGGTGTCGAAGCCCCGGCCGCGGGCATGGCGCACGGCCTCGGGGCTGAAATCCACGCCGAGCACCCGCAGCCCCGCGTCGCGCAGCGCCGCGCCGATGCCGAGCCCGTAGCGCCCCAGCCCGAACAGGATCACGTCGTGGGGGGGCGCCCCCCGGGCCGCGTCCTCGCGGCCCGCCCCCGCGGCGCGGCGCTCGAAGACGCCGAGGAGCGGCTCGAGCCGGTCGTAGAGCTGGTGGGAGTAGGTGATCATGTAGGTGGAGGCGGCGATGGTCACGAGCCCGACCAGCGTGACGAGGCCGAGCGCCTCCCCGTCGACATGGCCGATCGAGACCCCCATGGCCATGAAGATCAGGGAGAACTCGCTGATCTGCGCCACCGTGAGCCCGGCGAGGAACCCCGTGCGCTTGCGGTAGCCCATCGCCCCCATCAGGGCGAGCACGATCAGCGGGTTGCCGACGAGCACGAAGAGCGAGAGCACGATGGCCGGGCCGACGCTCGCGCCCAGCACCGACAGGTCGAGCGAGGCGCCGAGCGCGATGAAGAAGAACAGCAGCAGGAAGTCCCGCAGCGAGGCCAGCCGCGCGGCGATGGCCTCGCGGTAGGCGGTGGAGGCGAGCGAGACGCCCGCCAGCAGGCCGCCCAGCTCCTTGCCGAAGCCCAGGTAGTGGCCCACCGCGGCCAGGAGCGCCGCCCAGCCGATGGCGAAGGAGACGAGGAGCTCGGGCGCCCGGCTGAGCCGCTCGACCAGCGGATCGGCGGCGAAGCGCACGAACAGCACCACGCCGGCGAGCATGGCGAGGCCCCAGCCGAGCACGCGGGCGATGTCGGCCGCCGCGCCGCCCTCCCCGCCCACCGCCGCGGCACCCACCCCGACGGCCGAGAGCGCGATCATGGCGATCACCACCACGACGTCCTGGACGATCAGGAAGCCGAGCGCGATGCGCCCGTGCAGCGAGTCGATCTCGCGCTTGTCGGAGAGCAGCTTCACGATGATGATCGTGGAGGAGAAGGTGAGCGCCACGGCCACGTAGAAGGCGGTGAGCGCGTCGAGCCCCAGGGCCAGGCCCAGCAGGAAGCCGAACACGGTGGTGAAGGCGACCTGCCCGAGCCCGGTGACGAGCGCCACCGCGCCCAGCGTGCGGACGAGCTGGACGTCGAGCTTGAGCCCGACGAGGAACAGCAGCACGGCGATGCCGAGCTCGGCCAGCAGATCGATCTGGGCGTCGGAGCGGGCGATGCCGAGCACGGAGGGGCCCGCGAGGATGCCCACCGCGATGAAGCTCACGATCAGCGGCTGGCGCAGCAGCAGCCCCGCGAAGCCCACGCCCGCGGCCAGCACGAGGAGCGCGGCGATCTCGTAGAAGAGATAGCCCTCGATGGCGGCCGCGGCGGCCTCGGTCATGCCGCCCGCCCGGTGGCGGCGCGCCCGGCGGGGAGATCGGCCGGGAGGTCGGCGGGAGGCCGGGCGGGCCGAGTGACGGGCCGCGTGGCGGGGCT
>CAZWWR010000450.1:0-1661 GCA_964637265.1 uncultured Jannaschia sp.
GCCGCCTCGGGGCCGGGCTACTCCGCGGCCACGGGGAGGTCCGCCGCCGCGGTGCCCGTGGCGCGCCAGTCGCCGCCGCGGTGACGGCGCCCGGCGACCCGTCCCTGGGCGTCGAGCCGGTAGAGCGAGAGCCAGCCGTTGTCGAACAGCTCCGCGACCGAGGGGTGGCGGGCGAGGATCCCGTCGATGTCGGCGGCGGGCGCCTCCACGATCACGGCGAGGCGGAGCGGATCGTGCACGAAGCGCTCGCCGTCGTGCACGGACTGCAGCGGAAGGCCCGCGCGCAGCCGCCCGCCGGCCCCCTCGACCACCCCGCCGCCGCCGACGACGTTGTGCAGCGTCTTGTCGCCCCCGCCCCAGACGTGCGGGGCGAGCGTGGAGCCGTGGTACTGGAGCGAGATCCAGCTCGCCACCACCACCGGCGCGGTGAGGATGAGCTCGAGCACGCCCAGCCCCTCGTCGGCCGCATGGACGTAGCCGTGGAGGAACGCCCGGCCCTGGAGGTCGCGGCCGAGGGTCCGGTGGCGGGGCGCCGCGACGAAGGCCATGCAGTTCGCGAGCGCCCATTCGGGGCGCGTCTCGGCCCAGTCGCGGCCCCGGCCCATCAGCCCGGCCGCGCCGCGCGGCAGGCGGCCGGCGCGCTCGGCCCGCGTCGCCTCCGAGGCATCGGCGAACCACCTGCGCGCCTGCGAGAGGTCGGCCTCCACGCCGTCGGGGAACAGCGTCACCTCGTCGGTGACGGTGTCGTGCAGCGCGCCGAGGAAGCGCGTGTCGGCGGGGATCTCGACGCCCCGCGCGGCCAGCCCTTCGCGGATGCGGGGGTCGTTCAGGAGGCCCGCGAGAAGCCGCGCGTTGACCTCGCCGTCATGGCCGCCGCAGGCGCCGCACTGGAGCGCGGAGGAATGCGGGTTGTTCGTGACCCGCGCCCCGTGGCCCGCGAACACGACCAGCGGGGCGAAGCGGGTCATGCCGAGCGCGCCGAGGATGCCGGCGGCCGCCTCCACGCGCGCCTCTAGCGGCCAGTCCGGATCGGGCTCCGGGGCCGGGTCGTGGGCGCGGACGCCGCCGAGGCCGAGCCCGTCGCGGACGAGCTTGCCCAGGTAGAGCGGCCCCGCAGCCTCGACGAAGGCGAAGGAGGACACGGCCGCCAGCTTGAAGCGGCCCCAGGCCCGAACCGCGCGGGCCGACAGGCGGTCGGCCGTGTCGCGCCCCTCGGGGTCGGTGGCCGCGGTGGCCAGCGGCGGGTCGAGAAGCACGGGCAGGCGGTTCTCGACCACATCGGAGGAGTGGCCCCTATGCGCCACCGCGAGGCCGAAGAAGCCCGCGAAGCCGAAGGTCTCGACCGGCCCCTGCGCCTCCAGCGCGCGGCGGATCACCTCCGAGCGCACGTCGATGCAGAACACGGCCTGCAGGGCCGGCCGGTCCTCTGACATGGGGGCGGGCGCCTCGATCGCCGCGAAGAGCCGCTCGCGGGAGGCGAGCTCGGCCGCCTCGTGGAGGGCGGCGTCCACCCGGTCCTCCGGCGCGGGGGCCACTGGGGCGGCGTGGGCGCGGACGGTCTCCGCCCAGCGGGCGCCGATCTCGTCGCCGAACCGCTCCAGCAGGGCGGCCTCCCAGACAACCCGCGCGGCCAGCATCTCGAGCGCGGTGCCGTCGGTCTC
>CAZWWR010000451.1:0-1661 GCA_964637265.1 uncultured Jannaschia sp.
CTCGTGGCGCGCGTGGTCGAGCGGCTCGGCCCGCAATGCAGTGCCCTTGCGCTCAACGCGAACGGCGATCCGGCGCGCTGGGCCGACCTCGGCCTGCCCGTCCTGGCAGATCCCGTGCCCGGCCATCCCGGTCCGCTCGCCGGCGTGCTCGCGGGTATGGACTGGGCCCGCTCCCTCGGCGCCGAGGCGGTGGTGACGGCCGCCGCCGACACGCCGTTCCTGCCCCGCGACCTCGTCGCGCGCCTCATGTCCGCCCGCGCGCCCTCTGGCCTCGCCCTCGCCGCCACGCGGGAGGACCGCATCCGCCCCCAGCCCACCTTCGGCCTCTGGCCTGCGGCCCTGCGCGACGACCTGGCCGAGGCGCTCGAGGGCGGGCTGCGCAAGATTCTCCACTGGACGGACCGCCATGGCGCGGCCGGGGAGGGGGCGGGCCTCGCCGTGTGGGAGGGCTCGGAGGCGTTCTTCAACGTCAACACGCCCGAGGATCTGGCCGCCGCCGAGGCCCGGCCGGAGGCCCGCGCGTGAGGCTCTACGGCATCACCGGTCGCAAGGATTGCGGCAAGACCACCCTGACCGAGCGCCTCGTCGCCCATCTCACGGCCGATGGCCTCGTCGTCTCGACGCTCAAGCACACCCACCACGCCGTCGACCTCGAGACGCCGGGCAGCGACAGCCACCGCCACCGCGAGGCCGGGGCGCGGGAGGTGGCGCTCGTCTCGCGCGCGCGCGTCGTGGTGGCCGAGGAACTGCGCGGAGCGTCTGAACCCGCGCCCGAGACGCTGGCCGCGCGCCTGCGCCCCTGCGATCTCGTGCTCGCCGAAGGCTGGAAGGGCGGCGCGCACCCCCGGATCGAGGCTTGGCGCGCCGCCTCCGGCCGTCCCCCGCTGGCGCTCGCGGATGGCGGCATCCGCGCCGTCGCCGCCGACGCGCCAATCGAGGCGCCCGTCCCGGTGCTGCCGCTCGACGACGTGGCCGCCATCGCCGCCTTCATCCGCCGCGAGGTCGGGCTGTGAGCTTCGACCTCGCCATCGCCGTCGACTGGTCGGCCCGCAGCACGCTCTCGCCCGCGCGGGAGACGAAGGACGCGATCTGGATCGGGCTCGACGACGGCACCGGCCCGTGCGCGGAGTACCACCGCGGCCGGCACCTCGCGATGGCGCGGCTGCGGGAGATCCTGGGCGAGGCGCGGGCCTGTGGGCGGCGCGCGCTGCTCGGGCTCGACGTGGCCTTCGGCTTCCCGCCCGGCCTCGCCGCCGGGGTGACGGGGCAGGCCCGGGCGCTCGCCATGTGGGGCTGGCTCCACGAGCGGGTCCGCGACGGCGAGGACAACGCCAACAACCGCTTCGAGGTGGCGCAGGAGATCAACCGCGCCTTCCCCGGGCGCGGCCCGCTCTGGGGGCGCCCCGCCGGGCTCGACCTGCCCGACCTGCCCGCGCGGGGCAGCGAGCGCCACGGTCACGGCATCCCCGACCGGCGCGCCGCGGAGGCGCTGATGCGCGGCGCGCAGCCGGTGGTGAAGCTCTTCACGACCGGCTCGGTCGGCTCGCAGACGCTGCTCGCGCTTCCCCATCTGGAGGCGCTCCGGCGCGACTTCCCCGAGCTCCGCGTCTGGCCGCAGGAGACGGGCTTCGCGGTGCCCGACGCGCCCCTCGTGCTGGTCG
>CAZWWR010000452.1:0-1659 GCA_964637265.1 uncultured Jannaschia sp.
CGCTGGCCTCGGGGCTCCTCGGGCCGGCGGTGCGCGGCGCGGTCCCGCCGCCCGCCCGGCCGAGCCTGTCGGCCCGCGTATGGGCCTTCGCCGCGCGGGTCGAGGGGCTGCCGCTGGCGCATCACACGGTCCTCTTCTCGGGCGACGACGCGGCGGAGTTCGCCGCGCTGGCCGCCGGCCGGGCGCCCGATTCCCCCACCCTCTACCTCTGCGCCCAGGACCGCGGCGGCGACCGCGCCGCCTCGGGGCTGGAGCGCTTCGAGATCATCATGAACGCGCCGCCCACCGGCGGGGCACCCGACCCAGGAGAGGACGCCCGATGCCACGAGACCATGCTGAGGACCCTGCGCGCCCGCGGGCTGAGGCTCGACCCGGAGCCGGGACCCGAAGCCATGACGAGTCCGGCGGGATTCGCGGATCTCTTCCCGGGCAGCCTGGGCGCCCTCTACGGGGAGGCGTCGCTGGGCCTGACGGGGGCGCTCCGGCGGCCGAGGGCGCGGAGCCGGGTGCCGGGCCTCTACCTGGCGGGGGGCGGGACCCATCCGGGGGCGGGCGTGCCGATGGCGGCGCTCTCGGGCCGGCACGCGGCCGAGGCGATCACGCGGGACCTCGCTTCGACGCGGCCGTCCCGGCGCAGGGATACGGATGGTGGTATCTCGACGCCCTGGAGGACGGGGGCCCCGGATCGAGGCGGCGCGGGCTGAACGTCATCGGCTTCATCGGATCGGTGTTCTCGCCCTGGTATCGCTGGTCGGGGCGGGGCGACCCGGAGAACAACGCCTGCATGCACGTCGCGACCTACGGCCCCGGCGGGCGCTGGTCGATGACCGACCGCGGCCGGGGCCAGGTCGAGCGCGACGCCGAGCACCTGCGGATCGGCGGCTCGACGATGCGCTGGGACGGGACGCGGCTGCACATCGAGGTGGACGAGTTCACCTGGCCGTTCCTCCGCCGCCTGCGCGGCACGGTCACGCTGGAGCCCCTGGCGATGACGGGGGTGGAGCTGGCGCTCGCGCCCGACCGGGCCCATGTCTGGCGCCCCTTCGCGCCGTCCGCGCGGGTGAGCGTGGACCTCGGCGAGGACGGCCGCTGGGAGGGGCACGGCTACCTCGACGGCAATTTCGGCGCCCGGCCGCTGGAGGCGGATTTCGACCGCTGGTGCTGGGGCCGCTACCCGGTGGAGGGCGGTGCGCGGGTCTTCTACGAGGCCGAGCTGCGCGACGGGTCGGAGACGCGGCTCTCGGCGCGCTTCGGCGAGGACGGCTCGGTGGAGGAGACGCCCCTGCCCCCGGTGGCGCCGATGCGCCGCTCCCTCTGGGGCGTGCGGCGCGAGACCCGGGGCGACGGCGGCGCGCGGGCGGTCCAGACGCGGGCGATGCTCGACGCGCCGTTCTACACCCGCTCGGCCGTGGAGACGACGCTGGAGGGCCGCCGCGTGGAGGGCGTCCACGAGGCGCTCGACCTGCGCCGCTACCGCCAGCCCTGGCTCGCGCCCCTGATCGCCACGCGGGTGCCCCGGATCCCCGGTCGCAAGCGGGCCTGAACGCGGGACGGCGGGCGGCTGAAGCATGCCGCCGACGTCCGGCGCGGCTTGGACGGCGCCATCGGGCGACCGTTGAGGCCGACGGCCGGGCCGGCGTCAGGCGCGGTGGGGCATCC
>CAZWWR010000453.1:0-1652 GCA_964637265.1 uncultured Jannaschia sp.
GCCGCGACCCCCCCGACGGGCATCGCGGCGGGCCCGGGGCACGTGCCTTCGGGCCGGGGGGCGGTCCGCTCCGCCGGCGGTCTTGGGGGACCGCGCCGGGCGAGGCGGCCGGGAGGAGGTCCGGCGCGTCGGGGACGTCGCCCGCGAGGGCGGCGATGTCGTCCGGGAGGCCGCCGGCCGCGCCGAGGGCCGGGGATCAGGGCGAAGGCGTCTGCCACCTGCGCCACCCTGCCCTCGATCCGGGCGTCGAAGGCGGCCTGCGTGTCCCCGCTCGGGTCGAGCGCGCATCCCGCGGGGTCCGCGAAGCCGTCATCCTCCCACTCGCCGGGCCACTCGCCGCGCAGGAACGGTTCGAAGCCGCCCGCGATCTCGTCGGCCCAGGTCACCTCGTCCAAGAGCGCGTCCCCCCGGGTGCCCGCCAGGTCGAACTCCCGCACGCCGTCGGGTCCTCGATCCACAGCACCTCCACCCGCGTCGCGGCGGCATCCATGGTCTCGATGCGGACATCGCCCGCGCCGGGGAGCTCCGTCCCACCCGCGGTCTGCAGGCCGACCACCAGGCCCCCTCTTCGGAGCGTGCCAAGGCCAGCTCGTCCGGGTCGATGTCGATGACCCCGCCGTAGCCGGGGAGCTCGATCACGTCGCGGCCCCCGGCGAAGCCGGCGGCAGCCATGCGCGTCTCCTCCACGCCGAAGAGCTCCGGTCCAGTCGCGCGCGGCTTCGCGCCCCGCCTCGTCGACGTCGTGCTGCCCCTGGAGGCCGAAGGTGAAGATGTAGGTGTATGAGATGGTCCCCGATCCGCGGGCGGGTTCGCGGCAGTGCTGCGCTTGGCCGAGGGTCTCGTCATGCCGCCGCGTCGACGATCGCGGGGCCCGCGTGGGCCTTGTCGGGTGTTTGGCCGCCGAGGGCCGAGGGCGGCCTGTCGGCGTTGTGGGAACTCGTCCACCGCCCGATCCCGGCGCGAGCCTCGGAGCCGGTCTCGAAGGCATGGAGATGGAGGCGCTGGTGCGTCACGCCGTGCCTGAGGCGCACGACGATCGAGGCCGCGAACGCCACCGGTCCGAGGGAGCGGCCGGGGGTTGTCCATCCGGCGCCCGCGCCCGTCCGTGGGGACCCGCAGGCCGGCGTCGCGCGGGACCTCCGTGAACCGAGGGCTCGGGACCCGGCTGCCCCCGGATCGCGGTCCGGGGCGCGCCCTGGTCGGTGTCGAGGATGCCGGGCGGCCCGTGCCGGGCCAGCGCCCCCTCGAGCGCCTCGATGCGAGATGGCGGCGTCGTCCGCCATGGGCCTCGGACCGATGGCGGCCTCATGGCGAACTGTTCGACAGCCGCCAGGCCAGGACCTCGCGCGTCGCCCGGTCCATGACGGCGACGAGGTGGAGGAACCCCGCCGCATCGCGATGCAGGTGACGTCGGCGCACCAGACCCGGGTCCCGGCCGGTCGATGACCGTGTTGCGCGGAAGGTGGGGCCAGACCTCGTGCTCCGGGTGCGGCACCGTCGTCCGCGGTCGCCGGCAGACCGCCCTGAGCCCCATCCTCGCCATCGGCCGGCGCAGCGTGCGAGCTATGGCCGGATCTGGGTGACGGGGATCTGAGGAGGGCGGCGTATTGTGGTGGGTGTCGAGCCTGCCAGGACCTCTGGAGTGGAGCGAT
>CAZWWR010000454.1:0-1647 GCA_964637265.1 uncultured Jannaschia sp.
GCCGCGATCCGGGGCGGGCCCGGGGGGAGGGGCGGAGGCGGGGGCGACGCCGTCCGCGGCGCCCTCCCCTGCCCCGGCATCCGCCACGGACCCCGTGTCCTGGACCGGGTCGCGCACGGACCCCGGCGCCTCCGCGACGGCGTCCGCCGCCCCGTCCTTCGTCCCGTCCTTCGTCCCGTCCCGCAGGGAGGCGTCCGTCATCGTCCCGTCTCTGTCCTGTTGGCCCCGCCGCCCGGCATCGTCCCGGCCCGCGTCAGGCCCCGTATCCGGCCCCGCGTCAGGCCCCGCGTCAGGCCCCGTGTCCGGCCCCGTGTCCGGCCCCGCATCCCGCGCGCCCTCACAGCCCCAGCCGCGCCGACTGGGCGGAGGCGAAGGCGCGGTCGAGCCCCGTCTCGCGCCGCATCTCGCGCATCCGCGCGGCGCGCGGGTCGGAGCGGTGCAGCACCGCCGCCGACATGCGCGCGTCCTTCGCGAGGTAGAAGCGCCCGCCGTGATCCAGCGCGATCGCGTCGAGCCGCTCCAGGAGCCGCAGCGTCGCCTCGCGCACGGGGAAGTCGAGCGCCAGCGTGTAGCCCTCCATCGGGAAGGAGAAGCGGCTCCGCTGCGGCCCCATGCGCTTGAGCACGGCCAGGAACGAGCCCTGCCCGGCCGCGGCCGTGGCCGAGAGCAGCGCCCGCAGCCCCCGCTCGGAGGCCTCGAGCGGCAACACGCACTGGAACTGCACGAAGCCGCGGCGCCCGTAGGCGCGGTTCCAGCCCAGGATCGCGTCGAGCGGGTAGAAGTAGCCGTCCCAGGGCACCACCGAGCGGCGCGCGGCGCGGCGCCCCGCGGCCCAGTAGGCGCCGTTGAAGGCCCGCATCGTCCAGCGGTTGAGCGCGATCGCGGGCGCGTCGACGGGCAGCGCGAGGCGGCGGCGGCGCGGGATGGCGAAGGGGCGGTCGCGGAAGCCCCGCGGCACCTCGTCGGCCCCGGCGTGCTCACCCAGCATCACCACCGAGCGGCCGAGCGCGGCGCCGCCGGCCAGGCAGTCGATCCAGGCCACCGAGTAGGTGGCCGCCGCGCCCGGCCCCTCGAAGATGGCCAGCGCCGTGCCCAGGTCGGGCGCCGGGATCGTCTCCTGCCGGATCCAGCCCGAGCGCACGGGCCTGAGCCGCATCGCCACCCGCAGGATCACCCCGGTGAGCCCCATGCCGCCCACCGTCCAGGCGAAGAGCTCGGGCTCCTCGTCGCGGCTGGCGCGGCGGACGCGGCCCTCGCCGTCCATCACGTCGATCCACTCCACGAAGGCCCCGAAGGATCCCTCGCCGTGGTGGTTCTTGCCGTGCACGTCCGCGGCCACGGCGCCGCCCAGCGTCACGAAGCGCGTGCCCGGGGTGACGTAGGGAAACCAGCCGCGGGGCAGGAACGCCTCGACCACGTCGCCCAGGATCACGCCCGCCTCGGCCACCAGCAGGCCGCGCGCGGGGTCGAAGGCCAGCATCCGGTCCATCCGGCCCAGCCCCAGCGTGGCCGCCGCGCCGAGCGCGCTGTCGCCATAGGCGCGCCCGTTGCCGCGGGCGATGGCCCCGCCGCCCAGAGACCTGACGTCCGGATGGGGGCCGGCGTCGCCCGGGCGCAGCAGCGCGGCCAGCTCGTCCTCGCCGCGCG
>CAZWWR010000455.1:0-1644 GCA_964637265.1 uncultured Jannaschia sp.
GAGGCCGCACGGGCCTGCGCGCTCGACGCCGGGCCCCGCGCCTACGAGGCGGAACGGGACGCGCCCGGCACGGGCGAGGCGCCGCCCGCGGGCGTGGCCGGCTTCGTCGACTTCCAGAACGACGTGAAGGCCGCCGACATCCGCCTCGCCGTGCGCGAGGGGATGCGCTCCATCGAGCACGTCAAGCGCTACACCACGACGGGCATGGCGACCGACCAGGGCAAGCTCTCGAACCTGGCCGCGCTCCAGATCGCGGCCGGAGAGCTGGGCCGCACGCCTCCGCAGGTCGGGCTGACGACGTTCCGCCCCCCCTACACGCCCGCGACCTTCGCCACCTTCGCGAACCACCACCGCGGCGCCACCTTCGAGCCCGAGCGGCGCACGCCGATGGACGCGTGGGCCGAGGCGCATGGCGCCGTGTTCGAGGCGGTCGGCCAGTGGCGCCGGGCGCGCTACTTCCCGCAGCCCGGCGAGGACATGGAGGCCGCCGTGCTGCGCGAGTGCCGCGCCGTGCGGCGGGGCGTCGGGCTCTTCGACGCCTCGACGCTGGGCAAGATCGAGGTGGTCGGCCCGGACGCGGCCGAGCTGCTCAACCGCACCTACACCAACCCCTGGACGAAGCTCGGCCTGGGCCGCTCCCGCTACGGCGTGCTCCTCGGCGAGGACGGGCACATCTCCGACGACGGGGTGATCGGGCGGCTGGCCGAGGACCGGTTCCACGTCACCACCACGACGACCGGCGCGGCGCGCGTCCTGAACCACATGGAGGACTACCTCCAGACGGAGTGGCCCGACCTCGACGCGTGGCTCACCTCGGCGACCGAGCACTGGGCGGTGGCCGCGGTCAACGGGCCGCTCGCCCGCGAGGTGCTGCGGCCGCTCGTCCGGGGCGTGGATCTCGACGACTTCCCCCAGATGAGCGTCGCGGAGTGCGAGGTCGCGGGCTTCCCCGCCCGGCTGTTCCGGCTCTCCTTCACCGGCGAGGCGGGCTACGAGGTGAACGTCCCCGCCCGCCACGGCGCCGCACTCTGGGAGAGGCTGATGGAGGCCGGGGCGGAGCACGGGATCGTGCCCTACGGCACCGAGGGGATGCACGTGCTTCGCGCGGAGAAGGGGTTCATCATCGTGGGCCAGGACACCGACGGCACGGTGACGCCCGACGACGCGGGCCTCTCCTGGGCCATCGGCAGGAAGAAGCCCGACTTCGTGGGCAAGCGGAGCCTCGCCCGGCCCGACATCGTGGCGGAGGGGCGCCGGCAGCTCGTCGGCCTGACCTCCACGCTCCGGCTGGAGGAGGGCGCGCAGATCGTGGCGACCCCGTCCGCCGCGGCGCCCGCGCGGATGATCGGCTGGGTGACGTCCTCCTACCACTCGCCGGCCCTGGACCGCCCCATCGCGCTGGCGCTGATCGAGGGCGGGCGCGACCGGATCGGGCAGGACGTGTACCTCCCCGTCGAGGCGGGGATCCGCCGGGCGACGATCGTCGAGCCGATGTTCTACGACGCGGGCGGCGAGAGGATGAAGGCATGACGATGGCGCAGCTCCCGGTCGCCGAGGCGCGCGGGCAGGCGGTCGAGCTGGCGAGCCTGCCGCCGCGGGCCCGCGTCTCGCTCCGCGTGCGCGCCGCGAACCGCGCCGCCCTCG
>CAZWWR010000456.1:0-1643 GCA_964637265.1 uncultured Jannaschia sp.
CAGCACGCCACCCCGCCTCTGCCGCGCCCGCCGCGCCCCCGTCGCCCCCGAGGCTGCGCAGATGCGCCGCCCGCGCGCCGTCGCCGACCGTCGAGATCGCCAGCGGCAGGCGGTCGAGGATGCTGAGGACGCGCTCGCCCACGAGCACGTCCCCCGCCGCGCCGCCACGGCCGCCGAGGCTCTGGACGCGCAGCGCATCGCCCGTCGCCCGTGGGTCGGTCACGTCGATGGTCAAGCCGAGCCCGATGACCGAGACGTCCCGCGCGTCGCCTCCGGCCCCGCCGTCGCCCCCGGTCGCGTCTAGCCCGCCGACCGACGCCACCGCCCCGCCCGCGCCGCCCTCCGAGGTCACGAACACCACCGGATCGCCGCCTCCCGTTGCGCCGGCTGCCGGCCCGAGGGCGATGGTCGTCGCGCGCAGAAGGTCCAGCGTGACGCGCCCGGCCGATCCGCCATCCGCGCCGAACCCGCCCGACGAGGTGCCGTCGGGCTGCGGTGCGCCACCTGCGCCGCCCGCTCCGCCTGCGCTTTGCACCGCGATGGCGATCTGCTGCCCGACCAGATCGATGGCGTTGATCGTCAGCCCGGCGAACGTGTCCTGCGACGCGGCGCCCGCACCGCCCTGCCGGCCGTTCGAGCTGTAAAGGCCGCTGATGGTCCCTCCGTCGCCGCCCCGCCCGCCGACGGATTGCGCCAGGACGGCCGCGCTGCCGCCCGGGCCGGTGACCTCGATGCGCGCGGCCTCGCCGATCAGCCTGCTGGCGCCCGCGGCGGTGCCGGCGCCTCCCACGTCGTTTCCGCCGTCGCCCCCCCTCGCGCCCTCGGACAACGCGGCCAGGCCCTCTGCTTTCTCCACCGCGATGGTGCGCCCTGTCGCATTCGCCTCGAGATCCGTCGCCGAGCCATCGGCATTGAGCAGCAGCGCGCCGGCATTGCCATCCGCGGGGCGGATGTCGGTCGTCAGGTTCTGCAAGGTGAGCGAGGGCGAGTTCACGACGGAGACGCCGTCCTCGGCCGCGGCCCCCTCGCAGACCACCGCGCCGGACGGCGCGAACGTCAGGCACGATTGCGCCAGCGCGGTGGTGCCCATCAGCGTCGCGCCCAGCGTCAGCGCGCAGCAGCCCAGCCCAAGCCCGTTCCTTGCCATCGTCCCGCCCCCGTCGTCATCCGTGGTCCTGCGGAGCTTTCCCGCAGGTTTCGCGGGTATGCTTGCGGGCCGATCACCGGCGACGTCATGAGCAATATTGCTCAATCCGGGCGTCCCGATCCGGGGGATCGCGCGAAGACGAGCGGTGGCGTCGGGCGCGATGCCGTGACGCCACGCGTGCCCCGCCCCCCGAACCGGCTCGGGATCGCCGCCCGCGCGAGCCCGGGCCTCAGTCTTGCGTGGCCGCGGGCAGGATCGTGGGTGCGTCGGGGTATGCGGCGCATCCTTCGCCCGGGGCGGCGGGCTCGGTGCAGGCCGCGCCGAGGATCCCCCAGACGAAGTCGACCCGCGTGGCCGTGACGCGAGGCCCGTCGGTGCTGTAGAAGCCGCGCAGGTCGGGCGCGCCCATCCGCACCGGGTTGAAGCCCATCACGTTGGGCCGCCAGGTGGAGCCCACGCCCTGCATGCCCGCCGCCCCGGACGCGTCCACCGACGC
>CAZWWR010000457.1:0-1640 GCA_964637265.1 uncultured Jannaschia sp.
AGCGCAACACCGTCACCGGCACGTTCATCGCCGTGGCGGGGGCGTCGGACTGGACCGACCACGCCCGCGTCTTCGCCCGGCTGGACGCCGCCCGCGCCCGCTGCCCCGACATGGTGCTGTGCCACAAGGGATCGAAGGGGGCCGAGCGCATCGCCGCCGCATGGGCGCGCAACCGCCACGTGCCGCAGGTCCTGTTCCGCCCCAACTGGAACGCACACGCCAAGGCCGCGCCGTTCCGCGCCAACGACGAGATGCTGCGCGCACGCCTGCGCGGGGTGATCCTCTTCGGCGGCGGCGGGATCGGGCTGAACCTCGCGGAGAAGGCCGAGAAGAAGGGGCTGCACGTCGCGCGGATCGCGGCCGATGGGCCGGAGGCCGAGAAGCGCGCGGCTTGAGGGTGGCGAGGGGTCTCCCTGCCCTGCCGGTAAAGCGGGAGGAGCGACCGCGCTTGGGGTCGCTCCTTCGATTCATCTTCGACGCGTCGAGCGCGGTAAACACCAATCACATTGCACCAAGCGGTGAGCGCCAATCACCGCGTACTACCATTGGTGTCGGGGTGTCCGGCCGGGAGGGGGCCACGAGGGCCCCCGCCCGGCCGGACTGGCGCTATGCGCGCAGCAGCCACACCCTGTCGGGGTGGCGGCGCCAGTTGCCCCCGTGATCATTCTCAAACGGCGCCGCGCCCGGCCTCCGTCATCCGTCTCGTCGGGAAACAGGTCGGAAATGGCGCGTGGACCGGATGCGCCGTCTCACCACTTGTCGGATCATGCGCTCTGCAATAATATACTCACGCAGTAACTCCGCTTCATCGGCTGCATCTAGCCCGAGGCGCCTACACCCACGACATAAGAGGACCGCCCCATGAAGACCTTCGCGCAGTTCGAGATCATCGGCCGGGTCGGCAGGCTGAAGCGGGTCGGCCCCACGCTCCGGGTGAGCCTCGCCGCCGAGTACGGCCGGAAGGACGACAGGGGCGAGTTCCAGTCCCGGCCCTTCTGGAACGAGGTCACGATCTTCAACGAGACCGTCGCCAAGTGGATCACCGAGAATGTCGAGGTAGGCGACGTCGCACGGGCCTTCGGCACCGTGCGGCAGACGCAATGGGAGGACGAGGAGGGGCGGACGACCTTCGGCGTGACTCTGGCCGCCGAGGAGTTCGACGACTTCAGCTATGACGAGCGTCGACGACAGGCGAGGAAGGTCACGTGACCGCTCGCCCCGGCCCGGCGCACGCGGCGGTCCGCACGGTATGGGAGCGGGCGCAGATGCTGATCGCCTTCCACCGCGACCCGGAGCGGCGGATGCGCCCTGCCCCGTTCCTCTGGTCGCCCAAGGGCGCGGCTGCCGGTTTGACGGCCGACCCCGCCGACCGCGAGGCCTTCGTTCACCTGCGCGGCTCGGACCCCGCGAACGACGTGCAGCTGAAACTCCGGCCCAACGCGATCGTCGCCCGCCGCGAGCCGGGGCGCGGCTGGTCCGGTGTCGAGATCGACGAACACGCCATCCGGGTGCTCGCGGGCGAGGTCTGGATCGAGGTCCGCGCGGACGGCACCGTCAAGCGCGAGGCGGCGCAGGGGGCGCACACGATCTTCCTCGAGGGCGACGGGTCGATCATCCAGCTCTCCGGGAACGCGGAGATC
>CAZWWR010000458.1:0-1635 GCA_964637265.1 uncultured Jannaschia sp.
GGTGTGACCTTGATCGCTTTCTGGTGCTGATCTTTGATCGTTATTTGGCACCAATGACGAGAGTCGATCGTGCGGCGTCGACGACGTCCTCGGTCAAGGCGGTGAGTTCGTTGATCCTCATGATACGCTCGATCTGGACGAAGAGGCGGTGCAGGAGGCGGAAGTTGCCGCTTGTGATGCGCGTGATGGCGGCGATCGCCTGATGGTCGGTGAAGTCGGCCTCGTCGAGGTTCAGCCCGAGCCGGCGCCAGTGGCGGGTGAGTACGAAGGCCAGCTCGTCGCCCTCGAGGGTCCGGTAGTGGTGGGCGAAGCCGATGCGGCTGTAGAACTGCGGGTAGCGTTCGAGTTGCCGCTCGATGCCGGGCATGCCGATCAGGATGACGCCGATGCCGGTTCGGTCGAAGACGTCGCGGATGTGCTCGAGGGATTGCGTGGAGAGCCGCTCCGCCTCGTCGATGACCAGGAGCTCGACATAGGGCGGCCATCGCGTCTCGGGCATGATCCGGCCGGGATGGAGCGCGAGGTCGATGCACCCGTCCACGCGGCGGAACAACTCGCCCAGATCGGCGCGGACCTCGCGCGGCGTTCCGGCCACGGCGGGCACGTAGAAGACGGCCCTCGCACGGGCGAGGGCGTCGTAGACCGGAGCGTGGGACGCGTTCCTGGTGTCCCATGCCTCCAAGAGCGGCTCGGCCGTATTCCAGCGAGCCAGCCTGCGCGCCGAGAGGGTCTTGCCGACGCCCGCAGGTCCCGAGCACAGCCCGATGTAGCGATGGCGGCGCACGGCGTCGGCGAACTCCGAGAACCGCCGGTGCTCCTTGGTGGCGATGAAGGCGCCGGTGCGCTGGAGGGGAGGAGGCACCGCGCCCATAATCAGTCGTCTTCTTCGTAGAGGCGCAGCCGCCGTTTCGTTCGCGGCGGCGAAGCGTTGGAGGGCGCCGCGTCATGCCCCACGCTCCCCTCGCGGAGGAGATCGGCGAGCTTCCTCGCGCGTAGATCGATCCCTTGCCGCAGCGCGCGGCGGCGCGCCGTGCGCGCGGTCTGGACGTCCGCAAGGGTGACGGCCTCCGCGACGAGGTCGGGACAGACGGCGCGGCAGAGGAAGCGGTTCTTGTGGAACACCCGCAGCTCCACGAGGTCGCGGGGGTCGTAGCGGATCGTGACCCACTCGCCGACGAAGGCGCCGAGCGTCGTGTTCGTGTAGCGCAGCCCTTGGAATCGGATGCCGTCGCGCCGCACGACGCGGGGCTTGGCGACCAGGATCAGCAACAGGTCGAGCTCCTCCAGGCTGTCGGGCATCCGCGGCAGCCATCCGTCCCCGAGCCACGCCGCGACAGGCGCCGTGCCGGTCTGGCTGTGGAGGCGAGCATGGTAGGTCCGCGTGATCCATGCGCCGATCGCCGCATCGAGGCCGGGCAGGTCCAGCGTCGGCTTGCCCGCCACGGTGCCGCCCGCGATCCATCCGGGCAACGTGGGCAGGAGCTCGGAGCCGAGCGTCCCGAAGAAGCGCTCCACCTTGCCGCGCCCTTGGGGGCGGCCGACGGCGGAGTGGACGATCCGCATCCGCAGGTCGGCCGCGGCCTGCCGCATGTGGATCGACGTGAAGTCGGTGCCATGGTCGACATGCAGCACGTC
>CAZWWR010000459.1:0-831 GCA_964637265.1 uncultured Jannaschia sp.
ATCGGGATCGACGTCGACCGGTTCCGGGCGCTCGGGGCGCGGCCCGACGAGGCTGAGGTCGCCCCTGAGGACGTTGAACAACTGCGGCAGTTCGTCGAGGCTGGTGTCGCGCAGGAATTTGCCAAACCGGGTGATACGCGGGTCGTTTTCGACCTTGCGGTGTTTGGTGTATTCGCGCGCTAGGTCTTCGCGGCCCATGTCGCGGAACTCTTCGGCGGCGTCTTTTTTGCCATATTTTCGCCCCATGCTGCGGAATTTGATGAGCGTGATGGGGTCGGAAAACCGGCTGAGGCGTTTGGATAGGTAAAACACTGGGCCGGGGTTGAGGATTTTTTGCAAGATGATGAGCAGCAGGTAGACAGGCGAGAGCAGCAAGACGAGCACGAGCGACACGACGCTATCGAACACACGTTTGACGATCTCGCCCCAGCCGGTCAGCGGGGTTTGGTGGACGGTGATCATGGGGTAGCCGAGGAATACGTCGACCGAGTTTTTGCCGGCGTAAAACTCCGTCTCGCCCGGGATGAAATTGTACTGGATGTGCCGTGATTGCGCGGCTGCCAGGATGCGCTGATTGCGGTCTTCTGAGTCGTAGAGGTCGGTCTGGATGATGGTGGTGATACGCATGCTATCGATGTGTTCGAGCGCGTCGTCGATGCTAGAAAAATGTTTGACGCCCGATTCGATCGACGCCAGTCGTTTAGGCCCAGCAATCGCGACGATACGGTAGCCGCTTTTGGCGGTGTGGCCGATTTCTCGGGCGATGTCGAGTGTGGCCGGTGAATTACCGACGATGAGTACTCGGCTGATGCCACGTCCAAATCGGTATAA
>CAZWWR010000459.1:841-1635 GCA_964637265.1 uncultured Jannaschia sp.
TGCAAATCGCAGCAGCTCGCGCTCGAACAGGACCAACAGGAACGACCCCACGAAGGCGTAGACCACTACGAGTCGCGCCGGTATCAGCGCGCGTTCGGTGACGTATTCCCAACCGATGACGAGCAATATGCCGATGAACACGCCGACGAATATCCGCGACCATTCCAGCAAGCGGCGGTTATACACCTCGGCCGAATATAAACCAATAAACGCAAAGATGATGATCCAAAACGGCAAAATCGTCAGGACCGACGACAGATAATCGAGCGCATAGACCTCACCTGCGAGCGGGCGGTCGTCTCTCTGCACGCGGAGTATGTACGCGGCAGTAAACGCCGCCAGCAGCACGAAAAAATCGGCGAGGATGAGGACGAGGCTATAAAATTTGGTATTTCGCGTCGGCATGTCCTGTTTAGTATAGCATTTCTCTGGGGTGCGATATACTGGGGGAAGTATGCAGTCAAAACTGATTCAACGGTGGTACCAGGGGCTCGTCGGCGTGATTGTGCTGGGTATGGTGCTGCACGCGCCGGTCACGGTGGCGCTTGGCTCGGTGTTCCCGGAAATGGCCGATGGTTTCAAAGCCTGGAAAGAGCTGCTCATGCTGGTGCTACTGGGGCTCGCGATCTATGAAGTGAGCCAGAGGCAGATGTGGCGCGAGCTTTTCAGTGACAATCTAGTGCACTTGGCGTTTGCCTATGCGTTGCTGCACATCGTCATGTTGTGGCAGTGGCAAGGAGTGGGCGCGAGTGTCGCTGGGCTGATGATTGACCTGCGCTATGTGCTGTTTTTTG
>CAZWWR010000460.1:0-1634 GCA_964637265.1 uncultured Jannaschia sp.
CCTGAGCGCGGGCGGGGGCGTCCGCGCGTGGAGCAGGGCCTCCTCCTCGCCGTGCTGGGCGTGCTCTTCCTCGCCGGGCTCGCCGCCGACCAGCTCGGCCGCGCGACGCGGCTGCCCCGGGTCACCACGCTCCTGCTGCTCGGCATGGTCGTGGGAGAGGCGGGGTTCGACCTCCTGCCCGACGCGGTCGCGGGGCTGTTCGAGATCATCTCCATCGTCGCGCTCACGATGGTCGCCTTCCTGCTCGGCGGCACGCTCACGCGGCCCAGCCTCGCCGCGCACGGGCGCGCCATCCTGTACCTTTCGCTCGCCATCGCGACGGTGACGATGGCGGTCGTGGCCGCCGGGCTCATGGCCGTCGGGATGGCGCCCGGACCGGCGCTGGTGCTGGGCGCGATCGCCACCGCGACGGCGCCCGCCGCGGTGACCGACGTGATCGACCAGTCGGGCGCGACGGGCGGCTTCGCCGACACCTTGCGCGGCGTGGTCGCGGTGGACGACGTCTGGGGGCTGATGCTCTTCTCCGTGGCGCTCGCCGCGGCCACCGACGGCGACGGCTGGGGGGCGATGGCCCACACCCTGGGACGCGATCTGGGCGGCGCGGTCCTGCTGGGCCTCGCCGTGGGCCTCCCGGCCGCCGTTCTGACCGGCCGGCTCAGCCCCGGCGAGCCGCAGCAGGCGGAGGCCATCGGCATCGTGCTCCTGACCGCCGGGCTGTCGCTCTGGCTCGGCGTGTCCTTCCTCGTCGCCGGGATGGTCGCGGGCGCGGCCATCGGCAACCTCGCGCGCCACCACGACCGGGCCTTCCACGAGATCCGGCACGTCCGCTGGCCGTTCCTGCTGCTGTTCTTCTTCCTCGCCGGCGCGGTGCTGGAGCCGGAGGCCCTGTTCGCCGTCGGCTGGACGGGCGTCCTCTTCATCGTGCTGCGCATCGCGGCGCGGCTTGCGGGGGGCTGGATCGGGGCGCGGCTCGGCGACGCGCCCCGCCACGAGGCGCCCTGGTACGGGCCGGCGCTCCTGCCGCAGGCGGGCGTGGCCGTCGGCATGGCGCTCGTGGCCGGCGAGGCGCTGCCCGACCTGGCGGGGCCGATCATGGCGCTGACGGTGGCGAGCACGGTGGCGTTCGAGCTGATCGGCCCGCCGGTGACGATGCTGGCGCTCCGCCGGGTCGCCCGCGCGGAATCCGGCGGGTGAGCGGCGCGGCGCGGCCTCAGCCCTCGCGCAGGAACGCGGCGAGCAGGTCGTCGCGTTCCACCATGCCGGCGAGCGCGCCGTCGCGGAGTACCGGGAACGCCCGGTGGGGCGAGGCCAGGATCGCCTCGGCCGCGGCCACGATGTCGAGCCCGGCGTCCAGCGTCTCGACCTCGCGGGCCATCGCGTCGGCCACGGTGCCCGTCCAGCTTTGGTAGTAGCTGGCGGCCATCGCGGGGCGGAAGCAGTCCTTCGCGGTCAGGATGCCGAGCAGCGTTCCGCCGGCGTCCACGACCGGTGCGGCGGCGCAGCGGGCCTCCACGAGCGCGGCCGCGGCCTCCCGGATCGGCGTGTCGGGGTCGAGCGCGAGATAGCGGGACCGCGCCACCTCGCCGAGCCTCGGCGCCGTCACCCGCCCGGCCCCGCGCGGTGCGGGCATGTCG
>CAZWWR010000461.1:0-1622 GCA_964637265.1 uncultured Jannaschia sp.
AGACGGTGGCCGAGTTCTATCAGCGCTGCTTCGACGAGGAGCTGCCCGAGAGCGCCGCCTCGATGTCGCTCGGATGAGGGCGTCCCTTCCCGCAGCGCTGGCCCTCGCGGCGTCGTTCCTGGCGGCGGGCGCGGCTTGTGCGCAGGACGGCGCCGATGCGCAGCCCGAGCCGACCCGCAGCGAGCGCATCGCCCGGGGCGAGCTTCCGGCCGACCCGACCGACGTCACCCTGCGCCACCTCGAATGCCGCCTCTCCTCGACGCCGGTCGCCGTCGACGTGCCCGGGCCGGAGGGGACCACGGGCGAGGTGTTCCGCCTCCCGCGCATGGACGTGCTGCGGACGCACGACCTCGTCCTCGCCGACCACGAGGCGGATCGCGTGGCGCTCGAGACCTACGAGGCGCTGCCCGCCGGGGGGATCGCCGGGATCGACGTCTGCGGTCAGGTGATCCTCCGCCTGCCGCGCCGGGAGCCCGCGGCGGACGTGACAGTCGGGGCGGTCGGGATGGTGCTCCGCCGGGGCCTCGACGGCCCGTCCGCCTATCCCACTGCCTGGGCGGAGGCCGAGGCGCGCGGCCAGCTCGTCGAGCTGTCGGAGGGGTGCTACGCGCGCTTCGCCGCGCCGACGAGCGGGGAGCGCTCGCGCATCCTCGACGGCGCCGCGACGGTGGAGGGGCATCTCCCCGACCGCGCGGCGTTCGTGCTCGACGACGCGGCCTTCCTACCCGTCGCATGCCCGGACGAGGCCGGCTGACGCCCCGCCGGGGTCGCCTATCCGCCCATGCGATGCTGACCTCAGTGCCATGTCGCTGAGAATCGGCCGCGCCCGCTGACGCACTAGGCGTCGGGCTCCGATGCGCCGCTCCACGAACGCTGGGGCGCCTCAGAGAATCCGGACTTGTCCAGTCAGAGGGCCCGGCGGGCAAGGCACAGGCACGGCGGGACTGCTCACCTTGCTTCGGTGCTCATGCAACATGGACCGTGACTGTTCCGCTGGGCGCTCACCGGGCCTCCCCCCGCCCGTGGCGGCGTCGCCGCCCCGAGGCCCCCGATATCGAGAACCGCCCGGACGGCCGACGTCGCCACGAGGCGGAGACCGAACCGGTCCCCGCCGCCATCGGAGCCGCGCCCCGGTCGCCTACTGCGCAGCGAGGCTGCGCAGGAACTCCTGCGGGCTCACGCCCGGCGGCAGGATGATCACCGTCTCGCCGTTCGCGCCGCGCTGCATGGCGTCGGTGCGGCGCTGGCGCTCGGCCTCGCGCTGCATCTCGGCGCGGGCCTGCTGCGCGCGCTCGCGCTCCTGCATCCGCCGCACGGCGTCCGTCCGCGCCTGCGTCAGGCCGCTGACGTAGCCCTGGCGGTAGCCCTGCTCGAACATCTCGCGGGCGAAGGCCTCCATGTCGAACTGCATGCCGGACGGCGTCGTCACCGCGCCGCGATCGACGTCGGTCGCCCCGATGGTCGGCGCGTCGGCGCGGCGGATGATCTCGTCGACCGTCTCCTCCCGCTGCTCCGCGCCGTCCGCGGCGGCCGCCATGCCGTCCTCGCCGACCCCGTCGCTCACCGCCGCGGGCGCACCGTTGCCCGGCGCCCCGCCGCCGGCCACGTCCCGGGACGGAGCG
>CAZWWR010000462.1:0-1617 GCA_964637265.1 uncultured Jannaschia sp.
CGGCCCTCGGGCACGGGGCGCAGGCCGGGCACGCCCTCCTCGAGCGCGGCGTTGCCGGAGGTCAGACCGGCCAGCACCTCGCCGGTGGCGATGGTCTGCTCGAACTCGCGCGGGGCGGCCGGGCCGAGGCCGATCACGGCGCGGGCGCCGTCGCGCCCGTCGGGGGCCTCCGGATCGCCCTGCTCGAGCACGTAGAGGCCCTGCGCCTCGCCGGTGAAGCGCCCCGTCCAGCGGCCGGGCGCCTCCTCGGAGAGCGCGACCTCGAAGCTGGCGCCGTCGGGCGCGGTCACGGTGACGGGGCCGGGATCGTCCGCGGCCAGCGTGCGGCGCGTCACCGTCACCTCTTGGCCCACGGCCTCGGCGGTGAGCGCCTCCTCCTCGAGCTCGGGCTCCTGCATCAGCCAGTGGGCGAGGCGGCGCAGCAGCTCCGCCTGCGGGCCGCCGCCCTCGAAGCCGCGGTCCCACAGCCAGACGTGGTCGCTGCCGAGGAGGGCGACGCGGCCGGCGGCCACGCGGTCGAGCAGGAGCAGCGGTTCCTCCTCGGCGCCGGTCATCACCACCTGCACGTCCTCGGAGGCGGGGGCGACCTGCACCTGTCGGAACCAGCGGCCCCAGACGTCCTCGCCGGGGCCCGCGGCGGCGGCGTCCCCGCCCTCCGCCGCGGGCCCGGGCGCGCCCGAGAGGCCCTCGGTGACGGGGTGGCGGGCGCCCAGCGCGGAGATCGAGGGCAGGTAGCCCTGGTCGATCACGATGGCGGTGGGCGCGCCGGGCAGGATGGGCGCCAGCGGCGAGCGGTAGAGGCTGTCGGCGGAGGCGAAGTCGGGCCCCGCGGCGACGAGCAGGGCGCCGCCCTCCTCGACGTAGCGGCGGACGTTGTCGAGGTAGATGCCGGGAAGGATGCCGCGGCGCTGGTAGCGGTCGAAGATGATGAGGTCGAACTCGTCGATCTTCTCGGAGAACAGCTCCCGCGTGGGGAAGGCGATGAGCGAGAGCTCGGTCACGGGCACGCCGTCCTGCTTGCCGGGCGGGCGCAGGATGGTGAAGTGGACGAGGTCCACCGCCGAGTCGGCCTTCAGCAGGTTGCGCCAGGTGCGCTGGCCGGGATGCGGCTCGCCGGAGACGAGGAGCACGCGGAGCCGGTCGCGCACGCCGTTGATCTGCACCACCGCCTCGTTGTTGCGGTCGGTCAGCTCGCCCTCGGCCTCGGGCACGCGGAAATGGAGCACGTTGCGGCCGCCGTGGGGCAGCGCGAGGGGCAGCTCCAGCTCCTCGTTCACGGGCAGGCTGTAGCTCTGCCAGGGGCCGCCGTCGACGGAGACCTCGATCGGCGCCTCCCGCACGGCCTCGGGGCCGAGCGCGGCGGGAACGGCGCCCTGGTCCTCGATCAGCAGGGTGATCGAGAACTCCTCGTCGAGGATGGCGAAGGCGGGCGCGTTGCGGACCACGAGGCGGCGGTCCCAGTCGGTGGCGCGGCCGGTGCGCAGGAGGTGCAGCGGCGCGGGGATGTCGGGGGCGAGCTCGGCGTCGTGGACGCGCCCGTCGGAGACGAGCACGGCGCCCGCCACCCGGTCGCGCGGCACCTCGGCCAGAAGGCCCGCGAGCGCCGTCATGGCGAGG
>CAZWWR010000463.1:0-1602 GCA_964637265.1 uncultured Jannaschia sp.
GCAGCCTTGCCGGATGACGCGGAGATCTGCGGCTGCAACGGCGTGACCAAGGGCGGCATCGTCGCCACCATCCGGGGCGGCGCCACCTCGCTCGCCGCGGTGCGCGGCGCCTGCAAGGCGTCCGCCTCCTGCGGCACCTGCACCGGCCTCGTGGAGCAGCTCGTGGCGCTCACCACCGGCGCGCAGGTCGAGACGGCCGACACCATGTGCGACTGTACCGACCTCTCCAACGAGGTGGTCCGCCGCCTCAACAAGTCCCGCGCGCTCAAGTCGACGGACGCCGTCTGGCAGGAGCTCGCCTGGCGCACGGTGGACGGCTGCCACAAATGCCGCCCCGCGCTCAACTTCTACCTCCTGGCCGACTGGCCGCTCGACGACGTCGACGACCCGCAGTCCCGCTTCGTCAACGCGCGCAAGCACGCCAACATCCAGAAGGACGGCACCTTCTCGGTCGTGCCCCGCATGTGGGGCGGCCTGACCAACGCCGCCGAGCTGCGCGCCATCGCCGACGCCGCCGACAAGTACGACGTGCCCACCGTGAAGGTGACGGGCGGCCAGCGGATCGACCTGCTGGGCGTGCGGAGCGAGGACCTGCCTCATATCTGGGCCGACCTGAACGCGGCCGGCCTCGTCTCGGGCCACGCCTTTTCCAAGGGCCTGCGCACCGCGAAGACATGCGTGGGCACCGATCATCGCCGCTTCGGCACGCAGGACAGCACCGGCCTCGGCGTCTAGCTCGAGAAGGCGCTCTAGGGCTCCTGGACGCCGCATAAGGTCAAGCTCGCCGTCTCCGGCTGCCCGCGCAACTGCGCCGAGGCGACCTGCAAGGACGTGGGCATCGTCTGCGTCGGCTCGGGGTTCCAGGTCGGCGTCGGCGGGGCCGCGGGGATGGACGCCAGGAGACGGAGCGCCTGATCGACGTCCCCACCGAGGCCGAGGCCATCGCCGTCACCATCGCCGTCGTCCGGCTCTACCGCGAGAACGCCCGCTACCTCGAGACGACCTACAGGTGGATCGGCAAGGTCGGGCTCGGCCGGGTGCGCGAGCGCATCGAGGACGAGGCCGAGCGCGCGCGGCTGGTCGCGGCGTTCGAGCTCTCGCAGTCCGTCTACCGCAAGGACCCCTGGGCCGAGGAGGCGCGCAAGGCCCGGGCCTACGCGCCGCTGGCCGACACGCCCGCCGTAGCGGCCGAGTGAGGAGACACGCCATGCCCGCCATCGCAGGCGCCCCTGCCTGGATCGACGTCGCGCCCCTCGAGGACATTCCCGGCGGCGGCGCGCGCAAGCTCGTCACGCTCCACGGCTGCGTCGCCGTGTTCCGCACCGGCGCAGACGAGGTCTTCGCCCTGGAGGACCGCTGCCCGCATCGCGGCGGCCCGCTCTCCGAGGGGCTCGTGCATGGCAGCTCCGTCACCTGCCCGCTGCACGACTGGGTGTTCGACATGACCACCGGCGCGGCGCAGGGGGCCGACGAGGGCCGGGTCGCGACCTACCCCGCCCGGCAGCAGAACGGCCGCGTGCTGATCGACGCCGCGCGGCTACGCCCGCCGAGCGCGGCGTGATGGGCGCGGACGACGTCGAGGAGGGCCCCGCCGGTGGGGGC
>CAZWWR010000464.1:0-1145 GCA_964637265.1 uncultured Jannaschia sp.
CCTCCTCCTCGCCCAGCTCCACCATCCGGTAGAACGTCTTGCGGTCGATCAGCGCCTCGAGCCCGGCGCGCACCTCCACGAAGGGCACGGGCTCGCCGTCCTCCTCCTCCACCCGGATCGGGTGCTCGGGCCCGGCCTCCACCCGCTCGTCGAGGTTGGTGAGGAACGCGAGCGCGTCGCCCTCCCGCTCCACGTCCACCGCGAGGAAGGGCGCGGCCTCGACGCGGATGCCCACCTTCTCCACCGGGGTCACGAGGTAGTGCCGGTCGCCCTCGCGCTTGAGGATCGACGCGAACAGCCGCACCAGCCCCGGCCGGCCGATCGGGGTGCCCTCGTGCCACCACGAGCCGTCGCGCCGGATCTCCAGGTCCATCTCGCCGCAATAGGGCGGATCCCACAGGTGCACGGGCGCCGGTCCGCGCGGCTTGGCCGCCTTCAGAAGCGCCTCGGTGGAGGGCGGTTGGGCGTCGGTCACGATCTGTTGTCCTTCCCGGCGGCTTTGCCCTGTCCGGTCGGCGCCATATCTGCAACCCTGACCGGCAGGCACCTTAACGATAGACCGAGCCATCGTGCCTGCAACGGGCACCGCCTGCGAGAGGAGGGACGCCATGGCCGACGCGCTTCTGGAGGAGATCGAGGCGACGGGCGAGCGGCTGCTGGCCGCGCGCCGCGCCGTGGCCGCCCGGATCATCGGCCAGGACCGCGTGGTGGAGCTGAGCCTCGCGGCCATGCTCTCCGGAGGCCACGCCCTGCTGATGGGCCTGCCGGGCCTCGGCAAGACGCGGCTCGTGGAGACGCTCGGCACGGTGATGGGGCTGTCGGAGGCGCGCATCCAGTTCACGCCCGACCTGATGCCCTCCGACATCCTCGGCTCCGAGGTGCTCGAGACGGCCGGCGACGGATCCCGCGCCTTCCGCTACATCGAGGGCCCGATCTTCGCGCAGCTCCTGATGGCCGACGAGATCAACCGCGCCAGCCCCCGCACCCAGTCCGCCCTGCTGCAGGCCATGCAGGAGCAGATCGTCACCGTGGCCGGCCAGACGCGGCGCCTGCCGCGCCCGTTCCACGTCCTCGCCACGCAGAACCCGCTCGAGCAGGAGGGGACGTACCCGCTCCCCGAGGCGCAGGTGGATCGCTTTCTCCTG
>CAZWWR010000464.1:1257-1598 GCA_964637265.1 uncultured Jannaschia sp.
ATGCCCGTGGGCGAGGGCATCGTCGAGATGATCCTCGACCTCGTGCGCGCCTGCCGGCCCGACGACGCCTCCGCGCCCGAGGCCGTGCGCCGCCACGTCGCCTGGGGGCCCGGCCCGCGCGCGGCCCAGGCGATGACGCTGCTCGCCCGCGCCCAGGCGCTGCTGGAGGGGCGGCTGGCGCCCGGCCCCGACGACGTGCTGCGCCTCGCCCGACCGGTGCTGAGCCACCGCATGGCGCTCTCCTTCGCCGCCCGCGCCGAGGGCCTCGTGCTCGAGGACATGATCGAGGGCGTGGCCGCCTCGGTCGCCCGGGCGCCGCGGGCCGCGTGAGCCAGGCGCTC
>CAZWWR010000465.1:0-1597 GCA_964637265.1 uncultured Jannaschia sp.
GGCGGCGCGCGGGGGGCCGTGCCGACGCCGCGGCTCCGCGCCCCTCGGCGCGGCCTCGGTGGTGTCCATGGCCTCCCTCCGCGAGCGCTCCGGCACCCTCCTCCGGGCCGGTGCTCCCTTGACTTATGCCCTTCGGGTTAGATGATCGCCCTGCGAAACACAATTCCGCAGGCGGCCCCGAGGAGGAGAGGGGGCGGCACATGCGGAGGTTCGCGACGCAAGGGAGGATGCGATGAGAGTGACGCTTGCGGCGGCTGCCGCGATGGCGCTGGCGCTGCCCGCCGCCGCGCAGGACACCGACGCGGAGCTGCCCGGCCAGCTGAGCTGGACGGCCTACGACACCGGGTCGGCGGGCTACAACCAGGCGGTCGCCATCGGCGCCGCCCTCCAGGACGCGCTGGGCACCAACCTGCGCGTGCTGCCCGGCAAGAACGACGTCTCGCGCACCGAGCCGCTCCGGCAGGGGCGGGTCGACTTCTCGGCCACCGGCGTCGGCGGGTCGTTCATGGCCCAGGAGGGGGCGTTCGAGTTCGGCGCCGAGGGCTGGGGCCCGCAGCCGATCCGGGTGCTGCTCGCCAACAACGGCGGGGCGATCAACCTCGCCGTGGGCGTGGCGGGCGACGCGGGCGTGGAGGAGTATGCCGACCTCGCCGGCAAGCGCGTCGCCTGGGTGGTCGGCGCGCCGGCCCTCAACGTCAACACGGAGGCCTACCTCGCCTATGGCGGCCTCACCTGGGACGACGTGGAGCGCGTCGACTTCGGCGGCTTCGGCGCCTCCTGGCAGGGGCTGATGGACGGGCAGGTGGACGCGGCCTTCGCCTCCACGAACTCGGGCATGGCCTACGAGGCGGCGACGGGCCCGCGCGGGCTCGTCTGGCCCCCGGTCGACCCGGGGAACGCCGAGGGGCTGGAGCGGATGCAGGCCATCGCCCCCTTCTTCGCGCCCAACACGGCGACGGTGGGCGCCACCATCGACGGCACCGACGGGGGGGCGGGCGCGGGCTACGCCTACCCGGTGCTGGTGGCGATGGAGTCGACCGACGCCGACCTCGCCTACAACATGACGAAGGCGATGGCCGAGCTGTTCGGGGCCTATTCCGGCAAGGCGCCCGGGATCGACGGCTGGACGATGGACAAGCAGGACTTCACCTGGGTCGTGCCCTACCACGAGGGCGCCATCCGCTACTTCGAGGAGGCGGGCGTCTGGTCGGAGGAGGCGCAGGCGCACAACGACGCGCTTGTCGGCCGGCAGGAGGCGCTCGCGTCGGCCTGGGAGGCGCTCGCGGCCGAGGGTCCCGAGGACTGGGACGCGGCCTGGAGCGAGCGGCGGAGGGAGGCGCTCGAGGCGGGCGGCTTCCAGGTGGTGTTCTGACCGTTCTGCCCCGAAACGGGGCATGATCCGGCGGGCCGGATCCCAAATCGTACAATCGGGGGAGGGGCCGATGCCGGCGAAGGGCAGGCCATCCGCGGGCCACAGGGACGCAGGGCGCGACGTCCCCGCCCCCTCCCGGGCATCCGCCCCTTCTCCGGGCCGGGCCCCCGAAGCGGACGACCCGCCCCCTCCCGCGGCGACGGGCGGACCGGACGGACCCGCCCC
>CAZWWR010000466.1:0-1592 GCA_964637265.1 uncultured Jannaschia sp.
AAGGCGGCCGGGCGCGGCTCCGACGCCGGGGGGACCCCCGGGCCGCGCGCGGATGCCCGCCGGACCGGGCCGCGGCCGGGCGACGGAACGAGAAGGGGGCTCCGGCCATGACCATCACCGTGATCCGGGACGCAGCGTGGATCGTCGCCTGGGACGCCGGGCGGGGCGGCCACGCCTATCTCCGCGGCGGAGACGTCGCCTGGGAGGACGACCGCCTGACCCATGTCGGCGGCCGCTACGAGGGCGCGGCGGACTGGGAGATCGACGGGCGCGACCGGCTCGTCTCGCCGGGGCTCGTCAACATCCACTCCCACCCCTCCTCGGAGGCGATGAACAAGGGGATGCTCGACGAGCTGGGCTCGCCCGGCCTCGGCATGTCCTCGCTCTACGAGTTCATGCCGCTGTTCCGCCCCGACGACGAGGGTCGGCAGGCCTGCGTCGAGGTCACCTACTCGGAGCTCCTCCAGTCGGGCGTCACCACGCTCGTGGACCTCTCGGTCGCCTGGGACGGCTGGCTCGACACCTTCGCCGCCTCGGGCCTGCGCGGCGTCGTCTCGCCGATGTACCGCTCGGCGCGCTGGTTCACGAAGGACGGGCACACCGTCGAGTACGAGTGGGACGAGGCGCAGGGCGCGCGCGACATGGAGACGGCCCTCGCCCTGGTGGACGCGGCCGGCGCGCACCCGTCGGGCCGCCTCTCGGGCATGGTCTCGCCCAGCCAGATCGACACCTGCACCCCCGACCTCATCCGCAACAGCTTCGCCGCCGCGCAGGCGCGCGGCCTGCCCTTCCAGATCCATGCCGCGCAGTCGGTCGTGGAGTTCGGGGAGATCACCCGCCGCCACGGACGCACCCCCGTCGAATGGCTCTCCGACCTGGGCGTGCTCGGGCCCGGCGCCATCGTGGGCCACGGCATCTTCCTCAACGACTACGGGCACGTCTTCTGGCCCCACGGGCGGGACTTCGACCTGCTGCGGGAGTCGGGCGCCGCCGTCGCCCACTGCCCGACCGTGTTCCAGCGACGCGGCATCACCATGGCCACCGTGGGCCGCTACATCCGCGGGGGCATCCCCGTCGGGATCGGCACGGACACCTACCCCCACAACATGCTCGAGGAGATGCGCAGCACCCTCTACCTAAGCCGCGTCGTCTCGAAGAACCCCTACGACCTCCGCACGTCCGACATCTTCGACGCGGCCACCGTCGGGGGCGCGGCGATCCTGGGCCGCGACGACATTGGCCGCCTCGCGCCCGGCGCCAAGGCCGACCTGTTCCTCGCCGACGTGACCGACCCGGCCATGATGCCCGTCCGCGACCCCGTCCGCTCGCTCGTCTACGTCGCCGCCGAGCGCGCGGTGCGGGACGTCTTCGTGGACGGGCGGCAGGTGGTCGAGGACGGCCGGGCGCTGGCCTTCGACCTCCCAGACGCGCTCTCCCGGCTCGAGGCGGCGCAGAGGCGCGCGGAGGAGGCGTTCCGGGGGCTCGACTACGCCGGGCGCACGCACGACGCGGCCTCGCCCATGACCTACCCGGCGGGATGACGGCCGGCATGGCGGAGCGGGTCACGGGGCGGGGGCCGCTGGCGCGGATGG
>CAZWWR010000467.1:0-1575 GCA_964637265.1 uncultured Jannaschia sp.
CACCTGCGCGCGCCCGAGCCCGCCACCGTGGCGGCGCTGGCGGAGCTGGCGCGGCTCGGGCCGGCCGAGCGCGAGGCGGTCGAGGCGGAGGCCGCGCGGATGGTCGAGATCCTGCGCCGCACCGCGCGGCCGGGGCTCATGGAGGTGATGCTCGACGAGTACGGGCTCTCCACCGAGGAGGGGCTGGCGCTGATGTGCCTGGCCGAGGCGCTGCTGCGGGTGCCCGACGCGCCGACCGTGGACGCGCTGATCGCCGACAAGATCGCGCCGGGCCACTGGATCGAGCATTTCGGCCGCTCCGGCTCGACGCTCGTGAACGCCTCCACGCTGGGGCTCGCGCTCACCGGCCGGGTGCTCGACACCGGCGCGGCCGCGGGGCTGCTGCGCTCGGCCGCCCGGCGCCTGGGCGAGCCGGTGATCCGCCAGGCCGTGCGCCGGGCGATGCGCGAGATGGGCCGGCAGTTCGTGCTGGGCGAGACCATCGAGAAGGCGGCCGAGCGCGCCGCCCGCCTGGAGGCGCGGGGCTACACCCATTCCTACGACATGCTGGGCGAGGCGGCGATGACCGCGCGCGACGCGGAGGCCTTCCGCGCCGCCTATGCCGGCGCCGTGGCCGCGCTGGCCCGCCGCTGCGAGGGGGACGACCCGCGCGACAATCCCGGCGTCTCGATCAAGCTCTCGGCGCTCTTCCCCCGCTACGAGGAGGCGCAGCGCGACCGCGCGCTCGACGCCCTCGTGCCCGTGGTGCTCGATCTCGCGCGGGCGGCGAAGGCCGCCGGCATGGGCCTCAACGTGGACGCCGAGGAGGCGGCGCGGCTCGACCTCTCGCTCGACGTCGTGGAGGCCGCGCTCTCGGATCCCTCGCTCGCCGGCTGGGACGGGTTCGGCGTCGTCGTGCAGGCCTACGGCAAGCGCGCGCGGCCCGTCATCGACTGGCTCGCCGCGCTGGCCGGGCGGCTCGACCGGCGGATCATGGTGCGGCTCGTGAAGGGCGCCTACTGGGACACCGAGATCAAGCTCTCGCAGGTCGAGGGGGTGGCGGGCTTCCCCGTGTTCACCCGCAAGTCCGCCACCGACGTCTCCTACGTCGCCTGCGCGCGGCGGCTGCTCGACCTGCGGGAGCGGATCTACCCGCAATTCGCCACCCACAACGCGCATTCCATCGCCGCCGTGCTGCACATGGCCGGCAACGACCGCCGCTCCTTCGAGTTCCAGCGCCTGCACGGCATGGGCGAGGCGCTGCACGAGGACATCCGCCGCCGCCACGGCACCCGCTGCCGCATCTACGCGCCCGTGGGCCGCCACCGGGAGCTCCTGGCCTACCTGGTGCGGCGGCTTCTGGAGAACGGCGCCAACTCCTCCTTCGTCAACCAGGTGCTCGACGCCGACGTGCCCGCGCGCGAGGTCGTGGCCGACCCCTTCGCCGCCGCCGCAGCGCCCCGCCGCGACGTGACCGACGCGACCGCGCTCTTCGCGCCGCGGCTCAACTCCCGCGGCTTCGACCTCGCCGACCGCGTCACGCTGGCGGCGATCGACCAGGCCCGCGACCCGTTCCGCCGGGCCCGCTGGGAGGCG
>CAZWWR010000468.1:0-1568 GCA_964637265.1 uncultured Jannaschia sp.
CTCCGCCGCCGGGGGGATCCGGCGATGCCCGTGGCGGCACGCGGCGGGGCGCGGGGCGCTCCGGGCCGGCGAGGTCCCGGGTCAAGCCCGGGACGGACGGCGCCCCCGCGGCGGCGCGGCGCCTGGGGAGGTCCGGCCCGATGACCGCCGCGGACCGGATGGAGGGCGCCTGCCTGTGCGGGGCGGTGCGGATCGTGGTGGAGGGCGCGCCCGCGCCGGACATCTCGGCCTGCCATTGCAGCCTCTGCCGGCGCTGGTCGGGCGCGGCGTTCTGGGGCTTCGAGGCGCCGGTGGAGGCGGTGACGGTGGAGGGGCCCGCGACGACCTACGACTCGTCCTCCTTCGCCGAGCGGGCCTTCTGCGCGAGCTGCGGCACGCATCTGTGGTTCCGCGACCACGGCGCGCCCTACGAGCTGGTGCCCGGGCTCTTCGAGGCGCTGGGGCGCGCCCCGCTCGCCCGCGAGGTCTATGCCGACCGCGCCCTCGCCTGCGCGCGGCTGGCCGGCGATCATCCCCGCGTCACGGCGGCCGCGTACGAAGCCGCCCACAATCACGTCTGACCGCGGACGCGGTTCCCGAACACCCGCCGGCCGAGGCCGGCCCCGACGGAGGTCACGCATGCACTGGTTCACCGAATTCGAGCGCGACGAGCTGGCCCGCCGGACGGCGATGGAGGACGCGAGCCTCTACCGCGAGGAGAGCGAGCACGCCTCCTGCGGGGTGGGGCTCGTGGTCGACATCAAGGGCCGCCGTTCCCGCAAGGTGGTCGAGGCGGGGATCCAGGCGCTGAAGGCCGTGTGGCACCGCGGCGCCGTCGACGCGGACGGCAAGACGGGCGACGGGGCGGGGATCCACGTCCAGATCCCGTTCCACTTCATGGGCGAGCAGGTGGCGCGCACGGGCCACGAGGTGCGCGCCGAGCTCCTCGCGGTGGGGCAGATCTTCCTGCCGCGCAACGACTTCGCCGCGCAGGAGACCTGCCGCACCATCGTCGAGACGGAGCTGCTCCGGATGGGGCACTACATCTACGGGTGGCGGCACGTGCCCGTGAACATCTCGGTGCTGGGCGAGAAGGCGAACGCGACCCGGCCCGAGATCGAGCAGATCCTGATCTCGAACGCGAAGGGCCTGCCGGAGGAGGAGTTCGAGCGCGAGCTCTACGTGATCCGCCGCCGGATCGAGAAGGCCGCCGCCGCCGCGCAGGTGGCCGGGCTCTACGTCTGCTCGCTGTCCTGCCGCTCGGTGATCTACAAGGGCATGATGCTGGCGCAGGACGTGGCCGAGTTCTACTGCGACCTGCAGGACGAGCGCTTCGAGAGCGCCTTCGCCATCTACCACCAGCGCTACTCGACCAACACCTTCCCGCAATGGTGGCTGGCGCAGCCCTTCCGGATGCTGGCCCATAACGGCGAGATCAACACGCTCAAGGGCAACGTCAACTGGATGAAGTCCCACGAGATCCGCATGGCGCATGGCGCGTTCGGGGAGCGGGCGTCGGACATCAAGCCCATCGTGCCGCAGGGGGCGAGCGACAGTGCGGCGCTCGACGCCGTGTTCGAGGTGCTGGT
>CAZWWR010000469.1:0-241 GCA_964637265.1 uncultured Jannaschia sp.
CGCTACCGCCGCCGCCTCACCTGGGAGGCCTGGAGCGACGGGGTGCTGGAGGTGGCGGCGGGCCTGCCGGCCCCGGTCCCGGACCGCGCGGCGGGGTAGCCCGCCCGCCGGCCCCGCGCCTCCGCCGCCCCCCTAGATCAGCTCCTCGAACGGCATCGGCTCCGCCGTGGGGGGCAGATCCCCGAGTTCCGACGGGTCCTCCGCGCCGCCGCCGCCGGGGCCGCCCTCGAGACCGTCCTCG
>CAZWWR010000469.1:251-1551 GCA_964637265.1 uncultured Jannaschia sp.
AGGATCAGCTCGTCGGCCAGCGCCTCGGCCTCGGTCCGGTCGGGGCCGGGGACAGGATCGGGGGCCCGGCTGTCGGCGAGGTGCCGGCCCAGCCCGGCCATCTCGGCGTCGCCGAGCGCGCGGTCGTAGGCGGCCAGCGCGAACAGCGTGCCGGTGAAGGCGCCGTCCAGGTCGCCGCCGCGGGCGTCGAGGGCGCCGCCGTTCACCGCGCCGAGGCCGATCCCGTCCCGGTGGGCGTGGAGCGTGCCGGCGCCGCGGGCCTCGTCCACCACCGCGCCGTCGCGGGCCAGGCTCAGCAGGCCGCGATCCGCGTCGAGGCGCAGCACGAGCGAGGCCCGCTCGCCTGGGGCGAGCTCGGTCGACACCCCGATCGCGCCCCATTCGCGCTCCTTGAGGTTCCAGGCGGCCGCGTGCAGCCGGCCGTCCTCGGTGTAGACCGACATGCCGCGGACGATGCCGCCCTGCTCGTAGATCGTCTCCTGCGCGGTGTCCGCGCCGGCCTCGATCGTCAGAGCCAGGGTCCTGCCCTCGTGGCGCTCCGCGAGGGTGAGCTCGGGCGCGTTGGCGATCCTGTAGGCGTCGGTGCCGTCGAAGTCCCAGCCCGCCCCGATCAGCTCGGCCCCGACCAGCTCGGCGCCGTCTCCCGCGGCCAGCACCGCGCGGTTGCCCATGCCGCTCAGGTCGTCCGGATCGCCGTCCGCGTCCGAGGCGTCGAACCACGCGACCAGACCGGGCAGCACGACCGGGTCCCCCTCCGGCGCCCGGGGCGCGTCGTCGGAGCCGGTGTCCTCCGGCGCCTCCTCGGGGGCGTCCTCGGGGCGCTCCTCCGGCTCCTCCGCGGGGTCCTTCCCGGGCGCCTCGTCCGGCACGTCCCCGGGGGTCTCCTCCGCCGCCGGGGGCGGCGCCGGCGGCGCGACGCCCTCGTCGGGGGGCTCGTCCCTGCCGCTGTCCCCGTCCCCGTCCTCGGACCCGATTCCGGGACTGCCGTGGCGCCCGCCGCCCTCGATCGTGGTTTGTCCTGTGCCTGTGGTGAGGGTGAGGGTGAGGGTGTCTGTGTCGTGGTCGAGTGCGAGGAGAGCGTCGCGGTTTCCGAGGCCGGTGGTGTCGAGGGTGTGGAAGGTTCCCTGGAGGGTGTCGGCCTCGAGGAGGGTCCAGGAGCCGGTGCCCTGGAGGTCGGCGGCGTCGAGGGCGAGGGTTCCGCCGAGGGTGACGGCGGAGGCGGGGTCGGCGCTGTCCTGGCCCGGGGCGTCGAAGGCGCCGGAGCGGAACTCGGCGATGGTTCCGAAGCCGCCCGCGCCGG
>CAZWWR010000470.1:0-1550 GCA_964637265.1 uncultured Jannaschia sp.
CGCTGCCGCCCCGCCCGGAGGGGCCGCTCACGCCCGAGAGCTTCGCCGCCGCCGTGGCGCACGCCCTGCCCGAGGGCGCCATCGTGGTCGACGAGAGCATCACCGCGGGCCGCGGCCTCCACCCGGCGACGGCGGGCGCGGCGCGGCACAGCTGGCTCGCCATAACCGGCGGGGCCATCGGCATCGGCATCCCGCTCGCCGCCGGGGCGGCCATCGCATCCCCCGACCGCCCGGTGATCGCGCTGCAGGCCGACGGCTCGGCGATGTACACCATCCAGGGGCTGTGGACGCAGGCGCGGGAAGGCACGAACGTGACCACCGTGATCCTTGCCAACCGCGCCTACCAGATCCTCAAGGGGGAGCTCGCGGCGGTGGGCGCGAACCCGGGCCCGGCCGCGCTCGACATGCTCGACCTCGACCGCCCCCCGCTCGACTTCGTGTCGCTGGCCCGGGGGATGGGCGTGCCGGGCCGGCGGGTGGAGGAGGCGGGCGAGCTGGTGCGGGCGATCGCAGATGCCGCGGCCGAGCCCGGCCCCTTCCTCATCGAGGCGGCGTTCTGAGCGGTCGGCTCGGCGCCGCAGCGCCCGGTACTCCGACGATCCGCCCGGATGGACGACCCCTGCCGCCGCTCGCCCACCCGCCCGGCGATCCGCGACCGCACCCGTGAGGCACGGCCCCGCCGGTGCCCTGCGGCGGCTGCACCCCCCGCCGTCCGCCCCGCGGAGCGCCCCCACCGGGAGGATCGCCGACCGCCCGATCCCCCGCGCGAGTGTGATCACATGGTCCCCCGAGCACCGCGCCGCCCCCGGCGGAATCCCGCCGACGGCCGGGGCCGGACTCGCCCGCAGCATCGTCAGGGGCTTAACTGATGGCGGGCGTGGGGAGGACCGGACCCTTGCATCGCACCACCGCGGCCTGCGCCGCCCTAGCCGTCGTGCTCGCCACGGCCCTCACGGCCGCGGCCCACGACGCGGGCGTGTCCGCGGACGGGTTTGACGCCGGGCTGCTCCACCCGTTCACCGGCTGGGATCACGGCGCCACGATGATCGGCGTGGGGCTGTGGGCCGCGCTGCTCGGCCGGGCCGCCGTCTGGCTCCTGCCCGCGACCTTCCCGATGGTCATGGCGCTCGGCATCGCGATGGGCGCCTCGGGCATCCCGCTCGCCGGGATCGAGACGGGCCTCGCCGTCTCCGCCCTCGTGCTGGGCACCGCCGTGCTGATGGCCGCGCGCCCGCCGCTCGGCGCGGCCGCGCTCATCATCGGCATCTTCGCCGCGTTCCACGGCCACGCCCACGGCGCCCGCATGCTCCAGGCGGGCGAGCCGCTGGCCTACGGCACGGGCTTCCTCCTCTCGACGGGGGCGCTGAACCTCGTCGGCGTGGGCATCGGCCTCATCGCCGGCGCCGCGCGGGGCACCCCGGCCGCCCGCGCCACAGGGGGCGCGGTGGGGCTCGCGGGGCTCGGCCTCCTCGCGGAGACGCTCTGAGCGGCCTCAGGCCGCGCGCGCCCCGGATCGACAGCGTCGCGGCCGTCAGCGCAACGACGCCGCC
>CAZWWR010000471.1:0-1537 GCA_964637265.1 uncultured Jannaschia sp.
CGATGCGCTGGGGCGCGGGGCTCGCGCTGGCGCTGCTCCTGCCCGCCGGGGGCGCCCGGGCCGACCCGCCGGCGGACTGGTTCCTCACGCCCGACCAGCAGGGCCGCCTCGCCTTCGCCCGCCCCGATTTCGGCCGCGCCGCCGAGCTCTTCGAGGATCCGCTCTGGCGGGGCTACGCCCTCTACCGGGACGGCCAGTACGAGGCCGCGATCGAGGTGCTGAACCGGGTCGAGACGGCCCAGGCCGCGTTCATCCAGGGCATGGCGCACCTCAAGTCGCGCGGCTACCGGGACGGGGTGCGCGCCTTCGAGACCGCGCTCACCCGCGACCCGGACTATCCCGGGGCGGCCGGGAACCTCGCCACCGCCCGCGAGATCGTGGACTACGTCGAGACCCTGCGCGAGCAGTCCGACACCGGCGAGGACCGGGGCGTCGGCGCCGACGAGGTGGTGTTCGACAACGAGGCCAACCGCGGCGCGGAGACGCAGATCGAGGTCGAGGAGGACGGCGGGCCCGGCATGCTCACCGCGGATCAGTGGATGAACACCGTCGACACCCGCACCGGGGACTTCCTGCGCAGCCGCTTCGCGCTCGAGCGGGCCCGCGGACCCGACCCGGCGGAGGGGCCGGAGGCCGACGCCGACGGGCCGGACGGGGCCGGGGGCGAGGGGGCCGGGCCGGACGGAGCCGGGGGGGACGACGGATGAGGCGCCTCCTCGCCGCGCTCCTCCTCGCCGCCCTGGGCCACGCCGCCCCGGCGCAGGACGCCCCCGACCCGTCGGCCGAAGCGCCCCCCGATGAACCGGTCCTCCGGGTCGAGATGCCCGAGACCGAGGCGATCCCCGGGCAGCCGGTCTCGCTGCGGCTCACGGTGCTCGTGCCGACCTTCCTGCCCGAGCCCCCCGTCTGGCCCGCGCTGGAGGCGCCCGACCTGCTCGTCCGCGTCGCCTCCACCGGCCCGGTGAGCGAGCGGATCGGCGGCGAGACCTGGGCCGGCGTCTCGCGGCGCTACCTGCTCACGCCGATGGTGCCCGGCACCGTCGCCCTGCCGCCCGGCGAGGTGGCGGTGGCCTGGGCCGGCGATCCGGGGGGCGAGCCGCTGCGCGCCGCGCTCCCGGTGGAGCCCGTCGCGGTGACGGGTGTGGTGCCCGAGGGCGCGGAGGGGCTCGAGCCGTTCCTCGCCGCCGACTCGGTGGAGCTCGAGCAGGAGATCGAGGGCGCGACCGAGGGGCTGGCCCCCGGCGACGGCGTGGTGCGGACCGTGACCGCGACGATCCGCGGCGCGCCCGCCATGTTCCTGCCGCCGCTCCTGCCGCCCCACGAGGTGCCCGGCCTGCGCGCCTACCCGGACGAGCCCGTGGTGGAACAGCGCGACGAGCGCGGCATGCTCGTGGGCACGCGGACCGAGCGGATCACGCTGGTCGCCGAAGGGGGCGGGGCGGGCGAGGCGCCGGGGGCGGAGCTGCGCTGGTACGACCTCGCCTCGGGCGAGATCCGGACGGCCTCCGTCCCGGCGGTGCCGCTCTCGGTGGAGGGG
>CAZWWR010000472.1:0-1536 GCA_964637265.1 uncultured Jannaschia sp.
GAGAGCGCGGCGTGCTCGCGGAAGATCTCGGCCGGGCCCGCATGGTCGAAGCCCCGCGCCCAGCCCATCCGGCGGCCGATCTCGGCCAGGTGCCACCAGTCGGGCCGCGCCTCGCCCGGGGGCGCGAGGACGGCGCGCTGGCGCGAGATCACGCGGTGGGAGTTGGTGACGGTGGCGTCCCTCTCGGCCCAGGCGGCGGCGGGCAGCAGGACGTGGGCGAGCCGGGCGGTGTCCGTCTCGCCGGTGACGTCGGAGACGACGACGGAGGGGCAGGACGCGATGGCGCCCCTCACGGCGTCCGCGTCGGGCAGCGTGACGGCGGGGTTCGTGTGCATGACCCAGAGCGCCTTGACGCGGCCCTCCTCGACGGCGCGGAACATGTCGACGGCCTTGAGCCCGGGCCGGTCGGGGATGGCGGCGGGCGCGCCCCAGAACGCGGCCACGGCGACCCGGGGCACGGGCTCCTCCAGGTCGAGATGGCAGGCGAGCGTGTTGGCCAGCCCGCCCACCTCGCGCCCGCCCATCGCGTTGGGCTGGCCCGTCGCCGAGAGCGGGCCCATGCCCGGCCGGCCGATCCGGCCGGTGGCCAGGTGGCAGGTGAGGATCGCGTTCACCTTGTCGGAGCCCGAGCTCGACTAGTTCACGCCCTGGGAGAAGACGGTGACGACGCGCTCCGTCCCGATCAATTCGGCGTGGAGGCGGGCGCGCAGCTCGGGCGCGAGACCGGTGACGCCGGGGTCGTCCGCGCGGGCGGAGGCGAGCGCGTCGTCCAGCCCCTGGAGGCTGGCCGCGAAGGACGCGTCGAGCGCGCCCGCATCCGCGATGGCGGCGAGCAGGCCGTTGAAGAGCGCCACGTCCGAGCCGGGCGCCAGCGGCAGGTGCAGGTCCGCGCCCTCGCAGGTGGCGGTGCGCCGGGGGTCGACGACGATCACGCGCATATGGGGGCGCGCGGCGCCGGCGGCCTGGAGGCGCTGATGCAGCACGGGGTGGCACCAGGCGAGGTTGGAGCCCACCAGCACGACGAGGTCGGCCCGCTCGATGTCCTCGTAGGTGCCGGGTACGGTGTCGGTGCCGAAGGCGCGGCGGTGGCCCGCGACGGTGGAGGCCATGCAGAGCCGCGAGTTGGTGTCGATGTTGGCGGTGCCGATCAGGCCCTTCATCAGCTTGTTGGCGAGGCAGTCGTCCTCGGTCAGGCACTGGCCCGAGACGTACATGGCGACGCTGTCGGGCCCGCGCTCGGCCGCGGCCGCGCGGAAGGGGTCGGCCACGAGATCGAGCACCACGTCCCAGGAGGCGTCGCGCCCGTGGATGCGGGGGCGCAGCAGGCGGCCCTCCGTCCCCAACGTCTCGCCCAGGGCGGTGCCCTTGGAGCGGCGGCGGCCGCGGTTGGCGGGATGGTCCGGGTCGCCCGCGACGTGCAGGCCGCAGGCGCCGTCGGGCGAGAGCAGGACGCCGCAGCCGACGCCGCAATAGGGGCAGGTCGAGCGGATCGGGGCGGGCGCGGCGCCGTCCATCACCGGGCGCCCCGGGCGAGGG
>CAZWWR010000473.1:0-1530 GCA_964637265.1 uncultured Jannaschia sp.
CCGGGCGGCGGGATGCCGCCCCGCCGGGGGAGCGACGACGCGCCGGCCGCGCCGCGTCCCGCCACGGCCCCCTCCCGCCTGGTTGCATCCGCGCAACAGACCCCGGCGGCCCGGGCCCGCGGAGGACGGAAGCCGCCGAAAAGCGGCGACGGGGCCTGACCCTCCAGCGGATCCCGTCTAGAACCCGGCCAACGGGGGCGAGTGGGACGGAGGCGGCACATGCTCGGGTTCGGACGGGCCTTCGCGGTCCTGGCGGTGATCGGGCTGGTGGGCGGCTGCGCCCTGCCGCGCGGCGCACCGCTCGAACGTGAGGTGATCCGGCGCAGCGACGACCCGCTCGCGGGCTTCGCGCTCTATCCCGTCACCCGCGCCTTCCTGCCGACGCTGCAATCCTGGCCCGACGCCGAAGGGCCGCATCTCGACTGGATCGGCGCAAGCGCGGGGTCCACGCAGCGCGTCATCGCGCCGAACGACACTGTCGACATCGTCATCTGGGACAACGACCAGAACTCCCTCCTGCTCACGCCCGCGCAACGGCAGATCGAGATGCGCGGGATGCAGGTCTCCTCGTCCGGCTCGATCTTCCTGCCCTATGTCGGGCAGGTGAGCGTGTCGGGCACCACGCCCGAGGCGGCGCGCGACCGGCTGCAGCGCGCGCTCGAGCCCATCGCCCCCTCGGCCCAGATCCAGCTCAGCTTCTCGGAGGGGCGGCAGAACTCGGTCGAGCTCGTCGCCGGTGTGGAGGACCCGGGCGCCTACCCGCTGCCCGACCGTTCGCTCACGGTGCTCGGCCTGATCGCCCTGGGCGGTGGGGTGGAGCGCGAGATCAGGAACCCGCAGGTCCGGCTCACCCGCGGCGGCCGCCTCTACGGCACCTCGCTCGACCGTCTTTACGCCGAGCCGCGGCTCGACACGCTCCTGCGCCCCGGCGACCGCGTCGTGGTGGAGGAGGACGACCGCTACTTCCTCACCCTCGGCGCTTCCGGCAACCAGCGGCTCATCAACTTTCCGAAGGACGAGGTCACGGCGCTCGACGCGGTCTCGCTCACCGGCGGGCTCGACAACCGCCGCGCCGACCCGGGCGGCATCCTCGTGCTGCGCGACTACCGGCCCGAGGCGCTCGGCGCCGGCGTCAGGGGGCCCCGGGAGCAGCGGGTGATCTTCTCGGTCGACCTCACCTCGGCCGACGGGCTGTTCTCGGCGGGCGCGTTCCGCCTCGCCTCGCGCGACCTCGTGCTGATCACCGAGAGCCCGATCACCAACATCGCCGCCGCGGGCGGGGTCGCGGCGCTGATCCTCGGCATCACCAACCAGGCCAGCAACCTCGGCAACTGAGCCACCGTCCCCGGCCCGACGGGTGCCCGGGCGCCCGCCCGGCGTCGTGGGCGGTGGCGGCCTTCCCTTGTCGGCGGGCGCCTGCCGCCCTGTGCCCAGCACACGCCGCCGACCGTCCCCATCCCGCAGGCGCCCCCGCCTCCATGCGGGGCCGCGACCCGCGGGCAGGTGCCCGGCCTAGGGCGGTGAGGCATC
>CAZWWR010000474.1:0-1526 GCA_964637265.1 uncultured Jannaschia sp.
AAGGGCGCGCGCGGCCGGGCCCTGGTTCCGCCGCGCCGGCCCTCGACCGACATGCCCAGACGCCCCCAGACGCCCAGGACACGGAATGCGACCTCCGGCTCCCGCCATCACGACGCCCGCCGCCGCCGCGGCGCTGCTGCTGCTCCTCGCCGGGCCCGCCGCGGCGCAGGAGCCGGGAGCCGTGCCGTCCCATGTCGGCTCGGCCGCCTGCGCCGCCTGCCACGACGCGGAGGCGGCGGACTGGGAGGGCTCGCATCACGCCCTGGCCTGGACGGAGCCCTCGCCCGAGACGGTGCGCGCCGATTTCGACGGCACCGAGTTCAGCCATGCCGGGATGACCGCGCGGTTCCGGATCGGGCCCGAGGGCGGCTACCACGTCTCGGTCACGGAGACCGACGGCGGGACCACCGAGTACGAGGTGCATTCGGTGGTCGGCGTCGAGCCGCTTCAGCAGTACCTCCTCGAGACGGAGGCGGGGCGGCTCCAGAGCTTCGACGTGGTCTGGGACACCGAGCGGGAGGCGTGGTTCCACCTCTATCCCGACGACGATCTGCCGCCCGACGACGCGCTGCACTGGACGGGGCCCTACAAGACCTGGAACGCGCGCTGCGCCGAGTGCCACGCCACCGGCTTCGAGAAGCGCTACGATCCGGGAACGGGGCGCTACGCCTCGCGCCAGGCCGAGATCGGCGTGGGCTGCGAGGCCTGCCACGGGCCCGGCTCGGAGCATCTGCGCTGGGCGGAGGGGCTGGAGGCCGCCTCGGGCGGGGCCGAGCTCGACGCCTACGGGTTCAGCCAGAGCTTCGCCACCACCGAGGCGACCGTGCAGCAATGCGCCACCTGCCATTCGAGGCGGGAGGCGCACGGGGACGCCTCGCCGCTACCGGGCACGCCGTATCACGACAGCTACGGCCTCGCCCTGCTGCGGCCGGGACTCTACCACGCCGACGGGCAGATCCGCGACGAGGTGTTCGTCTACGGCTCCTTCCTCCAGTCGCGCATGGCCGCGGCGGGGGTCGGCTGCCTCGACTGCCACGAGGCGCACGGCGCGGGGCTCGTGGCGGAGGGCAACGGACTGTGCACGCGCTGCCATGCCCCCGAGGGCGGCGATCCCGGTTTCGCCGCGGCCGCCGGGCTCTACGACGACCCGTCCCATCACTTCCACGAGCCGGGCAGCGAGGGCGCGCAGTGCCGGAGCTGCCACATGCCGGAGGAGGTCTACATGGGCGTCGACTGGCGGGCCGACCATTCCTTCCGGGTGCCCCGGCCCGACCTCGCCCCGACGACCGGCGCGCCCGACGCCTGCACGGCCTGCCACACCGACAGGGGGCCGGGCTGGGCGGCGGAGGAGATCGCCGCCCGCTTCCCCGACAGCGCCCATCGCGGGCCCCATTACGGGGAGGTCCTCGTCCGGGGGCGGGCCGACCCGGCGGGCACGGCCGGGGCCCTCGCGACGCTGGCCGAGGACGGCACGCAGGCGGGCATCGTGCGGGCGACGGCGCTCTGGCTGCTGAGGAACGCGGGCG
>CAZWWR010000475.1:0-1526 GCA_964637265.1 uncultured Jannaschia sp.
GGCGACGGCGCGGGCGCTGGCGGGGCGCGGGGCGCGGGTGGCGATCCTCGACCTCGACGCCGAGCGCGGCGAGGCGCTGGCGGCCGAGATCGGCGGCGCCTTCGAGCGTGCGGACGTGACCGACGACGCGAGCGTGGAGACCGCCTTCGAGGGCGCGCGCGCCGCCCATGGCCAGGAGCGGATGCTGGTCAACTGCGCCGGCATCGCGGAGGCGATCAAGACGGCATCGCGCGACCGCGAGACCGGGGCGATCCGGGCCCATCCGGCGGACCGCTTCGCCCGCGTGATCGCCGTGAACCTCGTGGGCACCTTTCGCTGCATCGCGCGCTCGGCCGCGGGCATGATGACGCTGGAGCCGCTGGAGGGCTGCCGCGGCGCGGTGGTCAACACGGCCTCGGTCGCGGCGGAGGACGGGCAGGTCGGCCAGGCGGCCTACGCGGCTTCGAAGGGCGGCGTGGTGGGGATGACCCTGCCGGTTGCACGCGACCTCGCGGCGGAGGGCATTCGGGTCAACACGATACTGCCGGGCCTCTTCGACACCCCGCTTCTGGCCTCGCTGCCCGAGCCCGTGCGGCGCTCGCTGGGGGAGTCGGTGCTGAACCCCCGCAGGCTCGGGCGGCCCGAGGAGTACGCCGCGCTCGCCGTCGCCATGATCGAGAACGACTACTTCAACGGGGAGGACGTCCGCCTCGACGGCGGCATCCGCATGGCCCCGCGCTAGAGGACGGGCCGCCCCGCTCGCCGGCACGATGCGCGGGCTGCGTCCGACTCCGAGACCGAGCCCCGGGGCCCGCGCATGCCGATCCTCGGCGGCGGATCCCGTGAACGGACAAGTGACGCCCTCCCCATTCAAGGGGCGGTCGGGGGTTCCCATCTCCCGGGCATGGATGGTGACCAGATCGCGCGCGTGCTCTACCTCGTCCTCCTCGGAGCGGCGGTCGGGGGCTACGTCCTCATAGGCGGGCGGGAGAGGCTGGGGCAGACCGCGCGCCACGCGGCGCTCTGGGGGCTGATCTTCGTCGGCACCGTCGCGGCGATCGGGCTCTGGAACGACGTGCGGGACGACGTCGCGCCCCGTCAGAGCTTCGTCGACGGCCGGGTGGAGGTGCCGCGCGGCCCCGGCGGCCACTACGACGTGACGCTGGAGGTGGAGGGGGAGCCCGTGCGCTTCGTCGTCGACACCGGCGCCACGGACGTCGTGCTGAGCCGCGCCGACGCCGAGCGGGTGGGCGTCGACCTGGGCGCGCTGGCCTACACCGGCCGCGCGGAGACGGCCAACGGCACCGTGCGAGTCGCCGAGGTGGTGCTGGACGAGGTCCGCCTCGGCGGCATCGTGGACCGCGACGTCAGGGCCTCCGTGACCGAGGGAGAGCTTTTCGCGTCCCTCCTCGGGATGCGCTACCTTGAGCGCTTCGAGCGCATCTCCATCGAGGACGGCCGCTTGATCCTGGAGCGCTGAGCCCCGCCCGCACGCGTCCGCCGGCCGTCCGCGCCGCCCGGCAAGGTGGGCGAGGGCCGCGGTGTGG
>CAZWWR010000476.1:0-1520 GCA_964637265.1 uncultured Jannaschia sp.
AGGAAGCGCCGCCCGGGAGCGGCCGGGAGTCTCCCGGTCCCTCCCCCGGAGCGGCAGGCCATTCCGACGCCGGCCCGGGGGGTGGCGCCGCGCCCGGATGGCCGGGCGCGCGTTGCCCCGCCACCTCAGGGCGAACCGCGCGCCGGGCTGCCGAGCCGAAGGCTCGCCCCCGGCGGAACGAGCCGATCCTTGCGTCAGGAGGACGGCCGCCGACGGCCGCCTCGACCCCCAACACCCAGCCTCGCCCCGTCCACCGCCCTCAGGCGCGGTGCCGCCGCATCGCCACCATCAGCAGCACCGCGAGCGTCGCCCCGCCGAGCGCGAGCCCCGCGGGGAAGCCGTCGGTGTCGTTGAGGATGTGGAGCGCCATCCCGGGCAGGAGCGCGAGCGGCCAGACCCACCACAGCGCCCGCGCCCCGTGCTTCGGCAGAAGCCAGCCCATCGCGGCGCCCGCGAGGCCCGTATCGAGCGGATGGTCGTTGAGGATCGCGGCGGCGGTGCGCAGGGCGAGCCCCACATAGGCCTCCGCGTCGAGGATCGCGCGATCGTAGCTGATGTTCTCGAGGAAGGCGAAGCCGATGCCCACGAACCACCCGAGGACGAGGCCCGCGAAGGCGTTCGGGAAGTAGCGCAGGCTCGCCAGCGCGAAGAGGAGCAGGAAGAGACCCTTGCCCACCTCCTCCATCACCCCGGCCTCGAACACGATCCCGTCGCGGAAGGGCACCAGCGACAGCGGGATCAGCTCCGTGAGCGAGGTGTGCAGCGCGATGGACGCCATGCCGCACAGGACGGCGAACGCCAGCACCCCGGTGGAGGGCCGGGCGAGGCGCAGGAACGGCACCGCGATCGCGACGTGCAGCGCCGCCGTCAGCAGCGCGACGGCCAGCCCGGCCGCGGTTGTGCCCGGCTCGGCCGCCCCGCCGAGCACGACGAAGCCGTAGAGAACGGGAAGGCCGAACACGGCGGCGAGCGCGGCCGCCGCGCCGAGGACCACGCGCTCGCGCCGCGTGGCCCGCCCGTCCCACGGGCTCGGCGGCTCGCCGCCCCCGCCGGGGCGCATCCCCGGACCGGGGCCGCTCAGACCCGGCTGAAGGTGATGATGTCGCCGTCCGAGTCGAGGCTGCAGCGGAACGTCTGCCCGGCGGCCTCGACGTTGTAGTTCTGGGTGCCGAAGATGTCGGTATTGATGGGCTGCGCCGCCGTGTCCTCGAACGCGACCGAGAGCGTGCCCGCGGCGCGCTCGCGGCAGGCGAAGGCGGACGGGTCCTCCACGAAGGCGGACGTCTCCGCGGCGGTGCACGCGGCGAGAAGGGCCGGAGCAGCGAGGATCGGGATCAGGCGCATGGTCATGCCTCGGGCTGGTGTCGGGGCTGACGGTCTGCCATCCGCCCGACCCGGGAGCAATCGCCCACGCCCGTTCCGGCCCGGGGGGCCGCGGCGGGCCCGATCGACTGCGCGGAGTCCAGCCGGGCGTTCCCCGCCCGCCCCTCGCCACAGCTCCTCACGGGGGAGGCGGGCCG
>CAZWWR010000477.1:0-1519 GCA_964637265.1 uncultured Jannaschia sp.
TATTTCTGCTGCTGATGCCCGCCGCTGCGCTGGCGCAGACTGCCGCCCCGGCCGGAGGGGCGCCGCACGGCCCCCTCCGCCCCGCAGGGCAGGCCGGACCGGAAAGCCGGCGACGGCCTTGGAGCGGGACCCCCAAGGGACAGGCCCGACCCGTCGACGGGCTGCGCGCCACGGCGGGGCGACGGTCGGTCGGCTCGTGGAGCCGCCGGTGACGTCGCCCTGCTGACCGAGCGGCGGCGCGGGCGAGGCTCCTCGAGGAGGCGCCGCCGGCGGACATCCGGGCGGGAACGGCGCCGTGGAGACCTTCGGCGCGCTGCCCTCGATCCAGGCGCATCCCAGGCCGCGATCCTCTCACCCTCCTCCCAAGACGGGGTCGGGGAGGTCGTGGCGGCCCACAAGCCATCGAGGCGTGCGGCCCGGCCGCTCACCCTCACGGTGGCGGCCCATGACGGCTGCTGGGGCGAGGCGCCGAAGGTCGGCGGGCCCCACCCGCCGTTCCACGGGCCGGGTCGGGGCCCATGCGCTCGCGGCCCTGAGCGGCGGCGCCGATTTGGCCTTCACGCTCGCCTCCCCAGATCTCGCAGGGTTGGACCAGGTCGAGGACGGGACGGCGACTGTCGTGGCCATCCCGCGCGTCGTGGTGCTCGATGCCAGTGCCGCGCATCGGCTCATCGAGGATCCCCGCGCGGGAGGCGCTGGGCCTCGCCATCGACCGCGCGGGGATCGTCGCGGGCCTCCCGCGCACGTCGGAAGCGGCGGCGAACGAGGTCTTGGCCCCGGGCCTCGGCGACCGGCGCGGCGACGGCATCGCGGGGCGGAGCGCGCCCGGTCCCTGCCGTCCGATCTCGGCCGGGGCGGGGGCGAGGACGGCGTGCCGACACGAGATGGCGAGCACTTCGCGCCCACGCTGAGGATCTTCCCCGACCGGGCGGGGCGACCCTGAGGGCCAACGCGGTCCAGGACCACCCTCCGCGAGGTCGGCATCGAGGTCTCGGCCGCCACCGTCGGCGAGACCCCCGCGGGCCATCGAGACATCAGCCCAAAGGTCACGCTTGGCGTCCGTCGCCACGGCAGCATCACCCGGCCCATCGTCGGGGCGCTCGCGTGCCACCGTGAGTGGGGCGCGACGAACTGCGACCGCCCCGTTGGGGCCGAGGCCCTGCGCCCCGACGACGCCGCGAAGGAGGGCCCGGCCGGGCCCGTGGCCCCGATCGTGGAGGGGTGTGCTGCGGACCTGCTGGTCACCCCGCTTCCCAGCATCGCCAGAGGGTCGCCCGATCGAGCCGCATCGTGACCGTCGTAATCGACCTGCCGGAACGGTCCTCCGATCTCGATCGCGTCGTCTGGGCCGGACGACGGGGGCAGGGGTCCGTCGAACCGCCAGGTCATCCATCGCCAGGGACCCCGCAACATCCCGGGGTGAACCGCCCCGGGTTTCCCGGAGGCGATGTCGTTTGGATCCTGCGCCGCCATCGCGGCGTTCTCCGGTTGCTCGTGGTGGCGCCGCTCGGCCTCGGCG
>CAZWWR010000478.1:0-1519 GCA_964637265.1 uncultured Jannaschia sp.
CCGTTTTCGCTGGCGAGTTGGGCTCAAGAAGAAGGAGCCGACCAGGTGCACTTTATTCCCGATGTGAATGGTGACTTTACCCGCGCAATGGGGATGGTGATAAATCTTTCTAATCAGGGGATGGGGTATCGTTCTCGGCGCTATTCCATGCTGGTGAAAGACGGAGTGATTGAAAAAATGTTCGTAGAACGAGATGACTTTGAAACCATGCCTATGGTTTCAAACGCCGAAACCATGTTGAACTATATTAATCCATTGGCTCAGAGACCCAAGCAAATGGCTGTGCTAATGCAAATGTGGCGAACAATGCTCTCTGTCTAAGGAAAACCTAAGGAAGAACAGTCACGCAGAGAAGAAACAGACGCACCTAACTAAACCACAAAAGGAAAGGAATCATGACAAGTAGCCAAATGAGATGTCCGTTCCCCATGAGCGGGAAGCTAATGGAAATTTGGCGGGCCGTGACATCTGTCCTGGCATCAAGTAGCGCAGAAAAGATGGAAACGGGTACACAACAGTCTACGACACCCAATGCCGTCAGCAGCGCCAGTAGATGCCCTGTCCTAGCCGGACCTCAGACTCGACTCGGAACGTCAAACCGAGACTGGTGGCCGAGTTCTTTGAATCTCAACATGCTCCATCAGCACTCATCCAAGGCCAATCCGATGGATGAGTCGTTTAACTACGCTGAGGCGTTCAAAAGTCTCGATTTAGCGGCCCTGCGGGCAGATATCTATGAGCTGATGACTACGTCGCAAGACTGGTGGCCCGCCGACTACGGTCACTACGGGCCGCTCTTCATTCGGATGGCCTGGCACAGCGCTGGCACCTACCGGATTGGCGACGGTCGCGGCGGTGCAGGCTCGGGCAGTCAGCGGTTTGAGCCACTCAACAGCTGGCCCGACAATGCCAACCTCGACAAGGCGCGCATGTTGCTTTGGCCCATCAAACAGAAATACGGCAATAAAATTTCCTGGGCCGACCTGATGATCTTTGCAGGCAACTGCGCCCTAGAGTCGATGGGCTTTAAAACGCTGGGTTTTGCGGGCGGGCGCGTGGATGTCTGGGAGCCAGAGCTAGATATCTACTGGGGCAATGAAAAAGAATGGCTCGGCAATGAGCGCTACGAAGGCGATCGCGTGCTGCTGAACCCCCTTGCCGCCGTGCAGATGGGTTTGATCTACGTGAACCCGGAAGGGCCAGACGGCGAGCCTGATCCGCTGGGCTCCGGGCGCGACATTCGCGAAACCTTTGCGCGCATGGCCATGAACGATGAGGAGACCGTTGCGCTGACGGCTGGCGGACATACCTTCGGCAAGTGCCATGGTGCGGGCGATGCGGCGCACGTTGGGCCTGAGCCTGGGGGAGCCACCATTGTGGATCAGGGCCTGGGCTGGAAGAGCAAATTCAACACAGGGGTCGGCGTCGATGCGATCACCAGCGGTATCGAAGGAGCCTGGACCCCTACGCCAACGCAGTGGGATAACAGCTATCTCGACACTCTGTTTAAGTATGACTG
>CAZWWR010000479.1:0-1518 GCA_964637265.1 uncultured Jannaschia sp.
GTCGACGAGCATGGGGAGCCCCTGGACCGCCGCGGCGACCAGGAACGCGACGCCCCGGGCGTCGGGCACGGCGACGAGGGCGAGGACCATCGCGGCGTTGAGGAGCGCGGCCGTGCCGTAGAGCGCCTTGCGGGCGCCGCCGTGGGCGACGGCCGCGCTGTAGGCGAAGCCGAGCGCGCCGACGAGGAACCAGAGGTGGAAGTAGGCGGCGTGCTGGAGCTCGGCGGCGTCCACCAGACGGTCGGCCGTCTCGCCGCCGTGCCCGCCAGCGCCCGAGCCACCCGACGGCGTACTGGCGGCGGCGTCATCGGCGGGCGCGGGGTCGCCCGATTCGCGGGCATCGGCGCCCTCCGAGCTGCCGTGGCCTCCGTCCGGATGCGCGTGCCCGCTCGGGTCGTCCCTGCCCGCGTCGGGGGAACCGGTGGACTCGCCGTGGCCGCCGTCGGGGTTGGCGTGTCCGTCCCCGCCCGAGCCCTCTCCGCGGGCGGTCTCGGCGGTGGAGGGTGCCCCCGTCCCCCCGGTGCCGGAGGGCTCTGCGTGGTGGCCCGGCTCTCCGTGGCCCGAGGCGCCCTCCGCGGCCCCGCCGTGCCCCGATCCGTCGTGGGTGTGTCCGCCGCCACCGGCGACCACGCCGACGTTCACCGCCAGCGCGGCGGCCACCAGCCCGACCCAGACCCAGTGGTGCGAGTCCGTCCGTCCCCGCGCCTTGAGCGCCACGGTCATCCCGACGGGCGGGGTCATCAGAAGCGCCCAGACGGCGACGATGGAGCCGAACACGCTCATCCCGAAGACCTCGGTGCCCGCGACGCCCATCGCGTGCGTGGCGAGGTACCCGGCGGTCGTGGTCACGCCCCAGGCAGCGAGGAGGGACTGGTCGGTCATGGCGTGCGGTCGGGTCAACGCGGCGACGGCGCGGCCCCGGGTCGAGGCCGCGCCGTCAGAGGGATGAGCGGGGTGGGCTAGGCCGTGGCGCCCTGGGGCATGGCGTCGAGGAGCGACTGGCAGGCCTTCGAGCACTCGCGGCAGCACTCCATGCAGACGCGGCAGTGGTCGTGCATGTCGGCGTGCTTCTCGCACTCGTCGGCGCAGGCGTCGCAGGCGACGCGGCAGGCCTCGAGCTGGGCGCGGAGGAGTTGGGCGTTCGGCTGGGTCTGGCGCGAGAGCGCCCGGCCCGTCGTGGCGCAGATGTCGGCGCAGTCGAGGTTGGTCCGGATGCAGTACCGGAGGTCCATGTCGCCGTCCTCGTCGAGGCAGGCGTCGGCGCACGACGTACAGCACTGCTCGCAGGCGAAGGCGCTGTTCACGAGCGCCACGATGGCGTCGAGCTGGTCGGAGGGGTTGGGGTGCTTGGAGAGGATGTCCTGGGTGCGCATGGCGGGGATGGGGATGTGTGAGAGGTGTGCTGGAGTGGCAGTCGTGGCACGGCGGTTCCTCCCTACCGGTTCAGAGCACGAACCTTAAAACCCTGACAGGTGCGGAGACCAGCCCGTCGGAGGCGGTCGAGCCCCGTGACTCAGG
>CAZWWR010000480.1:0-1508 GCA_964637265.1 uncultured Jannaschia sp.
CGGCGCTCGCCGCGCGGCTGGCCGCGGGGCGGGCGGGACCGACGCGGATCCTCGACCTCGACGCCGGCCACGACCTCGGCGCGCTGCGCGAGCCCGCCCTGCTCGACCGCGTGATCGCCTGCACCGCCGCCTTCCTGCTCGCCGCGCCCGCGGAGTGAGCCGGGCGGGCCCTGTTTCGCACGCGAAACATCCCGTTGAGTCTCCCGGGTGCCGGGTCCGGATGCGGGGTCTGCGTGTCGGGTCGGGGACGGCCCGTTTCGCACGCGAAACGCCTCGCCCGCCCAGCGACCCGACACCGTTTCGCGTGCGAAACAGGTCCCCCCGAGGCGCCTCAGCCCTCCGCGAAGACCCACCGCTTCGAGACCACGAAGGTCGTCACCGCCAGCACCCCCGTGACCAGCACCTGCGCCCCGAAGAGCGGCAGGCCGAGCCCGTCGACCAGCGCCGCCATCGCCGCCGAGTTCGCCCCGAGCGCGGCAAGGTGCATGATCACGTGGCGGCGCAGGCTGCGGGCGAGGCTGCCGCCCCGGCCGCCGCCCTGCCCCGCGCCCTGGAAGGTGAAGCGCCCCTGCACGAGCCAGTTCGCCCCCATGCTGGCCGCGTAGCACACCGCCGCGAGCAGCCAGACCGCGCCGATCACCCCGTCGAGCAACGCCAGGAGCACGAAGTAGAGCCCCGTCGAGGCGAGCCCCACCAGCGCGAAGCGCGCCGCCCGCTCGAACTCGGAGATCGGCGCCGCCTCAGGCATGGGCCGGATCCGCCAGGCCCGCGCGGTGCTCGCGCATGCGCATCGCGGTGAGCGCCACGCCGGTGCGCAGGTCGCGCTGCGCCCAGCCCGGCGGCAGGGCCGAGGGGCGGAAGCTCATGTCGAGCGCGTTCGAGGGCCGCGGGTCGTAGCGCAGCCGCAGCCGCAGGCCGAGCGCGGCCTCGACATGGCCGATCACCTCGACCATCGAGGCGGACCGGCCGCGCGCCAGCAGGTAGGGCCGGGCGGGCCGGGGCCCCGGCGCCCGCAGCCGGGCGGCCACGAAGCGGCCGATGTCGCCGGCGGCGACATAGTCGCGCAGGGTCGACGGGTTGCCCACGATCCGCGTGGTGCGCCCCGAGAGCGCGTCGCCGATCAAGGCCGTCACCAGCCCCACCCGGGCCGAGCCGGCGAAGCCGTAGACCGAGCTCGGCCGGTAGAGGCGGGCGTCCACCGAAGGATCGAGCGCGCCCAGCATCTCCTCCTGCGCCAGCTTGCCCTCGCCATAGGCGCGGCGCGGGGCGGGCGGGGTGTCGGCCCCGACCTGCGTGACCCCCTCGAAGAGCCCGCCGGCCGAGCTCATCGCGTGCGCGGCGCGGGCCGCGCCGGGGGCCGCCTCCCAGAGCACCTCCATGAAGCGCAGGATCTCGCCCAGCAGCGCCGTCTCGCGGGTCATGGCGGCCGCGTCCGAGGCGAAGCCGCCCGCGCCGCCGGCCCAGACCATCGAGAGCGCCGCCGGGCGGGGCGGCAGCGCGGCGCGGAT
>CAZWWR010000481.1:0-1505 GCA_964637265.1 uncultured Jannaschia sp.
CGGAGGGGCGCGCGGGGCGGGCGACGGGGGTCTCTCCGGACGGCGCGGGCGCCTATCGCGACGACCTCGCCGACGCGATCGCCGCGACGCGCGACGGGTCCTGAGCCGGGAGGGGCGGGTGCCCGAACTGTAAGAGGTCGCGTCGGCGCCCGCGGTGACGGGTCTCGCATGGCGGGCGCGGTCGGGCGACGCCCGGCAGGCGGCGGGCCGGTTCCCCCGGCGGATCCGTCTGCCGGTCCGCCACGGGGCGAGGGCGAGGTCACGGAGCGGGGGCGAAGCCCCGGGCTTCGTTGACAGTTAGGAAGAACTTTCCTAGAACACGACCGAAGACATTCACGAGAGGGCGCCATGCTCACCCGCAAGCAGCGCGAGCTTCTGCAGTTCATCCACGCCCGCCTCCGCCGCGACGGCGTCCCGCCCTCCTTCGACGAGATGAAGGACGAGCTGGGCCTGCGGTCGAAGTCGGGGATCCACAGGCTCATCACCGGGCTGGAGGAGCGCGGCTTCATCAAGCGGCTCGCCCACCGGGCCCGCGCCATCGAGATCCTCCGCCTGCCCGAGGACATGAACGCGAACGGCACCGCGGCGGGCTTCGTGCCCGAGGTGATCGAGGGCGACGGACAGCCCGCGGCGGGCGCGGTGGCCAACCGGTCGGACGTGCGCATCCATGCGATCGAACTGCCCCTCATGGGGCGGATCGCGGCGGGCGTTCCCATCGAGGCGATCAACGAGGTGTCCCGGCACGTCGCCGTGCCCGGCGACATGATCGACCGGGGCGGCGAGCACTTCGCTCTGGAGGTGCAGGGCGACTCGATGGTCGACGCGGGCATCAACGACGGCGACGTCGTGGTGATCCGCGAGCAGGACACGGCGGATGACGGGGACATCGTCGTGGCGCTCGTGGAGGGCCAGGAGGCGACACTCAAGCGCCTGCGCCGCCTGCGCGGCAAGGTGGTGCTCGAGGCGGCCAACCCGGCCTACGAGGACCGTGTCCTGCGGGAGGACCAGGTGCGCGTGCAGGGCCGCCTCGTCGGCCTGATCCGCAGCTACTGAGCGCCCCGCGGGCGGGCGGGACGGCCGAGCGGCAGGAAGCGGCTCGGGTGCCCCGTCCAGGGCCTGTCGCCCTGCAGGCGGGTCGCGTGCGTCTCGATCACCCCGTCCTCGGTCAGGTGCAGGGCGATGGCCCCGGTGAGCCGCAGGGCCGGCTCGTCCAGCACGCGGCAGGGCCCATCCAGGTCCAGATCCAGCGAACTCACGATCCAGACGCCGGGACGGCATTCCGCCTCGGCCGTGGCGCGCCCCGTCCGGCCCCGCGCGGCCACCAGCGGCGGCAGGCGCGGGTCGTCGGCGGGGGTGCGGAGCGCGGCCGTCTCCTGATCGACGCGGTCGCCGTCGTTCTCGAGCCAGCTCGACGCCACGAAGCCGTCGCCCCGGGCCCGGTCGAGCGCCCGGAGGCCGGCCGCGTCGAGCCGCCCGATGAGCCCCTTCTCCGAGATCAGCACGGC
>CAZWWR010000482.1:0-1504 GCA_964637265.1 uncultured Jannaschia sp.
CCAAGCTCAAGGCCCTCGTCCGAACCGCGGCGCCCCGCTGCTTCGACAGCCTCGCCAAGGCCATCGGAGCCGCGCTCGAACCCGTCACCCCAGACGAATGCGCCGCATACCTTCGGCATGCTGGGTATCATTCTACTGATCGCGGATCACTCTAGCGCGGGGACGGCGATCCAGGTCGTGGCGGGGCGAGGCACGCCCCGACTCCACTGCGCCCGGGGCAGGCAGGGATCCGGTTGACGCCCGCGCGGCGGCACGGCTTCTAGCGGTGATGGCGCGCAAGACTTCCCCCCGGCCCAAGGCGCGGGCCGAGCCCCGGCTCGCGCGCGCGATCACCGCGACCCGCCGGGTCGTGCTCCGCGGGCTGATGGTGCTGGTCGCGGGGATGGTGGCCTGGGTGCTGGCCTATCGCTGGATCGACCCGCCGACGACGCCCTACATCCTCGCCGAATCCGCCCGCCTCGGCGAGGTCGAGCGGTACTGGACCCCGTGGGACGAGATCGCGCCCGTCATGGCGCGCAGCGCCGTCGCGGCGGAGGACGCCAATTTCTGCCTGCATTGGGGCTTCGACGTGACCGCGCTGCGCCGGGCCATCGAGGGCGGGGGCGCCCGTGGCGCCTCGACGATCAGCCAGCAGGTGGTGAAGAACGTCTTCCTCTGGCAGGGCCGCTCCTGGCCCCGCAAGGCGCTCGAGGCGCTGATCACGCCGGTCGTCGAGCTGCTTTGGCCCAAGCGGCGCATCCTCGAGGTCTATCTGAACGTGGCCGAGACGGGCGAAGGGCTGTTCGGCGTCGAGGCGGCGGCGCGGCGGCGCTTCGGAACCACCGCCGCCGGGCTCGGCCCCCGCCGCGCGGCCCTGATCGCCGCCGCCCTGCCGGCCCCCAAGTCGCGTCGCCCGGACCGCCCGACCGACTTCATGAACCGCCGCGCCACCGCCATCGCCGACGGCGCCGCCACGATCCGCGCCGACGGGCGGGCGGCATGCTTCGAGGGGTCGGGCTAGAGTGCCTCACAACCGAGTTGAGTCTGGGGATTCCCTGGCCCGCTAACTATTGTGAAGTTAGAGTTGGAGTTGACCCGGTTTCACGGGCACCTTGAGAGTTCAGCCGGAGGTGTTCTTGTTGACCCGCTGCCGCCCCTGCTTATCCGCCGGAGCTCCGGCGCCGGATGGTCAATCTCGTCCGGTCTGGCCACACCCCGAGGAGCTGGCCCGCGATTTCGAGCCGAGCGCGGCCTCGATCGCCGGATGGGTTCGCCGCGTCGATGCCGAGGGCCGATGCCGAGGACGGCGCGCGGCCCGACGTGATGAGGGCCGCCGAGCGCGAGGAGCTCGCCCGCCTGCGCCGTGAGAACCGGCAGCTCCGGCGGGCGGGGGACATCTTGGCAAAGGGTGAGCCATCGAAGGCGCCACCGGTTCGAGCCCGGTGGCGAAGGCCTGGTTCGCGGCGGCCCCTAAAGCGTTTCTCCTAAGCGCTGAGTCAAGAAGGGTTCCTGCTCCCGTCCGGGT
>CAZWWR010000483.1:0-1503 GCA_964637265.1 uncultured Jannaschia sp.
AGCGGGCGGCCCGGGACGGCCGGGTTGACGCCGCCGCCCCGGCGCCCAAGCTGCACCTGGCGAGGAGGAGCGTGATGACGGCTACCGAGGGCGCGCCGGAAGCGGCGCTGCGATGGCACCGCGCGGGCCGTGGCGCCGCGCTGGCCACCGTGGTGGAGACGTGGGGCTCGGCCCCGCGCCAGGCCGGAAGCCAGCTCGCCGTGAGCGAGGAGGCGGAGCTCGTCGGGTCGGTCTCGGGCGGGTGCCACCGGATCCTCGAATACGGGGTGTCCGACGACGAGGCCTTCGCCGTCGGCCTCGCCTGCGGCGGCCGCATCCGCGTGCTGCTGGAGCCGGTGGGCGGGACGCTGCCCGAACGCCTGCTGGCCGATCTCGTGGACCGGCGCGCCCGTGCCGAGGCGGCCGGGCAGGCCGTCGACCTCGAGACCGGCGCCTCCCGCCTCCTCGGGCCCGCGGGCGTCGCCGAGCGCCTGCGCGGGGACCGCTCGGGCCTCGAGCCCGACGGCCGCACCTTCGTGACGCTCCACGCGCCGCCGCTCCGCCTCGCCGTGGTGGGCGCCGTGCACATCGCCCAGGCGCTCGTGCCGATGGCGCAGGTCGCGGGCTACGCCCCGCTGGTCATCGACCCGCGCGAGGCCTTCGCCTCGCCGGCGCGCTTTCCCGGGCTCGAGCCCGCGGAGGCCATCACGCACGACTGGCCGGACGAGGCCATGCGCCGCTTCGCGCCCGACGCCCGCTCGGCCGTCGTGCTGCTCACGCACGACCCGAAGCTCGACGATCCCGCGCTGCGGGTCGCGCTGGAGAGCCCCGCCTTCTACGTCGGCGCGCTGGGCTCCAGGCGGACCCACGCGAAGCGCGTCGCCCGGCTCGCGGAGGCGGGGCTCGACCCGGCCCTGCTGGATCGCCTCGACGCGCCGATCGGGCTCGACATCGGCGCCCGGACGCCCGCCGAGATCGCGGTGAGCGTGCTGGCCGCGATGACGCAGGCGCTGCGGCGGGGCGCATGAGGTTCGGTCCCGTCCCCCTCGCGCGGGCCGAGGGCGCCATCCTCGCCCATTCCCTCGCCCTGCCGGACGGGCGGCTCCGCAAGGGCGTCGTCCTCGGGGCGGCGGAGCTGGACAGGCTCCGCGCCGCGGGGGTGGCGGAGGTGGTCGCCGCCCGGCTCGACCCGGAGGACGTGGAGGAGGACGGTGCCGCCGCGCGGCTCGGCGAGGCCCTGCGCGGCGCGGGCCTCTCCCTCGGCCCCGCCTTCACCGGCCGCGCCAACCTCCACGCCGAGGGGCCGGGCGTGCTCGAGGTCGACGCGGCCCGGATCGCCGCCGTGAACGCCGTCGACCCGATGATCACCGTCGCGACGCTCCCGGAATGGCAGCGCGTCACCGCGGGGACGATGGCGGCCACCGTGAAGATCATCTCCTACGCCGTGCCGGGCCCCGCGCTCGACGCCGCCTGCGCCGCGGGCCGGGGGGCGCTGCGGCTGCGCGCCCCGGCGGTGGAGGCGGC